>NZ_JAYMHD010000080.1:0-125453 GCF_035656535.1 Streptomyces sp. H51
CTCGGCGCCGTCGCCGCCGAACTCAACAGCCGCCCACGCAAAACGCTCGGCTGGGAAACCCCAGCCGAGCGTCTGTCCAAACTGCTCGCGGCTTGATCAACTCACCGCGTGTTGCGACGACCCCTTTAATTCGCCGACCGGTGCGGGCCCTTCGCGTGCGATCGGGAGGCGTCCGTCAGACCGAACGGAACGCCAGCACCACGTTGTGCCCGCCGAAGCCGAACGAGTCGTTCAGCGCGGCGATGCGGCCCTCGACGGGCAGCTTGCGGGCCTCGCCGCGGACGATGTCGGCGTTGGCCTCCGCCTCCGGGTCGAGGTTGTCGACGTTGATGGTGGGCGGGGCCACCCGGTGGTACAGGGCGAGGATCGTCGCCACCGACTCCACACCGCCCGCGCCACCGAGCAGGTGACCGGTCATCGACTTCGTGGCGGAGACCGCCATGTGGTCCGCGTCGTCGCCGAACACCTTCCGCAGCGCCTTCAGCTCGGCGATGTCACCGGCCGGCGTCGACGTGGCGTGCGCGTTGACGTGCACGATCTCGGCCGGGACCAGGTCGGTGCCGTCCAGCAGGTTCTGCAGGGCGTGCGAGATGCCGCGCCCCTCGGGCTCCGGCTGCACGATGTCGTGGCCGTCGGCGGAGATGCCCTGGCCGACCGCCTCGGCGTACACGCGGGCGCCACGCCTGGCGGCGTGCTCCGCGGACTCCAGGACGATCACGCCGGCGCCCTCGCCGAGCACGAAGCCGTCACGGGCGACGTCGTAGGGACGCGAGGCGCCCTGCGGGTCGTCGTTGTTCTTGGACATCGCCATCATGTTGCCGAACGCGGCGATCGGCAGCGGGTGGATCGCCGCCTCCGTGCCGCCCGCGACGACGACGTCGGCGCGGCCCGTACGGATCATCTCGATGGCGTAGCCGATGGCCTCCGCGCCCGACGCGCAGGCGGACACCGGCGTGTGCACGCCCGCACGGGCGCCCACGGCCAGGCCCACGTTCGCCGAGGGGCCGTTCGGCATCAGCATGGGGACGGTGTGCGGGGAGACGCGGCGGACGCCCTTCTCCTTCAGCACGTCGTACTGGTCGAGCAGAGTCGTCACGCCGCCGATGCCGGAGGCGATGACGGCGCCGAGCCGGTCCGGGTCGACGTTCGGGTCCTCACCGGCCTTGCCCTCGAAGCCGGCGTCGGCCCACGCCTCCTTGGCGGCGATCAGCGCGAACTGCGCCGAGCGGTCCAGGCGGCGGGCCTGCGGCCGGGGGATGACCTCGGTGGGTTCCACGGCGACCGGCGCCGCGATGCGGACCGCCTGCTCGGCGGCCCATTCCTGCTCCAGGGGCTTGACGCCGGAACGACCGGCGACCAGACCCTCCCAGGTCGAGGCTGCGTCGCCACCCAGCGGTGTGGTTGCGCCGATACCGGTGACGACCACGGTGCGATTGGTCGGGCTCACGGGAATTCTTTCTCCAACGGATACGAGGATTCGTACGGCGCCACCGCCGGGTGGCGGGGCAGGCAACCGGGGTCTAGCGGATCGCTCAGCCCTGGTGCTTGAGGATGTATTCGGTCGCGTCGCCGACCGTCTTGAGGTTCTTCACGTCCTCGTCGGGGATCTTGACGTCGAAGCGCTCCTCGGCGGCGACGACGACCTCGACCATGGACAGCGAGTCGACGTCCAGGTCGTCGGTGAAGGACTTGTCCAGCTGGACGTCCTCGACCGGGATGCCGGCGATCTCGTTAACGATGTCGGCGAGACCGGCGACGATCTCTTCCTGAGTGGCGGCCATGTCAGGCGCTCCTTCGTAGTGATTCAGAGGGTTGGGCGTCCGCCGCGTCAGCGGCAGGTGTTGCTGGTCCCGTGCCGGATCGGAGGTGATCCGGCACGGAGTGCCTAGGGGAGGGTAACGACAGTCGCGGCGTACACGAGACCCGCCCCGAAGCCGATGACGAGCGCGGTGTCGCCGCTCTTCGCCTCACCGGTCGCCAGAAGCCGCTCCATCGCGAGCGGAATCGAGGCGGCCGAGGTGTTGCCGGTGGTGCGCACGTCACGGGCGACCGTGACGTGCGCCGGCAGTTTCAGCGTCTTCACCATCGAGTCGATGATCCGCTCGTTGGCCTGGTGGGGAATGAAGACGTCCAGGTCGTCCGCGGTGATCCCGGCCGCTTCCAGCGCCTGCTGGGCGACCTTCGCCATCTCGAACACGGCCCAGCGGAACACCGCCTGGCCCTCCTGCGTGATCGCAGGGAACTTGACGTTGCCCTCGCCGTCGAGGGGCAGCTGGGACACGTCGCCCACCCGGAAACGGTCCCAGGACACGGTCTGCTTGATCGTGTCGGCCTTGTCGCCCTCGGAACCCCACACCGTCGGACCGATGTGCGGTTCCCCGGAGGGGCCCACGACGACCGCGCCCGCGCCGTCACCGAACAGGAAGGCCGTCGCACGGTCCTCCAGGTCGGTCAGGTCGGACAGCCGCTCCACGCCGATGACCAGCACGTACTCCGCCGAGCCCTCGACGATCATGCCCTTGGCGAGGGTGAGGCCGTAGCCGAAGCCCGCGCAGCCGGCCGAGATGTCGAAGGCGGCGGCCCTGTCCGTGCCGAGCCTGTCGGCGATCTCGGTGGCGATGGCCGGGGTCTGGTGGAAGTGCGAGACCGTGGACACGACGACCGCGCCGATCTGCTCGGCGGCGATCCCGGCGTCGGCGATCGCCTTGCCGGCCGCCTCCACGGACATCGCGGAGACGGTCTCCTCGTCGTTCGCCCAGTGCCGGGTCTCGATGCCGGAGCGCGAGCGGATCCACTCGTCGGACGAGTCGATCTTCTCCAGGATGACCTCGTTCGGCACCACCCGGACCGGGCGGTAGCCGCCCACCCCGAGAATGCGCGCGTACGGGGCGCCCTTGCTCGGCTTGATCTTCGACATGCTCCGGGCTCCTTGTCAGGCGTGCTCTGCGATGAGCTCGCGAGCAGCGTCGAGGTCGTCGGGGGTCTTCAGCGCCAGCGTCTTCACGCCCGGCAGGGCGCGCTTGGCGAGCCCGGTGAGCGTGCCGCCGGGGCACACCTCCAGCAGCGCGGTGACGCCGAGTTCCTTGAACGTCTCCATGCACAGGTCCCAGCGCACCGGGTTGGCGACCTGGCCGACCAGCCGCTCCAGCACCTCCGAGCCGGACGTGACGGTCCGCCCGTCCCGGTTGGAGACGTAGACGACCTTCGGGTCCGCGGGCGAGAGTTCCTTGGCGGCCTCGGCCAGGCTGTCGACCGCGGGCGCCATGTGGTGCGTGTGGAAGGCGCCGGCGACCTTCAGCGCGACGATCTTGCGGACGCCCTCGGGCTTGTCCTCGTTCAGCGCGGCGAGCTGCTCCAGCGTGCCCGCGGCGACGATCTGGCCGGCCCCGTTGACGTTCGCCGGGGTCAGGCCCAGCTTCTCCAGGTGCGCGACCGAGACCTCCGGGTCGCCGCCGAGCAGCGCGGACATCCCGGTCGCGGTGACGGCGGCGGCCTCGGCCATCGCCAGACCGCGCCGGCGCACCAGCGTCAGCGCGGCGGTGTCGTCGAGGACGCCCGCGAAGGCGGCGGCGGTGATCTCACCGACGCTGTGGCCCGCGACCGCGCCCGGCGCGACATCGGAGATGTCACCCAGTGCCGCGGCGGACAGGATTCCGGCGGCGACCAGCAGCGGCTGGGCCACGGCCGTGTCGCGGATCGCGTCCGCGTCGGCCTGGGTGCCGTAGTGGGCGAGGTCCAGCCCGATGGCGTCCGACCAGGCGGCGACACGGTCGGCGGCACCGGGCAGTTCGAGCCAAGGAGTCAGGAAGCCGGGCGTCTGGGCGCCCTGGCCGGGAGCGACGAGTACGAGCACTCTCACACTCTCTCTTGTGGACGGCCACGACCGCCCGTGGGGACAAGGACGAAGAACAGCAAGGGGATTTGTGGGCCCCTGACAAAATCCTAGGAGGGGAGATCTCCATCGGCCAGACGCCCCAGGATCAGGGCGATGCGCAGTGTGAACGCCGAGCGTACGTCAGAAGGCGACCAACCGGTGACATCAGTCACACGTCGGAGCCGGTAGCGCACGGTGTTGGGGTGAACGAACAGCATCCGCGCGGCGCCCTCCAGACTGCTCGCCTGTTCCAGATACACGGAGAGCGTCTCCAGGAGCGCCGAACCGGCCTCCTCCAGCGGTCTGTAGATCTCCTCCACCAACTGCTCCCGCGCACTCGGATCACCGGCGATCGCGCGCTCCGGGAGGAGATCGTCCGCCAGTACCGGGCGCGGCGCGTCCTGCCAGGCGGAACACGCCTTGAGCCCCGCCGCCGCGGCCTGCGCGGACCGGGTCGCGGCCAGCAGGTCCGGCACCACCGGACCGGCCACCACCGGCCCGGCCGCATACGGCCCGATCAGCGACTTCGCGACGGCGAGCGGATTGTCGCTGCCGCCCGCGATGACGACCAGCCGGTCGCCCAGCACCCCCGTCAGCACCTGGAGCTTGGCGTGCCGGGCGGCCCGCCGGATGGCCTCCACCGTCAGCTCGGAGTCCCCGTCGGGGGCGGTGCCCAGCACCACGCACACGTGCTCGGGCGAGTTCCAGCCGAGCGCGGCGGCCCTGCTCACGGCCCCCTCGTCGGCCTCCCCGCTCAGCACGGCGTTGACCACCAGCGACTCCAGCCGCGCGTCCCAGGCACCGCGTGCCTCGGCGGCCTGGGCGTACACCTGGGCGGTCGCGAAGGCGATCTCCCGCGCGTACACCAGCAGCGCCTCGCGCAGCACGCTCTCGTCCCCGGGCGCGGCCACCTCGTCGATGGCGCTCTCCATGACCTCGATGGTGGTGCGCACCATCTCCACGGTCTGCCGCAGCGTGATGGCCCGGGTCAGCTCGCGCGGCGCGGTCCCGAACACGTCGGTGGAGATCGCCTGGGGGGCGTCGGGGCGCCGGAACCACTCGGTGAACGCCGCGATGCCCGCCTGGGCCACCAGCCCGATCCAGGAACGGTTCTCCGGGGGCATCGCCCGGTACCACGGCAGCGTCTCGTCCATCCGCGCGATCGCCTGCGCGGCGAGACTCCCGGAGGACTTCTCCAGCCTCTTCAGGGTCGCGGAGTGCGGGTGGACGGCGGGCACCATGGCTTCGTTCCTACCGGTTACGGGTTCGGGCACGGGGACAAGACTGCCTTATCGGGACGGGCGCATGTACTGGCGGGGTGCGGGTCGGTCCGCCGGGCGGGCGGGGCTACCGTGGGGGCGTGATTCACGTACGGCGCGCTGCGGAGCGCTACCCAGGGGGCGACCCGGCGGCCGGCATCGAGTCGCGGCACGCCTTCTCCTTCGGCCCGCACTACGACCCCGACAACCTGCGCTTCGGCGCGCTGATCGCCTGCAACGAGGAACGGCTCGCCCCCGGCGCCGGGTTCGACGAGCACCCGCACAGCCACACCGAGATCGTGACGTGGGTCGTCGAGGGCGAACTGACGCACCGTGACTCCACGGGCCGGGAGACCGTGGTCCGCCCCGGCGACGTCCAGCATCTGAGCGCGGCCGCCGGCGTCCGCCACGTCGAACGCAACGACGGCCCTGTACCGCTTACCTTCGTACAGATGTGGCTGACCCCCCGGGACCCGGCCGGCGACCCCTCGTACGACATCGTCCGCGGCATCGCCGACTCCACCCCCTACGCCGTCCCGGAGGCGGCCGCCATGCTGCACGTACGCCGCCTGGCACCGGGCGAGCGCACGGCCCTCCCGGACGGCGCGTACCTCTACGTACACGTGGTGCGCGGCGAGATCCGCCTCGCCGACGAGGCCCTGACCCCGGGCGACGCGGCCCGCGTCACGGACGCCGAGGACCTCGAAGCGGTCGGGGTGACGTCGGCCGAGGTGCTCGTGTGGGAGATGGCGGGGAGCTGACCGGGCGGGGTGGTGCGGCGACATGGCCGCCCA
Organism: Streptomyces sp. H51; assembly: GCF_035656535.1. Lineage (NCBI taxonomy): Bacteria > Bacillati > Actinomycetota > Actinomycetes > Kitasatosporales > Streptomycetaceae > Streptomyces > Streptomyces sp. H51. Next base: position 5,928 of record NZ_JAYMHD010000080.1, read on the forward strand.
CACTGATCCCGTCGCGCCCGCTCGGCGAGGCGGGTGGGCCCTCGCGACCGGCGGCCACCGTGCAACCTCACCCGCACCTTCACCACACTCCTGCGCAAGGCCGGCCTCCGCCGCATCCGCTTCCACGACCTCCGCCACTCGACCGCCGCCCTCCTCCTGGAACAGGGCGTCGAACCCGTCGTCATCAAAGAACTCCTCGGCCACGCCCACATCGGCGTCACCGCCGTCGTCTACGCCCACGTCCGACTCCGCATCCAGCAGGACGCCATCGACGTTCTCGGCCGCGCCTTCGACCACCCTGACGCGCGCACGGCAACGGGGGCGACCAGTCCAGGTCTCCGCGCGAGCCGAGTTCGTCGAGGACGAGGCGGTGGAGCGTCGCCCCGAACCGAGCGGCGGTCCATTCGGGGAAGCGGCGGTGCGCGGTCGGCCCCGAAGGGCCGAAGACCGGCGGCGGCTGCCGCCAGGTGCAGCCGGTCGTGGCCATGAAGATGATCGCCGCGCGGACCTCTCGGTCCCCGTACCGGCGCCGGCCTCCGCCCTGCGGCCGGGTCGGAGCAGGTGGTACCACCCGCTGGAACAGTTCCCACAGCCAGTTCCCACAGCTCGTCGCCTTGGTAGCCGCGCGTCGGCGCTCGGCGACCACGGCGGCGGGGTCAGGTCAGGCTCGACGGGACGATCCCGTACCGGCGCATCTTTCGGTACATCGTGGCACGGGAGATTCCCAGGTCCTGCGCGGTGCGCTGGACGTTGGAGTTGCGGACCATCAAGCCACGCAGAATCGCGTCGCGTTCCAGCGCCTCGATAGTGGTCAGGACCTTGCGCGAGAACACCCGGCATTCCGGTGGCAAGTCCTCGACCTGGATCGATTGACCGAAAGGCTGTCGCGCCAGGCTGCGGATCACCGACTCGAGCTGGCGAACGTTCTCCGGCCAGGGGCATCGTTGAAGCAGGGTCAGCGCATCCGCAGAGAGTGTGCTCTCGCCACTTGGCCGGTACTTGCGCAGGAACGAACGTGCCAGGTGCTCGATGTCGCCATGGCGATGACGCAGGGGTGGCACCACCACCGCGGCTCGGCAGAGCTGGTCCAACTGGTCGTAGGCGCCAACCATCGAAGGCTGACTGGTGATCACCAATTGTCCTGTCGATTTGCCGTCCAAGTGCGTCAGAAGGCTCCTGAGCTGCTGGCGCAACTGGTCGCCCAACAAGTGGACATCACGCAAGACAAGGACGACGTACGGCACGGCCAACAGCTCCCTGATGTCGTGCAGCCAGCGCTCGGTGACGGCAGGCGCATCCGATACTGGCGCTTCCGCCATTTCCAGGCGGCGTCCGGCGCTGTGGGACCGGTGCAGGGCTTCCACGAGAGTCCTCTTGCCAACGCCGGCTTCCCCGATCAGATGAAGGGGCGTCCCTGTCAGGAATGCCGCTTCGCTTTCGGCGACGGCGCGCAGCCACTGCGGAGACGAACCCACCAGTCCCAGAACCGGTCCGGCGGGCGAGGCCGAATCCGCGCGGTCGAGTTGGGAGCGCCCGATCAGGCGGACTCTGAGGATGGCTCCACCGTCACCTTCCTCGCACCGACATCGGCTGACCCTGAGTTCGGCGACCCGTCCGGAGGGCAGGGCGATACTGCGTGTTCCTTCCAACTGACGGTCGTCGGCGATCTCACGGGCATGGTCGAGGAGCGCATGGTGATCCGGACCGGTCACTGCTGTCCTGAGCTGCTCGTTCATCATGACGAGATCGCGGTTGAGGGCCAGCACGAGGCCTGGTCGTACCGAGGAGCAAGCCTCAATGTATTCCTGGAAAAGGGCCCGCTCCCGCCGCGAGCTGATCGCCGCTATCTCGCCCTCTATCTGGGCCGCAACCGAACAGGCGAAGGCCAGCAGCATGTCGTCGGAGCTTTGACGGAGGGTAGTGAGGTTGAAGGCTCCCAGCAACGTGCGCCGTGTGGGATGCAGGATGGGGACAGCCGCGCAATGGAATTCCCTCAGATCCTCGACGTAGTGCTGCTTTCCAGCGATCGTGACCGGGCGGCCGCTGGCCAGTGCGGTCCCAATGCCGTTGGTGCCCACGTAGCGCTCGGAGAACACATGCCCAGGGGCCAGACAGACGCGGTTGAGTTGCGTGGTCAGGCCCTCGTGGGAAACCTTCCGGGAAAGCACCACTCCGTCTCTGTCCGTGATCATCGTGGATACCGGTTCATCGGCAAGCTGTCTGTGCAACTTGTCCAGGAGTGGCAGCGCCGCTCTTGCCAGGAGGCTGTCCAGATTTGCGTTCTCCAGGTAGGGAGCGTCAAGGCTGCCCGACTTCACTTCGTATTCCATCGAGCGTTGCCAGGAGGCGACCACGAGCGGTTGGGCGATCGGTTCCTTGGTGACTTCCAGGTACAGCTCTTTGGCCAATTTCAAGGAGCTTGCGGGCTGGTATCGGGCCATTGACACTCCCGTATGGTGCGCGTCACACATGGGACTGCTGCATGATCGGGTGACAGCGGGGTTCATGCAGCCAGAGCTGCGGGTGGGGTCATGATGGTCTCGTACTCGACGGTGGTCAATCGGCCCAGGCATCGTTGCCGTCGGCGCGGTGGTAGGTCCGCTCGATCCAGGTGACGATCGCGATCCGCAACTCCTCGCGGGTGGCCCAGACTCGGCGGTCGAGGACGTTCTTCCGCAGCAGTGCGAAGAAGCTCTCCATCGCGGCGTTGTCGTCGGCGGCCCGACCCGGCCCATCGAGCCGACCAGGCCGTGCCGGGTGAGGACGGCGGCGACCTTGCGGGACCGGAATCGGACGGACTCAGCTGATCGTCGCAACACCTTGATCGGGAGGTGGAGCGGTGGGCTCCGTGGAGCGGCACGAGCAGGTTCGTGCGTATCGGGGGTTGATGCCGTCGCCGGGCAGGCCGTCGGCGGCCTGGCGTGAGGACAGGGTCAGGTTCTGGTCGGCCATCGGCTGACCGGCGACGCGCGCTCCGCAGAGAAGGAAGCGGTGCCCGAACTCGGGATCGTCGCGGTGCGCGTCGAACAGGGCGTCGGCCCGGTGGGCCCCGGCCAGTTCGGCGTCGCTGACCGGCCCGGCCGGCCACCGGTGGTAGGGCCGACGGGCCGGCCCGAGCACCCGGCACGCCACCGGCACCGCCACCGCCGCTTCGACAGCGTGATCGGGTGGACGCCGAAGTCGGCGGCGATCTGTTCCAGCGTGACGCCGGGCTCGCGGTTGCGCGCGACCCGCACGACGTCCTCGCGGAACCCTTGGGATACGGCTTGGGATACGGCTCGGGCACTGTGACGTCCTTCCAGGCCGCATCTCACCGCATCTCAGCAGGTCAGGTCAGGTGTCACCCACTCTGCAGCAGTCCCCGTTCCCTCGGTATCGACTGGAGCAGGCCGGCGGCTTCGAGCGCACGGTCTGTATCACATTGAGACATCCACGGACGGCTTTTGAGACATCGGTCTGTGGGCGGTGGCCTGTGTAATCGGCGCACCAACCACCCCGCCGACTCGCAGGGAGCCGCCCATGAAAGCCGTGCAGGTCATCGAATACGACGAGCCGCCTGTGCTTGTGGATGTGCCGGACCCGCAGATCACCGGTCCGCTCGATGTGATCGTGAGGATTGGGGGGGCCGGAGTCTGCCGGACCGATCTGCACATCCTCGAAGGACAGTGGAAGGCCAAGAGCGGCGTCGCCCTGCCGTACACGATCGGTCATGAGAACGCCGGCTGGGTCGCAGAGGTCGGGCAGGCTGTCACCCATGTCAAGGTCGGTGACCCGGTCATTCTGCACCCGCTGGTGACCTGTGGTCTGTGCCGTCCCTGCCGGGCCGGCGACGACGTGCACTGCATGAATTCGGCCTTTCCCGGCATCGACACCGACGGGGGCTACGCCGAGTACCTGAAGACCACCGCCCGCTCGGTCGTACGCCTCTCCCCCTCCCTCGAGCCGGCCTCGGTCGCGGCCCTTGCCGACGCCGGGCTCACGGCGTACCACGCTGTCGCCAAGGCGGTCCGAATGCTGCGCCCCGGCGACAGGGCTGTGGTCATCGGCGCCGGAGGACTGGGACACATCGGTATCCAGGTGCTTCGAGCTCTTTCACCGGTCGAAATGATCGTCATTGACCGCAGTCTTGAGTCCCTGGCGCTGGCCAAGGAACTCGGTGCCGACCACACGCTCGTAGCGGACGGCAGCGAAGCGGACCGCGTACGGGACCTCACCGCGGGACACGGCGCGGAAGCAGTCCTGGACTTCGTCGGTGAGGGCGGCGCAGTGGAGACAGGTATTGCTTGCCTGCGCCGCAACGGCAATTACTACGTCATCGGCTACGGCGGCCACCTCCATGTTCCGACGATCGATGTCATCTCGACGGAGATCAACTTCATCGGCAACCTCGTGGGGTCCTACAACGACCTCTCCGAACTGATGGTCCTGGCGGAACGCGGCAAGGTCACCCTTCACACCCAGCGGTATCCCCTCGCCTCCTTCCAGCAGGCCCTCGACGAGTTGGACGCCGGCGCCGTGCGCGGTCGAGCGATCTTGATTCCCTGACACGCCAGGAGCAACCCGATGCACAAGAGACCGTTCACCGGCATCGTCGCCGTCGTGGCCGTCGCGGCCCTGACCGCAACCGCATGCACCGCCCAGAACCAGACACAGGCCAAGCCCAAGGAGAAGGCCGCGCTCTTCCGGGCCGGCTCCGAGATCAGCTACAAGAAGTACGGCAAGGACTACCCGGCGACGAAGGTCAAGGACGTTCCCGGTCCCTGTAGCTACCAGTCGACCAGCCGCAAGGACTACTCCGGACAGACACTGAAGATCATCAGCCACGCCGTTCCGGTCATCGGCGAGCCCACCCAGCTGCACGCCAAGCAGTTCGAGGAGATCACCGGCGGAAAGGTGGAAGTGGTCAACGTCCCCTTCGGTGAACTGCACCAGAAGATCCTCACGCCCCTGCAGGCGAACCAGCCGGCGTACGACGTCATGTTCTATCCATCCCTGTGGATCGGCGACATGGCCCCGTACCTGGCACCGGTACCAAATAAGTACTTGAACTCGCCCGGCATGAAGGACGTCACCAAGGCCTACATGGACGTGGCGACCTGGAACGGGAAAGTCATGCAGTACCCGGTGGACGGGGACCGGCATTACCTCAAGGTCCGCACCGATGTGCTCAAGAACCCCCGGTGGCAGGCGCAGTACAAGAGGGCCGGGGGCAAGGACCTGCACATCCCCAAGACGTGGGCCGAGTACCAGCAGACAGCCCGGTTCTTCAGCGGCAAGGACTTCGACGGCGACGGCAAGCGCAACTACGGCAGTGCCGAGGTGACCAAGCGCGACGACCTGACGTTCTCCGCGTTCATCAGCCGGGCAGCACCGTATGTGAAGAACCCCGATGTCAAGGGCGGAGTCTTCTTCGACGTCCAGAGCATGAAGCCACTGATCAATACGCCGGGCTTCGTCCGCGCCTTGGACGACATGGTGAAAGCGAAGTCGACCTGGCCGCCCGGCGGCGCCAACTTCGGTCTGGGAGACGAAATCTTCTCCTTCGGAGGCGGGCAGACGCTGATGTCCTACTCCTGGGACGACTCCTTCATCCAGGCACAGCAGCCGGAAAGCAGGATCCGCAACAAGATCCAGGCGGCTCCGCTGCCGGGTTCCACAGAGGTCTACAACCGCACCACGAAATCCTGGGACAAGAAGGCCAACCAGGCGCCCTACTTCACCTGGGGATGGACCTCAGCAGTGGCCAAGGCCTCGCGTCATCAGCAGATGGCCTTCGACTACCTGTGCTTTTTCAGCAACGAGGCCAACACCGCCCTCGACCTGACCATCGGCCGATTCGGCGTCAACCCCTACCGCAGCGCCCACATGAACCCGGCTTTCTGGGAGAAGCAGGGCTGGGACAAGGACGTCGCAGAATCCTACGTGCGCACGCTTTCCGGCATGGAAAAGAGCCGCAACCGCGTCTTCGACCTGCGCGTTCCTGGTGTCAACCAGTACATGTCCGCGCTGGCCAACGGGGTGGCCGCGGCTCTGGCGGGACAGAGTTCCCCTCAGCAAGCGCTGGACGACGTAGCCCGCGAATGGTCCAAGGTCACCGACCAGATCGGTAAGGCCAAGGTCCAGAGCGCCTACCGCGCCGTGGTCGCGCTCGAGGACAACTCCTGATACGACCGCCGGATGTCTTGGTGGCCGACCGGACCGGCCGGCCACCAAGGGCGCCGACCCCCAGCTGCTTGGAGAACCATGGACGGCCTTCGTCGGCACAAGAGCATGTTCCTGTTGCCGGGACTGCTCACTCTCTTTCTGATCATCATTTTCCCGCTTCTGTTCACCATCCGCGTCAGCTTCTCGGGCTGGAACGTCAGCAACCCTCGGATGGACTTCGTCGGAGGCGCCAACTACACCGCGGTGCTGCACGACAGCCGTTTTTGGGCCTCCATCACCCGACTGATCCTGCTGGCGGGTGGCACTGTCCTGATCCAGTACGTCATCGGGTTCGGTATGGCTCTGCTGGTCTGGCGCAACGTACGAGGCCGCAGATTGTGGCGGGTGCTGTTCCTCGTCCCCATGATGACCACGCCCGTGGTGATGGCCGCCATCTGGCAGACGATCTTCCATGAGTCGCTGGGGCCGGTGAACGATCTGCTGCAGATGCTGGGCCTGAGAGGTGTCCCCTGGCTCACCGAATCCGGCCCGGCGCTGGTCGCGCTGATGACCGTGGAAGTCTGGCAGTGGACTCCCTTCATGTTTCTGCTGCTGCTGGCAGGCCTGCTGAGCTTGCCGAAGGAGCCGTTCATGGCCGCCGCGATCGACGGCGCCGGCGCCTGGCGCACTTTCTGGAAGGTGACCTTCCCGCTGATGGCACCGGTTTCGGTCGCGGCAGTCATCATCCGCCTGATCGAAGCATCCAAGCTCTCCGACAGCGTCTACGTCCTGACGTCCGGCGGGCCGGGATCCTCCACGGAGACGCCGGGCTACTACCTCTACATCCAGGGGCTCCGTGATCAGCAGACCGGATACAGCGGAGCGATGTCCCTGACCTACCTCGTCCTGATGATCGTCACGCTCACGGTCGTCGCTGCCCTGCTCACCAGGGCGTTCAAGCTGAAGGGGGACTCATGAGGTCGCGCCTTTATCTCGTTTTCAAGTACATGGTGATCGCGCTATGGGCCTGCTTCGTCGCGGGACCGTTCTTCTGGGCGATGACTACCAGCTTCAAAAACGCCAACGCGGTCCAGGGAGGTCCCACTTACCTCCCCTGGGTGCAGTACGAACCCACTCTCGTCGGCTGGCGCAACATCTTCGGCGGAGCCGGCGGCGTCGATCTGACCGATCCCTTCATCAACAGTGCCCTCGTCACCATCGCAGCATCGGCCATCAGTCTGGCGCTGGGGTCCCTTGCCGCCTACGCACTGTCCCGGTACCGGTTCAAGCTGGGCTTCATCAAGAACAGCGACATCGTCTTCTTCTTCGTATCGCAAAGGATCATGCCGCCCGTCGTCCTCGTCATCCCCTTCTTCTACCTCCTGCAATGGGGCGACCTCCTGGACAGCATCATGGGCTTGGTGATCGTGACCGTCGCACTGCTGCTGCCCATCGCGGTCTGGGTGATGGTGGACTTCTTCAACGGCATCCCCCGGGAGATCGACGAGATGGCGATGCTGGACGGCTGCCCCCCGTTCCAGACCTTCGTGCGGGCGATCCTGCCGAACTCCCTGCCCGGGTTGACTGTGGCGGCGATGTTCTGCGCCGTGTTCGGCTGGAACGACTTCTTCTTCGCCTTTCGGCTGACCTTTACCGAGGTACAGACCCTGCCCCAGGCGGTGGTCGCTCTCAACTCCTCCATCCCACCGTGGTGGACGCTGTCCGCTGCCGCGCTCTTCGGCGTGGCACCGCTGATCCTGCTCGCCCTCTGGGTGGAGCGCCTACTGTCCAAGGGGAACCTGTCGGGAGCGGTCCGATGAACCTCATCGCCACTGATCTGTGCCTCACCGTCGACGGTGTCGACCATCTCAAGAACGTGACCGCCAACTTTCAGCCGGGACGTCTCCACACCGTCATCGGCCGGACGATGGCCGGCAAGACGACGCTGCTACGTGCCCTGGCCGGTCTGCAGAAGGTGGACTCCGGCTCGCTGACTCGGGCGGGAGCCGACTTCCTCGATACGCCGGTGTGGCGGCGTGACACTGCCATGGTCTACCAGCAGTTCATCAACTATCCGCATCTCGACGTATTCGACAACGTGGCTTTTCCGCTCAAGCGGGCTGGACTGTCGCGGGACGAGATCCAGCGGAGGGTTCGCGAAAGCCTGGCCAGCGTGGGACTCGCCGACTTCGCGAAGCGCAAGCCCTCCCAGCTCTCCGGCGGCCAGCAGCAACGGGTTGCCATGGCTCGCGCCATGGCCCGAGGTGCCGGCATCCTCCTGCTCGACGAGCCGCTGGCGAATCTGGACTACAAGCTGCGCGAACAGCTACGCGACGAGTTCAAGGCCCTCTTCTCGGATCAGGGCGACACGATCGTCGTCTACACGACCACCGAACCCACCGAGGCAATGATGCTCGGGGACGTGCTCCTCGTCATGCATGAGGGGCGGATCCTCCAGGTCGGTACCCCTCAGGAGGTCTTCGAACGCCCGGCGACCACCACGGTGGCATCGATCATCAACGACCCGCCCATGAACGTTTTCGCCGGCCGGATCGAGAACGGCCAGGTGACGGTAGCCGGCTTCCAGGCCACGCACGTCTCCGCGCACCTGGCCGACCTGCCCGACAGCGCCTACCAGTTCGGACTGCGTGCCACCGATGTGAGCCTGGCTTCCGACGGTGTCGAGGGAACGGTCACCTTCGTCGAGATCTCCGGATCCGAAACCTTCGTTCATGTGCTCGTCGGCGAAACACCCTTCGTCGTACAGATCGAGGGCATTCACGACGTCGTCCTCGGCGACATCGTCAGACTCCGGCTGCGCCCAGACCGACTGTTCGCCTTCGACGAGCAGGGGACTCTCGTGCGGACACCTTCATACGATCTGGCACCAGTGGAAGGCCGTTGATATGGCGCAGTTGGACATCGTCGACGTCGGGCACGCCTACACCCCGGATTCCGATGAGGAGCGGTGGGCGCTCAAGCCGTTGGAGTTGACCTTCGAATCCGGCAAGACCTATGCACTGGTCGGCCCCTCGGGCTGCGGCAAGACGACGCTGCTGAACATCCTGTCCGGCTTGGTCAAACCATCCCGCGGACAGGTACTGTTCGACGGCGTCGACGTCACAGAATTGCCCACGAAGGCGCGAAACATCGCTCAGGTTTTCCAGTTCCCCGTCATCTACAAGTCGATGACGGTCTACGAGAACCTTGCCTTCCCTCTGCAGTGCCGACGCTGGGACAAGTCGAGGATCGACGCCAAGGTCCGGCAGGTCGCGGAGGCTCTGAACTTGCAGGACCGGCTGCGGCATCCCGCTCGCGGGCTCACCGCAGACGACAAGCAGCTCATCTCACTCGGCCGAGGCTTGGTCCGTGACGACGTGGCGGCCATCCTGATGGACGAGCCGCTCACCGTGATTGACCCGCAGCTGAAACACTCGCTGCGGCGTAGAATTCGAGAGATCACCGAGCAATTCCGCCCTACGGTGATCTACGTGACGCACGATCAGTACGAGGCGATGAGCTTCGCTCAGGAAGTGCTCGTGATGAAGCACGGCCGCGCCGTGCAGCAAGGCACCCCTGAGCAGCTCTTCGAAGCACCCTCCTCCACCTATGTCGGCTACTTCATCGGCTCCCCGGCGATGAATTTCCTGACCGTGGACCGCAGTAACGGGTCGTTCACGCTGGGGGGCCGCACGCTGTCGATCGCCTGGGACGTTCCCGATGGCACGACCGGGGTCCAGATCGGCGTCCGGCCCGAGTACGTCAAGGTCGTTGCGGCCCCAGGTCCCAACACGTTCCCCGGCCGGTTGCTGAGTGTCAGCGACCACGGCGCGCAGCGCGTGATCGAAGTGGAGGTCGCCGGGCAACCAGTCAGAGTCAAGGCGCCGCGGGATGAGGGGGTTCCGAAGGGCGAGGACGTCCTCGTGCACCTGCCACGCGCGAAAGTACTTCCCTACGTGGAGGGGCAGCTGCTGCTCCGGACGTGACGATCCGTCCGCGACGGTGATCAGCCACCACCGACACCTACGCCGGCCTGCCCGACGCCCGCTTCGTCCGCGAGGACCAGACCACCACCGACACCAAGATCTCCACCGGCTGGCGCACCCACGTCGTCCAGAACGAATACGACGCCAGTACCGCCACCTCAGCCACGTACGGCCTTCCGCTCCGCGTCGACGACCAGGGCGAACAAGGCGTCGCGGACAACCGGTGCACCGCCTACGGCCGCGCCTACAACACCGACCTGTACGACGGCAGCTACATCCAGCGGTGGATGGTCCTTCTCGAACGCCTTTGACGGCCGTGGCCGCCCGCTGAGCACCACCATCAGCATCCCGGCCGCCGTTACCGGCCTGGCCGACGACTACACCACGAGCTCCACCTATGACGCCGCCGACCACCTCACCTCGGTCACCTACCCGAAGGCCGGCGGGCTGGACGAGGAGACCGTCACCACCACCTACAACGCCTACGGCCAGCCCCGCAGCCTCGCCTCCGGCCAGCAGGACCCCCTGAACACCCCCTACATCCCGCAAAACCTCTCCGCATACAGCTACAGCATCAACGACCCCATCAACTACAGCGACCCCTCAGGGCTCTCCTTCACCGCGGAGGACCACAGCAGCGGGAACAACGACTGCAGCCTCACCAACATCGTCTGCAGTGACGAGGTCCCCTACGGCGAGCTCCCGGACCACGAAAGCGGCGGCGAGGACTACAACCACGACGGCTACGCCACCATCCACCCCGGCGTCGATGTCCCCATAACGTGGTCGAAGAAGGACGAATTCATCGCGGCGTTCTTCGCCGGCATGGACGACTACTCCTGCCAGTTGGGAGAACGGAACCGCTGCTATTACGTCGCCCCCGATGAGCCCTACGCCGACTTCAGAGCCTCTATCGCGGCCAAAGGACTTGCGAGCCTCCTGTTTCGCGCATGTGGCGAAGTAGCGGGAAGTTCGACCTGTCCTGTGGCGGGCGGGTCCAAGGGTGAAATGGTCGCTGCGATGGGCGAGCTTTCCGCCATGACCGGCGGCGGAGAAGGCCCAGGAAGCGGCGCACACATCGGCAAGGGGGGCTGCCCCAACAGCTTCACCCCTGACACCGAAGTCCTCATGGCGGACGGATCCACCAAGCCCATCGGCGAAATAGAGCCGGAGGACGAAGCCCTCGCGACTGATCCGGAAACGGGCGCGACCGAGGCCCGCACGGTCCTGGCCACCATCGTCACCAAGAGCGACAAGGCCTTCTCCGAGCTCACCTTGAGTTCCAGCAATGGCAAGGCCAAGGTCACGGCAACCCGTCACCACCCCTTCTGGTCGCCCAGCCGGCACGCGTGGGTCGATGCAGGGCAACTCAAGCCAGGCATGACCCTCCTCACTAGCGCTGGCACCAAGGTCACCGTTACAGCCACTCGCTCCTTCCGTGGCAGCCATGAGACCCGCAACCTGACCATCGACGGCCTCCACACGTACTATGTGCTCGCAGGGACCACTCCGGTCCTGGTTCACAACTGCACAAACTGGGCCTCCAACAGTGTGAAAACGTGGGGTCATACATTCAAGACTCATGGCGCCGGAGCGAAGAGAACGAAGGCCTTGACCGATCGCGCTCGTAACACCGGGACTCAGCAAGGTCAGTGGCTAGATAATGACGCCGCTGCGGCGTTCTTGAGGGGGCTCCATGTCGAAGGAGCCGGGCCTAGGTCGGTGCGTATTCCAGACGGTTTGGGGCAGGTGATTATGCCGGATGGAAGTATCGTCAAAGCGCGGGCGGCTACCGTCATCCCGAGCCCAAATGGGCTGTACAAGACGGGATTCCCGATCATTGGTCCGAACTAGGAGGCTGGAGAGATGAGCTTCTCTGTGTCGTTCAATCCGGCCGTTCCGTCTGATGCTGTGGCTCTTGTTTCAGTAGACCTGGAGCCGGGTAGCGATTACGACACCCTGGTCATAGAGGCGTGTAGCGCCCTCTCTGACGCTGGAGGCAGTACATTCCACATTGGTGGCTTCGGGAGTGATGAGTGGCCGCTCGACGTCGCGTATGACTTGTCTGCCTTCATGGAGCAACTTCCGTCGCTTCTGGTGGGTGTGCGCGAGTGTCGTGAAGTCGAGGTGGATCTCTACTCGCAAGGTATCGAGAGGACTTTGACATTCCGTCCGAGTGGGGATTTCGTGGTGATTCATTGCGATTCGCGGACCGATTGGGTGCCGAATCCGGAGTGCGAGAGCATTGCGCAGGGTGAGCTAGTCGCGATGCTCTCGAAATTGGCCGAAGACTTCGCCAAAGGGTTGAAGGCGATCAATTCCGAACTGTCGGAGGTCGCGCCATTCGAACGTTGGCTGGACGGTGAGCTGTAGCCTCGCTGTCGATCCCTCAACCCTAGCGCTGGATAGCAGCCAACGAAGCTCATGCCCCGTCAGGTGCGCCCTGGCGGGGCTTCTGCATGTGCTGACAGCAGGAATGGACGGCAATGTCAGCGGAGGGCGGCTCCGCATAGCGGCGGGCCGTCGCCGGCGTAGCCGAGATCATCGCCACCAACCATCACCCTTTCTGGTCGCCATCCGAACAGGCTTGGATCGATGCGGTAGACCTGAAGCAGGGAATGACCCTGCGGTCGAGCACCGGAGACGTGGTCACAGTCGACACGCTCTCTCCCTTCCGCCAACAGCAAGAGACACGCAATCTCACCATCGACGGCCTGCACACGTATTATGTGCTGGCGGGGGCCACGCCGGTCCTCGTCCACAATTCCAGCTGCCCGGTGTCAATTTCGAAGGGCCGATGGGATCACATATGGGACCGGCATGTTGTTCGTGGTGGCGAGTTTCCCAACAAGAGCAAGTTTTTCACGACGAGTAAAGCGAAGATCCAGAAGATGATCAATCGCGCACTCGATGGCCAGACCGGCGACGGGGCGTACTACTACAAATTTCCGAATCCGATCGGCCGGAACGGGGCTGGAGATGATCAGTACTACATTCGGGTTGTGGTTCGTGACCGAAAAATAATCACAGCCTTCCCGTCTGGGGAGCCCGAGTGATGCGTGGTTGTGACATCGGGCTCTCACTCAAGGAGGTGTCGTGGGCGTAGATGTGGCCCTCGTGCGCGTGGAGCATCGAGGAAGCAGTCCGAGGCGGCGGCGTGCGAGTCAGGTAGACGCTGTTCTCGATCTTCACGACGAATTTGCTCGCCTTTGCGGATCGAGCATGCTGCCCATGCTGAGTCGAGTGGATCCCTACGGGACTCTGATATTGAGTTCGAGTGAGATGGATCAGTTCATCTCGGAAATCGAGGTCGAATTCTTGCGGGTCGACGATCCTTCAGTGAGGGAGTTCTTGAAAAGCGTGCTCAGGTTGGCTCGCGAATGTCGCGAGAAAGAGGAAATGCGGTTGCGTCTAGACGGAGATTGAAATCTCATACGGAACCCCTTGTCGACGACGGGGAGATCAGCATCCCCATCATTTGCCCAGCAGAAGAGGGGCGGTGTTGACGGCAACGCAGGCGAACGTCGGCGGCCCCGCAAGGCATCTTGCAGGGCCGCCGGCGTTGCTGGAGGTGGTGCAGAGTGACGGCGCGGCAACCTGCCGTCATGGGAGCTGTGGGTGGAGAACGTCGCTGAGGGTTGTGACGGCCGATTGTTGAAGGCGGAGTCGGACGTGGGCGTAGACGTCAGCGGTGACACCGATGTGGGCGTGCCCGAGGAATTCCTTGATCACGACGAGGTAGCCGCTCTGTTCCAGGAGCAGGACGGCGGTTGGGTGGCGGAAGTCGTGGAAGCGGATGCGGCGAAGGCCAACCTTGCGGAGGAGCGGGTGAGGTCGGCCGGGTCGATCGCACTGCCCGGTGACCGCTGCACTGCTACGCCGGGCCTGTGGCGGGAGCCGATGCCGAGCTTGTCGGCGACCGCCCTGCACGGCGACCGTCTCACGTCAGTGTCGTTCCCCTCGTGCCTCCTGGCTGGCGCGCTTCTGCGGTACGAGCGGCTACGTCAGGGGGAACCGCTGGCAGTTGGACTACCGCAGGCCGTCGACGAACGCCTGCCAGGCGGGCGTGCTGACTATCACGGTCGGGCCGGAAGGGTTCTTGCTGTCGCGGACCGGGACGGCGCCGGTCGGGCAGCCGTCGGCGACCTCGACGCAGTCGCCGCCGGTGTTTCCGCTGTACGAGGATGTGCGCCAGACGGCGCCGCCGGTGACTGTGCACTCCACGCAGTCGCCGCCGGTACTGCCGCTGTAGCTGGACTTACGCCACTGTGCGTTCCTCAGGCTGGGACCGGTCTCCATAGCGTTCCTCCATCACGCGGGCGATCAGCGCCGCCGAATCCTCCACGGAGAGGGCTGCGGCCTGCAAGCGAGCGTAACGGAGCGCCGCCTCCCTGACAGTCTCGGAGTTGGCGGTCATGTGGCCCGAGATGACGTCCTCTGTGTAGACGATGTCCGGGTCACCTTCGAAGCGAAGCAAGTTGAACGAGCCCGCCAGACTGGCATGTTCACCCGCCGAGTTCGGCAAAACCTGCACGTGCAGCCAGCGGTGGCCGGTGAAGTCCAACAGGTGGGCGAGTTGGCGACGCATGACCTCGTGGCCGCCGATGGGCCGCAGCAGCACCGCCTCGTCCAGAATCACCCAGGCCAGCGGCGGCTGTTCGCGCTCCAGGATGCGCTGGCGCTCCATGCGGGCCGCCACCAGGCCGTCCAGATCCTCCGGCATACCGGTGGCGAGCACCGCCCGTGCGTACTCCTCCGTCTGCAGCAGTCCGTACACCAACTGCGCCTGGTAGGTGGAGATGTATGTCGCGCGTGCCTCCATCTCCGCGTACGGCTGGAACCAGGTGGGGAGTTGGCTGCGCAGGACCAGGCCGATGAGGCGGGAGAACAGCCCGTCGGTGCCGAGCGCGGCGTCCACGCGTTCGGAGAAGTCGCGGGTGGGGACCTTCTTCGTGGTCTCGATCTGGCCGATGAGCGAGCCCGTGCAGAAGATGATGTCGCCGAGTTGCCCCTGTTTCAGGCCGTGGCCCTCACGGTGGCGGCGCAGCTCCCAGCCGTAGTAGTGCAGCGGTGAAGCGGTGGGGTCGAGAGTCTGGATGTTGGCCACGGTGGCACCTCCGGCGTGCAACGCCGCATGACGTTCGTTTCTCTTGGTAGCCAATCGTATGCGGTGGGTCACAGGCTGGGTGACGTGAATCACGTAACTGGTCCGCGGGAAGTGGACGTTCAGCCGCGGTACGGCGCAGAGTTCGCGTTGGGAGAGCACTCCGTCCGGCACCTGCGCCGCATCCTGCGGCTCTACCTCAAGGGCTCCGGCCTGCTCGAAGTGGCCGACGCGGCCGAACTGGCGCTGACGGAAATCCTCGCCAACGTCGTCCGGCACGTGCCCGGCCGCCGGTGCCGCGTCTGCTTCCTGCTGCTGCCCGGCGCGGTGCGGGTGGAGGTCTCCGACGATTGCCCGCTGCTGCCTGTCCCGGGCAGCGGGGACGTACTCGCGGAGGGTGGGCGCGGTCTGCTTCTCGTCGAGTCGGTCACCGACCGGTGGGGCGTTACGCCGCGCCCCGGCGGTGGCGGGAAGACGGTGTGGTTCGAGTGCCTGGCCCAAAGGCCGGACTCACGGTGAGGCCGTGCTGGGGGACCGGAAGGGTGCTGCCGGCGTGGCCCGGCGTGCCAGACTTTCCCCAAGACGCACCCACTGCATCCGGCCGCTGCCCGACCCGCTCCGCGGAAGGAGACCCGCCACTCATGACCACCGCACCCTCTGGGGCCGGGACCTCCGTTCCTCCCATGCCTGAGAGGACCCCCAAGGCGCTCCGCGCCGCCATCGCCCGGCACGCGCCGAAGCTTCTCGCCGACTTCGACCGGCACTGGCGTCGGGACATCGCCGATACCTACGACCTCGCCCCGGTCCCCGCCTTCATGGCCCGCTGGTGGAGCGAATACGCCTTGGCCCGTGACCCCCGGCTCGAAGCGAGGGTTCACCGCCTGGAGGACGAGGCCGCGCAGGAATCCGACTACGCCCGCGCCAAAACCCTCATCGAAGAGGCCGGGCGCATGCGCCGCACGGCTGCCGACGCGGAACCCGGCCAGTGACGGGCGGATTCATGGGGCCACCCTGGCAGGCCGACTGGACGAAGGAAGCCGAGGACGCCAGGACCGCCCTCCCCGCAGAGGCACGTGCCCTGGTCGACGCCGCCCGCGCCGAACTCGTCACCGCGAAGGACCCCTACTTCCGGGGTGTCGACAGCGACCGTGATCTGTCGGCCGGTATGAGCGTCGAACCCGTCCAGTCCACCCGGCCGGGCGGTGCACATGTCATCTATTTCGATCACGGGCGCGGATGGCTGCGGTACCACTTCGTGCCCCGCATCACCGACCCGCAGATCGTGATCGATGAGTGCTTCTGGCGGTAGGCCGGGCCGCGGCGCGTTCCGCGCCACTCTTACCGGCCCCGCGCCTCCGTCAGTACCGCGTCCGTGAACGGCGGCCACGACTCGATGGCCCACGGGCCGAAGGCGCGGTCGGTCAGGGCGACGGCCGCGAGGCCCGCGTCGGGGTCGATCCACAGGAACGTGCCGGACTGGCCGAAGTGGCCGAAGGTGCGCGGGGAGGACGTGGCGCCCGTCCAGTGCGGGGACTTGGAGTCGCGGATCTCGAAGCCGAGGCCCCAGTCGTTGGGGTTCTGGTGGCCGTAGCCCGGCAGGACGCCCTTGGTGCCGGGGTACTGCACCGTCATCGCCTCGGCGACCGTGCGCGGGTCCAGCAGGCGCGGCGCCTGCACCTCGGCGGCGAAGCGCAGCAGGTCGGCGGTGGTGGAGACGCCGTCCTTCGCGGGGGAGCCGTCGAGAGTCGTCGCGGACATCCCCAGCGGTGACAGGACCGCCTGGCGCAGGTACTCGGCGAAGGGGATCTCCGTCGCCTTCGCGATGTGGTCGCCGAGCTGCTCGAAACCGGCGTTGGAGTACAGGCGGCGCTCGCCGGGCGGGGCCGTGACCCGGTGCTCGTCGAAGGCCAGGCCGGAGGTGTGGGCGAGCAGGTGGCGGACCGTGGATCCGGGCGGGCCGGCCGGCTCGTCGAACTCGATCGCCCCCTCCTCGTACGCCACCAGGGCCGCGTACGCGGCGAGCGGCTTGGTGACCGAGGCCAGCGGGAAACGGCGGTCGGCCGGCCCGTGGGTCCCCAGGACCGTGCCGTCGGCCCGTACGGCACCCGCCGCGGCGGTGGAAACCGGCCAGTTCTCGATCAACGCGAGGCTCTTGAGCGACATGCCGTCGAGCCTAGGGCCTCACAGTCTCAGCTCCAGCAAGGGGTCGGGCCTGGGCCGGAAGCCGAGGGAGACGTACAGCGGTTCGGCCTCGGGGGACGCGGTGAGGCGGGCGCGGGCGGCGCCGCGCGCGCGGAACCAGTCCAGCAGCGCGTCCATGCACGCGCGCGCGTACCCCCGGCGGCGCGTTTCCGGGTCGGTCGCCACGCTGAAGACGTAACCGACCCTGCCGTGCGGGTCGCCCGCCTTCCCGATGCGGTAGTCCACCGTCCCGGCGACCAGCGCCGCCAGCGCGCCCGGCCGCTCGGGGTGGTCGACGACGAACGCGGCGAAGTCGCCGTCCCGCTCGGCCAGTCTCTCCCGCAGCCCCGGCAGGGACTCGGCGTGCCAGTCGGCCGACGGGTCGGAACCCGGCAGCGCGTCGATCATGACCTGGCGCAGCCGGAGCACTTCCCCGGCGTCCCCGGGCTCTGCACGGCGTACGAGACTCATGCCCCGCACGCTAGCCACCGCGCCCGCCCCCCGTCCTGCCGATTTCTCATCGGTCGGCTTGCCTGGAGTGCGCTCGAAGGTCATAGCGTTGTGCTCATGACGGTGATGGAGACCCCGCGTACCAGGACCGACAGCTGCGCCGCCCCGCCGAACCCGCACCGGCGGCCGCAAGGACAGGACAGTTACACGATCAGCGAGGTCGTGGCCTTCACCGGGCTGACCGCGCACACGCTCCGCTGGTACGAGCGCATCGGCCTCATGCCGCACGTCGACCGTTCGCACACCGGTCAGCGCCGCTACAGCAACCGTGACCTGGACTGGCTGGACTTCGTCGGCAAGCTGCGGCTGACCGGCATGCCGGTCGCCGACATGGTGCGCTACGCCGAACTGGTCCGCGAGGGCGACCACACCTACCGCGAGCGGTTCGAACTGCTGGAGTCCACCCGCCGGGACGTGCTGACCCGGATCGCCGAACTCCAGGACACGCTCGCCGTGCTCGACCGGAAGATCAGTTTCTACGCGGACGCCGACCGCGCCCGCGAAGCGGAGAAGGTGTGATGACCGACACGCAGATCCCCACCGTACGACTCGGCGACACCGGCCCCGAGGTCGGTGTCCAGGGCCTCGGCTGCATGGGCATGAGCTTCGCCTACGGCCCCTCCGACGCCAAGCAGTCCCGGGCCACCCTGGAGCGCGCCCTGGAGCTGGGCGTCACCCTGTACGACACGGCGGACGCCTACGGGGCGGGCGAGAACGAGCGGTTCCTGTCCCCGTTCTTCAAGGCGCACCGGGACGAGGTCGTCGTCGCGACCAAGTTCGCCCTGTCGATCCCGGCGGACGACCCCACGCGGCGGATCGTCCGCAACGACCCGCCGTACATCCGCCAGGCCGTCGAGGCCAGCCTGAAGCGCCTCGACATCGACGCCATCGACCTCTACTACATGCACCGCCGCGACGTGAACGTGCCGATCGAGGAGAGCGTCGGGACGATGGCCGAGCTGGTGCGCGAGGGCAAGGTCAAGCACCTGGGCCTGAGCGAGGTGACCGCCGCGGAGCTGCGGGCCGCGCAGGCCGTGCACCCGATCGCCGCGTTGCAGTCGGAGTGGTCGCTGTTCAGCCGGGACATCGAGGAGCGGGTGGTGCCGGCGGCCCGGGAGCTGGGCGTGGGCCTGGTGCCGTACTCGCCGCTCGGCCGCGGCTTCCTCACCGGCTCCTTCACGGACGCCGACAAGGACCTCACCGCGGACGACTTCCGCCGCCAGCAGCCCCGGTTCACCGGCGAGAACGCGGCCGCCAACGCCGCGCTCCTGGAGCCGGTGCGCGCCGTCGCCGAGGCCCACGGGGTGACGCCGGCGCAGGTCGCCCTGGCCTGGGTCCAGCAGCAGGCGGCCGTGCGGGACCTGCCGGTCGTGCCGATCCCGGGCACCCGCAAGCCGGAACGGGTGGAACAGAACGCGGCGGCGACGCGGATCGAGCTGACGGTGGAGGAGCTGTCCCTGCTGGAGCCGATCGCGTCGAAGGTGGCGGGCGACCGGTACGCGGACATGACATTCACGTCCGCGGGACGGGAGTAACCGACCACGGAGTGACTACAGTTCCGCCAGCAGCTCCGCCTTCTTCACCGAGAACTCCTCGTCCGTCACCAGCCCCGCCCGGTGCAGCTCGCCCAGGTGACGGATCCGCTCGGCGATGTCGGCGGGGTCGCGGCGGGGCCGGGGCGCGGTCACGGCGGCCACCGGCCGGGAGGTGCGGACCGCCGCCAGCACCGCCGCGGCGAAGGGCAGGGACTCGTGCACGGGACCGTAACCGAGCCCGAACACGACGGCCGCCGGGTCCTGGTCCGGCTGGGCCGGCTGCCCGTTCGCCCCGTTCGCCCCGGCCTCCCGCCGCAGCAGCCGCAGATGCCCCTCGAAAGCCTCGGGGGAGCGCCACTCCACCCCGCTCAGCTCGGTGACCGGGAAGCTCTGGTCGCCCGCCTTCCACTTCGCCGACGACGCGCCCGTCCAGAACCACCGGAAGGCGACCGTCCGGCCGTCGAAGGACGCCTTCGCGTCGTACGCCTTGAACTGCCGCGGCGCCTCGGGGGCGGCCACCAGGAACTCGTCGGCCGGGCCGTCGTCGGCCAGCCGGGCCCGCAGCTCGTCCGCGTAGTACTCGGCGAGCGTCTCGCGCTCCGCGGGCAGCACCAGCCGGTACGGGTCGCACCCGTCGCTCAGCTGCCCCGCGGCCGCCTCCATCAGCGGGTCGGCGCCGGGGCGCGGCTCGGCCCGCAGCACGACGGTGCCGCGCTTGCCGGGGGCGAGTGTCACCCCGGCGAGGGCCGCGAGCGGCACCCGGCGTTCCCCGAGTGCCTGGAAGAGCTTGGGTGTCCGAATCCCCCGTTCGTAACGGATGAGCACGGAGTCGGACTCGAACTCCCAGGCGGCATGAAATCCGGCCAGTACGTCACCCATGCGGCTCATCGTATGCGCGACCGGCTTCTTCGTCGCCACTCCGTGCATACCGCAGTTTCTGCGCCTCTACGCGCGTCCGGCCGGTGCCGGACCGGACAAACCCGCGCTGCACACCGCATCCTCGCGCGCGCACAGCACCGAGCCGTACGCGCCGACCCCGATGTCGGCGAGGTTGCGCAGGCTCTGCGTACCGGGCTCGAAGTAGCCGCTGTGGCCCTTCGCGCCGTCGGCCGACAGCACCCGTGCCCCGAACGCGGCCGCGACCGGGTCGGCGCCGTGGCCGAGCCCGCCGACCTCCAGGTAGGGCACGTCCTGCACCCAGTCGGTGGCGTTGCGCATCGACCACACCCGGGCGGAAGTGCGCAGGCCGGACGCCCGCTGCACGCGCATGCCGGGACTCGCGGCGACCGCGATGTCGGCCACCCGGCGCGGCAGCGCGTGCGCGGCGACCCCGCACACCACGGAGCCGTAGCTGTGGCAGAACAGGGAGACCGGTGCGGTCCCGGGCAGGCCGCGCACCAGCGCGTTCAGCCGCACCGCGCCGTTCTCGGCGCGCATCGCGGTGGCCGAGTCGATGCCGAGCCCGGCGGGCGCGGTGTAGTCGGCCCAGGCGATCACCGCCGTACGGGTCTCCGGGTCCGCCTCCCGCTCGGCCGCGTACAGGGACTCGCCCATGCCGACGGGCGCCGAGTACTTGCGGCTGGTGCGCTGGAAGGTGAGCAGCGCGGTGTCGACGCCGGGCACGATCACCGACACCCGCTCCGCCCGGGGCAGGTCGCCGAACACCTCGGCGACGCGCCCCGAGCCGGCCGGGTCGAAGGCGAGGATCTGGCGGCCCGGACTCAGCAGCGCCGCGTAGCGGTGCATGCGGCGGCCCGCCTCGTACTGCCCGGCGGGCGTGAGCCGGCTGTCGTGCATGCGCTTGAGTTCGACCCGGTGCTGGTGCGCGAGCGCGATCCGGTTGGCCCGGTAGCGCAGGTCGACGGGCGCGCCGTTCATGTTGCCGACCGCGAGCGGGTAGTGGCGGGCGAGGTCACCGCGCTCCTGGGGGGTGAGCGAGGCGAAGAAGCGGGCGATCCGGGCGGGACTTGCGTCCGGGTGCGGCAGCCGGTGCCCGCGCAGCCGGCCGTGGTCCCAGGCGGTGACCGAGGCCTGCAGGGCGGTGGGCGCGCGGTGGGAGCGCAGCGCCGTCCAGCCCGTGGTGGCGAGCATCACGAACACGACGCCCAGCGCGAGGAGCGCGCGCCAGACGTTGAGCGGCGGGGAGGTTTCGAAGGAAGTCACTGAAAGGACACACTAGGAGAACGGGAGGGTCTCGTGCTGCCACAGTGACGCGGCTCACGTTCGGCTCACGTTTCAGAAGACGCGCCCGGGATATCCGAGCGTGTTCGCCAGCTCTCGGTGAGTGCCGGGCCCACCTGTTCGAGGTACGAGATCGTCAGCCGGCGCATGGCGTCCAGGCTGACGTCCCCCCGGCTGCTCCACTGCCGCTCGGCCAGCCGCATCACCCCGCCGAAGACGGCCACGGCCAGCCGGGGCCGCGGGTCGGTCTCCGCGTCCACGCCCTCGCGCTCGGCCAGTACGCGGGTGAGGCTGTCCTCGATCTCCGTACTGCGCCGCAGGTGGGCGGCGAGCAGTGCCGGGGTCGACTCGATCACCTGGTACATGCGCAGGTACAGCTCGACCGGCACCACGGACTCGATGACGTCGCTGAGGCCGTCCCAGCCCTCCAGCAGCGCCTGCCGCAGCGCCGTCATCGGCGCCTCCCCGGCCGGGCGGTCCCGCACGGCCTCGACGAACCGCGCCACCGCCAGCTCCTGGAGGAAGAGGGCCGCCTCCTGCTTGCCGGCGAAGTAACGGAAGAAGGTGCGCTGGGAGACGTCGACGGTGTCGGCTATCTCGTCGACGGTCGTCCGCTCGTAACCCCGGGTGGTGAACAGCTCGAGAGCGGCCCGCAGCAGGGCGTCGCGGGTGCGCTGCTTCTTGCGTTCGCGCAGTGTTTCCATGACCGTCAGTTACTGACTTGTGAACTGGTTTGTCAATTGTCAGAGGCTGTCACTAATCTCGAATGTATGACTAGTCAGACCACCGTCGACACGACGGGACCGGGGGACGGGGCGTCGGCGGCCCCGTCGGACCGGTCGCCGTCCTCCGGGCTGCGCGGCCACCCCTGGGTCACCCTGATCACCGTCGCCGTCGGGGTCATGATGGTGGCCCTGGACGGCACCATCGTGGCCATCGCCAACCCTGCCATCCAGAAGGACCTGAAGGCGAGCTTCGCCGACGTCCAGTGGATCACCAACGGCTACTTCCTCGCCCTCGCGGTCTCCCTGATCACGGCCGGCAAGCTCGGTGACCGCTTCGGGCACCGGCAGACCTTCCTGATCGGCGTGACCGGCTTCGCCGCCGCCTCGGGCGCCATCGGGCTGTCCAGCAGCATCGCCGCCGTCGTCACCTTCCGCGTCTTCCAGGGCCTCTTCGGCGCCCTGCTGATGCCGGCCGCGCTCGGCCTGCTGCGGGCGACCTTCCCGGCCGAGCGGCTCAACATGGCCATCGGCATCTGGGGCATGGTCATCGGCGCCTCCACCGCGGGCGGCCCGATCCTCGGCGGCGTGCTCGTGGAGCACGTCAACTGGCAGTCGGTGTTCTTCATCAACGTGCCGGTCGGCGCGATCGCCCTCGTCCTCGGCACCCTGATCCTGCTCGACCACCGCGCCGAGAACGCCCCGCGCTCCTTCGACATCCTGGGCATCGTCCTGCTCTCCGGCGCGATGTTCTGCCTGGTGTGGGCCCTGATCAAGGCGCCGACGTGGGGCTGGGGCGACGGCCGGACCTGGCTGTTCATCGGCGTCTCGGCGGTGGCCTTCGCGCTGTTCTCCTTCTGGGAGACCAAGGTGAAGGAGCCGCTGATCCCGCTCGGGCTGTTCCGCTCCGTCCCGCTGTCCGCGGGCGTGGTGCTGATGGTCCTGATGGCCATCGCGTTCATGGGCGGCCTGTTCTTCGTGACGTTCTACCTGCAGAACGTGCACGGCATGAGCCCCATCGACGCCGGTCTGCACCTGCTGCCGCTCACCGGCATGATGATCGTCGGCTCCCCGCTGGCCGGCGCGCTGATCACCAAGCTGGGCCCGCGCATCCCGCTGGCCGGCGGCATGACCGCCACCGCCGTCGCCATGTACGGCATGTCGACCCTGCAGACCGACACCGGCAGCGCGACCATGTCGCTCTGGTTCGCCTTGCTGGGCCTCGGCCTCGCACCGGTCATGGTCGGCGCCACCGAGGTCATCGTCGGCAACGCCCCCATGGAGCTGTCCGGCGTCGCCGGCGGCCTGCAGCAGGCGGCGATGCAGATCGGCGGCAGCCTCGGCACCGCCGTCCTGGGCGCCGTGATGGCCTCCAAGGTCGACAGCGACCTGGGGGGCAACTGGAAGGACGCCGGGCTGCCCCCGCTCACCCCGGCCCAGCTGGACCAGGCCGCCGAGGCCGTCCAGGTCGGCGTGGCGCCGGTCGCCAAGGGCACGCCGGAGATGCTCGTGGCGAAGATCACCGAAGTCGCGCACGACACCTTCATCTCCGGCATGAGCCTCGCCTCCCTCGTCGCCTGCGGTGTCGCGGTCGTGGCGATCTTCGTCGCGCTGCTCACCAAGCGCGGCAAGAACGCGTCGGCGGGTGCGGGCGCCGCGCACATCTGACGGCCCGCGAGCGGCTTCCGCCCATGGCCGGAAGCCGCTCGCGGCCCCTCCCGCCGACGCGCGCCGCAGACCAGGGCGGGCGCGTCCTGCGCGTCCTGCGGGGCCTGTCGTGTCCTGCCGTGACTTGTCGTGCGCTGTCGGGGACAACGCCCCGGATTAGCCCGCGAATCGGGGGTACCCGCATCACCGAGCCCCGAACAGACCCCGGGGCTCAGGGAGTTGATGATGGCGGGCTTCGGAAACGGCACGCGCAGGTACCCCCGCTCACGTGGCCGGACGTGGTCACGGACCGGGCCGGATCGCGCGACGCTCGGGATCATCGGAGTCATCTGCGCGGTCGCCGGGTTCTTCGCGCTGGGGATCGTCCTCGGCCCCGTGGCGATCGTCTGCGGCTGGCTGGCAATGGGCCGCAGTTGGGCGGGCTCCCGCCCCGTGCCGGCCCTGGTCGCCCTCGTACTGGGCGCCATCGACACGCTCCTGGCGATCATCTGGCTCGCCGGAGCGGCCACCCCGGGCAGCGGGCTGTTCTGACCCGGGGCGCGGGGCCCCCGGCGGCACGGCGAACACACAAGGCCGGGGGCCCACCCACCCAGCCGCCCGACGACCGCCACGGGTCCGGCCCCACCGCCATGACCGTCACGGTCGGCGGCCGCCCGCAATGCGGCACCTTCACGGGCCTGACCCCTCCGACGCCCTCAGGCCGCGCACCACTGGATCCCGAGCGGTCTCCGCGCCTGTGGCGCACGACCGTGCTCGTGGGCCCGCCTCACGCCTGCGGTGGGCTGCTGGTGACCGCGGGTCTTCGCGCCTCCGGTGGGCGGCCGGTCACCGTCGGCCCTCACACCCGCGATGCCCCGCCGGTGATCTTCAGCCCTCACGTTGGCGGTGTGGCGGAGGCCGGGCTCGCGCCCGTGACGGGCGGCTGGGGACCCCCGCTCAGGCCGCGGCTCCGCGGCGGGCGGCTTCTGCTCCCATGTCCGCGACGGGCCGCTGGTGACCCGGGTCTCCGCGCTTGCGGCGGGCGGCTGGTGACCTTCGGTCCGCACCCTGTGGCGCTCGGCCGTTCCCTCTGGCCTTCACCTCGCGACGCGGACGGGCAGTCTCCTGGTCTCGCGCCCGCGACACGCGGGCGGGGCGTCCGGGGTTATGCCGTGCTCCGTGGAGGGAGACCTCCTGGCTTGTGCCCGCGCGGCGTGGCCGGAACGGGGTCGTGCCCGCGACACGCGCGGTCGGGGGCGTCCGGCCTCACGCCCGCGACGCGCGCGGTCGGGGGCCTCCGGCCTCACGCCCGTGGCGTGCGCGGCGGGGTCTCCGGGGTCATGCCGTGCTCCGTGGAGGGAGACCTCCTGGCTTGTGCCCGCGCGGCGTGGCCGGAACGGGGTCGTGCCCGCGACGCGCGCGGTCGGGGGCGTCCGGCCTCACGCCCGTGGCGCGCGCGGTCGGGGGCGTCCGGCCTCACGCCCGTGGCGTGCGCGGGCGGGGTTTCCGGGGCGTGCCCGCGGTGCTCGGGGTGTCAGCGGTGGGCATGGTGTTTTCGGAGGGCCGCGACCTCGGCGCGGAGGGCGCGGACCTCCGCGGTCAGCGCCTCGATCGCCTCCGTCTGGAGGCGTTCCTCCGCGTCGTCCCGCTCGAACCGGGCGATGAACCAGGTGGCGATGTTCGCCGTCACCACACCCAGCAGGGCGATCCCGGACAGCATCAGGCCGACCGCGATCATCCGGCCCAGGCCGGTCGTCGGCGCGTGGTCCCCGTACCCGACCGTCGTCATCGTCGTGAACGACCACCACACCGCGTCACCCAGGGTGCGGATGTTCCCGTCCGGTGAGTCGCGCTCCACCGACAGTACGGCCAGCGAGCCGAACATCAGCAGCCCCACCACGGACCCGGCGACGTACGTGGTCAGCCTGATCTGGGTGGCCATCCGGGCCCGCCGTCCCACCAGCAGCAGCGTGGCGACCATGCGCAGCAGCCGCAGCGGCTGCAGCATCGGCAGCACCACCGCGCCCAGGTCCAGCCAGTGCCGCCGCACGAACGCCCGGCGGTCGCCGGCGAGCACCAGCCGCGTCACGTAGTCCCCCGCGAACGCGCCCCACACCGCCCACTCGACCGCCGTGCACACCACGGTCAGCGACCGGCCGGCCGTGCTGTCCACGATCGGTACGGCGTAGGCGACGGCGAACAGCACGGCGAGCGCCAGCAGCGGCCGTTGCGTCAGCTCTTCCCACCGTGCCTGCGCCGTTTGTTGCTCCATACCCGCATGGTAAAGAACGCGTAAGGGCGGCGGAGCCATGAGCTCCGCCGCCCTCGCGTCGGAAACCGTCCGCGAACCGTCCGCGGGCGGCTACGCGTCGCCGCCCGCCGCGCCCGGGTCCGCCGCCGTCACGTCCAGGACCCGGTAGCGGTCGATCGCCTGCTTCAGCACCGACCGGTCGACCTGGCCCTGCTTGGCCAGCTCGGTCAGCACCGCCACCACGACCGACTCCGCGTCGATGTGGAAGAAGCGCCGCGCCGCCCCGCGGGTGTCCGCGAAGCCGAAGCCGTCCGCGCCCAGCGACTGGTACGGTCCGGGCACCCACCGAGCGATCTGGTCCGGCACCGACCGCATCCAGTCGGACACGGCCACGAACGGCCCCTGCGCGCCGCCGAGCTTCCGGGTCACGTAGGGCACGCGCTGCTCCTCCTCGGGGTGCAGCAGGTTGTGCTCCTCGCACGCCACGGCCTCGCGCCGCAGCTCGTTCCAGGAGGTCGCCGACCACACGTCGGCCCGCACGTTCCAGTCCTCGGCGAGGATCCGCTGCGCCTCGATCGCCCAGGGCAGGGCCACGCCGGACGCCAGGATCTGCGCCGGGATCGAGCCGGACGTGCCCTCGCTGAAGCGGTAGACGCCCTTGAGGATGCCCTCGACGTCCACGTTCTCCGGCTCGGCCGGGTGCCGGATCGGCTCGTTGTAGACGGTGAGGTAGTAGAACACGTCCTCGCCGTGCGGGTGCTGCTCGTCCCCGCCGTACATCCGGCGCAGGCCGTCCTTCACGATGTGCGCGATCTCGAAGCCGAACGCCGGGTCGTAGGCCACGCACGCCGGGTTGGTCGAGGCGAGCAGCTGCGAGTGACCGTCCGCGTGCTGCAGACCCTCACCGGTCAGCGTCGTACGGCCGGCGGTCGCGCCCAGCACGAAACCGCGCGCCAGCTGGTCGGCCATCTGCCAGAACTGGTCGCCGGTGCGCTGGAAACCGAACATCGAGTAGAAGACGTACACCGGGATGAGCGGCTCGCCGTGGGTGGCGTAGGCCGAACCGGCCGCTATCGTCGAGGCCGTGCAGCCCGCCTCCGAGATGCCGTCGTGCAGCATCTGCCCGGTCGGCGACTCCTTGTAGGCGAGCAGCAGATCGCGGTCGACCGCCTCGTACTGCTGGCCGAGCGGGTTGTAGATCTTCGCGCTCGGGAAGAACGAGTCCATGCCGAACGTGCGGTACTCGTCCGGCGCGATCAGCACGAACCGCTTGCCGATCTCCTTGTCCCGCATGAGGTCCTTGAGCAGCCGCACGAAGGCCATGGTCGTCGCGATGGACTGCTGACCGGAGCCCTTCTTCACGGTCGCGTACGCCTTGTCGTCCGGCAGCGGGAGCGGCTTGGAGCGGACCACCCGGGTCGGCACGTACCCGCCGCACTGCCGGCGCATGTCGTGCATGTACTGGATCTCTTCGGAGTTCCGGCCCGGGTGGTAGTACGGCGGCGCGCCGGACTCCAGTTCCTGGTCCGAGATCGGCAGGTGCAGGCGGTCCCGGAAGCGCTTGAGGTCGTCGACCGTCAGCTTCTTCATCTGGTGGGTGGCGTTGCGGCCCTCGAAGTTCGGGCCCAGCGTCCAGCCCTTGACCGTCTTGGCGAGGATGACCGTCGGCTGGCCCTTGTGCTCCTTGGCCGCCTTGAACGCCGCGTAGATCTTGCGGTGGTCGTGGCCGCCGCGGCCCAGCATCAGGACCTGGTGGTCGGTCATGTTCTGGACCATCGCGCGCAGCCGGTGGTCGTCGCCGAAGAAGTGCTCGCGGATGTACGCGCCGGTCTCGGTGGCGTACGTCTGGAACTGGCCGTCCGGCGTGGTGTTCATCTTGTTGACCAGCACGCCGTCGCGGTCCTGCGCGAGCAGCGGGTCCCAGGAACGGTCCCAGATCAGCTTGATGACGTTCCAGCCGGCGCCGCGGAAGACCGACTCGAGCTCCTGGATGATCTTGCCGTTGCCGCGCACCGGGCCGTCCAGGCGCTGCAGGTTGCAGTTGACGACGAAGGTCAGGTTGTCCAGTCCCTCGCGGGCGGCGATGGACAGCTGGCCGAGCGACTCCGGCTCGTCCATCTCGCCGTCGCCGAGGAAGGCCCACACCTGCGACCTGGAGGTGTCGGCGATCCCGCGCGCGTGCATGTAGCGGTTCATCCGCGCCTGGTAGATCGCGCCGATCGGGCCGAGGCCCATCGAGACGGTCGGGAACTCCCAGAAGTCCGGCATCGAGCGCGGGTGCGGGTAGCTGGACAGAGCGTACGGCGCCTTCGACTTCTCCTGCCGGAAGCCGTCCAGGTGCCGCTCGCTGAGCCGGTCCAGCAGGTAGGCGCGCGCGTAGATGCCCGGCGAGGCGTGCCCCTGGAAGAAGACCTGGTCGCCGCCGTCGCCCTCGTCCTTGCCGCGGAAGAAGTGGTTGAAGCCGACGTCGTAGAGCGACGCGGAGGAGGCGAAGGTGGCGATGTGGCCGCCGACCCCGATGCCGGGCCGCTGGGCGCGCGAGACCATCACCGCCGCGTTCCAGCGGGTGGCGTTGAGGATCTTCCGCTCGATCTCCTCGTTGCCCGGGAAGAACGGCTCGTTCTTGGTCGGGATCGTGTTGACGTAGTCCGTGCTGCGCATCTCGGGCACGGCCACGCGCTTCTCGCGGGCCCGCTCGATCAGCCGCAGCATCAGGTAGCGCGCCCGCTCCCGGCCGCGCTCGTCCACGGCGGCGTCGAGGGAGTCGAGCCACTCCTGGGTTTCCTCGGGGTCGAAGTCAGGAACCTGACTCGGAAGGCCGCCAATGATGATCGGGTTGCGATCGGATCCGGAAGCCACGCTGGTCCTTACCTGTGAGAGGGCTGCTGTCAGCTGCATTTTCGGTACGCCTGCACCGCTTCCCCATCGTGTACCTCGGGGAGGCAAACGTCATCTCTACTGAGAGGTAACCGGGGCCCGTACGGGAAGACCGGGGTTCCCAATGGGGCAAAGGGGGCACAAGGGTGTGGTGGAGGTCACTCACGGAGGGGGCGGCGTGCCTGGAGTTGCGGTGACACGGCCAGGATCGTCACCGTTTCGGCGGTCTGGACGGCCGGGTACTTGCGCGATCCGCCCCGCCCGTGTGGACTACGGCCAATGCTTCGCGCACGCGCGTGGCTGAACCATCACCAAGACATGATCAGGAGGCAACCCGTGAGCGCGACCGCGGACCACGCGGAGGAGCGGACGAACCCTGCCGTCAGGCTGGGGTTCCAGCCCGAGCAGGTGGTCCAGGAGATCGGCTACGACGAAGACGTCGACCAGGAGCTCCGCGAGGCCATCGAGGACGTCATCGGCAGCGACCTGGTGGACGAAGAGTACGACGACGTGGCCGACGCCGTGGTGCTGTGGTTCCGCGACGAGGACGGCGACCTGACGGACGCGCTGGTGGACGCCACCACGTACGTCGAAGAGGGCGGCTCGATCCTGCTGCTGACCCCGAAGACAGGCCGGGACGGCTACGTGGAGCCGAGCGACATCTCCGAAGCCGCGACGACGGCGGGGCTGTCCGCCTCCAAGAGCGTCAGCGTGGGCAAGGACTGGAGCGGCAGCCGGCTGGTGACGCCGAAGGCGGCCAAGACCAAGAAGTGACACGCCCGGGACGGGCCGGTGCGACCGGCCCGTCCGTCGGCGTCCCGTGATCGCTGCGTAGGGTGGTGCCACCACCCCGACAGCCCCACCGGAAGGGACGTACGACCCATGGCGATCCAGGTCGGAGACAAGGCCCCCGACTTCGAGCTCAAGGACAACCACGGCCGCACCGTGAAGCTGTCCGACTTCCGCGGCGACAAGAACGTCGTCCTGCTCTTCTACCCGTTCGCCTTCACCGGCGTGTGCACCGGCGAGCTGTGCGAGGTGCGGGACAACCTGCCGAAGTTCGCCGACCGCGACACCCAGGTGCTCGCCGTCTCCAACGACTCCATCCACACCCTGCGCGTCTTCGCCGAGCAGGAGGGCCTGGAGTACCCGCTGCTGAGCGACTTCTGGCCGCACGGCGAGGTCTCCCGCGCCTACGGCGTCTTCGCCGAGGACAAGGGGTGCGCGGTGCGCGGCACCTTCGTCATCGACAAGGAGGGCGCGGTGCGCTGGACGGTCGTCAACGCGCTGCCGGACGCCCGTGACCTGAACGACTACGTCAAGGCGCTCGACACCCTCTGATTTTTGTCGCCGCCAAGGCCTGCGGCGGACGGGAACCCGTCACTAGGATCAAACCGTTGATCCGATGTCATAACGCGCGGCGGGGCTCCCCGCCCAACACACCAATGGAGGACTCGTGGGAGTCAGCCTCAGCAAGGGCGGCAACGTATCACTGACGAAGGAGGCCCCGGGTCTGACCGCGGTCCTCGTCGGCCTGGGCTGGGACGCCCGCACCACGACCGGCACCGACTTCGACCTCGATGCCAGCGCGCTGCTGCTGAACAACTCCGGCAAGGTCGGCAGCGACGCACACTTCGTCTTCTTCAACAACCTCAAGAGCCCCGACGGCTCGGTGGAGCACACCGGCGACAACCTCACCGGTGAGGGCGAGGGCGACGACGAGGTGATCAAGGTCAACCTCGCGGGTGTCCCGATGGACATCGAGAAGATCGTCTTCCCGGTCTCCATCTACGACGCCGAGAACCGCCAGCAGTCCTTCGGCCAGGTCCGCAACGCCTATATCCGCGTCGTGAACCAGGCCGGCGGCGCGGAGATCGCCCGCTACGACCTGAGCGAGGACGCGTCCACCGAGACCGCCATGGTCTTCGGCGAGCTCTACCGGCACGGCGCGGAGTGGAAGTTCCGCGCCATCGGCCAGGGCTACGCGTCGGGCCTGCGTGGCATCGCGCAGGACTTCGGCGTGAACGTCTGAGACCTGGACGTCTGAGACCTGGACGTCCGAGGCGTGAACGTCGAGATCCGGACGACGTCCGAGGCGTGAACGTCCGAGACGGGCGCGAGGTCTCGTCACACCGGCGCCGCACCGTCCGCGTGCGGCGCCCGGGGGCGCCCCCTCCGGGGGAGCGCGGGACAACAGAACAGGCACCAACTCGGGGAGGACCAGCATCATGGGCGTCACGCTCGCCAAGGGGGGCAACGTCTCCCTGTCCAAGGCCGCACCCAATCTCACCCAGGTGATGATCGGACTCGGCTGGGACGCGCGCTCCACCACCGGAGCCCCGTTCGACCTCGACGCCAGCGCCCTGCTGTGCAACGGCGGACGGGTGCTGGGCGACGAGTGGTTCGTCTTCTACAACCAGCTCCACTCCCCGGACGGCTCGGTGGAGCACACCGGCGACAACCTCACCGGTGAGGGCGAGGGCGACGACGAGTCGATCCTGGTCGACCTCGCCAAGGTGCCGCAGCAGTGCGACAAGATCGTCTTCCCGGTCTCCATCCACATGGCCGACGAGCGCGGCCAAACCTTCGGTCAGGTCAGCAACGCGTTCATCCGGGTCGTCAACCAGGCCGACGGGCAGGAGCTCGCGCGCTACGACCTGAGCGAGGACGCGTCCACCGAGACCGCCATGATCTTCGGCGAGCTCTACCGCTACCAGGGCGAATGGAAGTTCCGAGCCGTGGGGCAGGGGTACGCGTCGGGGTTGCGGGGGATCGCTCTAGACTTTGGGGTCAATGTTTCGTAAAAAGCCGGGTATGGCGCGGGGGAGACCTTCCCCCGAGCCCGGCTTGGGGGGACCCCCACCATACGGATTGGGTAGCCAGTGCTTCTGAAAACCTTCGGCTGGTCGTTCGCGGTCACCGCGATCGGTCTGGTCGCCGCGGTCTTCTACGGGGGGTGGGAGGCCTTCGGCATCGTGGCGATCCTCTCCGTCCTCGAGATCTCCCTGTCGTTCGACAACGCGGTCGTGAACGCCGGAATCCTGAAGAAGATGAACGCCTTCTGGCAGAAGATCTTCCTCACGATCGGCGTGCTCATCGCCGTCTTCGGCATGCGGCTGGTCTTCCCCGTCGTGATCGTCGCGATCAGCGCCAAGATGGGTCCCATCGAAGCCGTCGACCTCGCGCTGAACAACAAGGACCGCTACCAGGAACTCGTCACCGACGCCCACCCGGCCATCGCCGCCTTCGGTGGCATGTTCCTGCTGATGATCTTCCTCGACTTCATCTTCGAGGACCGGGACATCCAGTGGCTGCGCTGGATCGAGCGGCCGCTGGCCAAGCTCGGCAAGGTCGACATGCTGTCGGTCTGCATCTCCCTGATCGTCCTGCTGATCACCTCCTTCACCTTCGCCACCCACGCCCACCAGCACGGCGGCTCGCACGTCGACAAGGCGCAGACGGTGCTGATCGCCGGCATCGCCGGCCTGATCACGTACCTGGTCGTCGGCGGTCTCTCCGGCTACTTCGAGGACCGGCTGGAGGAAGAGGAGGAGCGCGAGCACGAGGAAGAGGAAGAGGCCGAGCGGACCGGCAAGAAGAAACCCGCCGTCGTCCTCGCCGGCCAGGCCGCGTTCTTCATGTTCCTCTACCTCGAGGTGCTGGACGCGTCCTTCTCCTTCGACGGTGTGATCGGCGCGTTCGCCATCACCAACGACATCGTCCTGATGGCGCTCGGCCTGGGCATCGGCGCGATGTACGTCCGGTCGCTGACGGTCTACCTGGTCCGCCAGGGCACCCTCGACGACTACGTCTACCTCGAGCACGGCGCGCACTACGCGATCGGCGCCCTCGCCGTGATCCTCATGGTCACCATCCAGTACCAGATCAACGAGGTCATCACCGGCCTGGTCGGCGTGATCCTGATCGCCTGGTCCTTCTGGTCCTCCGTGCGCCGCAACAACGCGCTCGCCGGGTCCGGGGGAAACTCTGGCTCGGACGAGAAGACCGAGGTCTCCTCCGGGGTGTGACGGCCCCACGGGGGAGGGAACGCTCTGAGCGGGGCGGCCGGAGCACCCGGCCGCCCCGAAGGCTTTCGGCGGACGTGGGGGCGTAATGGGCTTCTTGGACGGACTGTGGCGCGGACGCGACACCGACTTCGACTCGGGCAGCGCGGCCAGCAACGCCATCGAGCTGACCAAACGGCACCGCCAGGTCTCGCTCACCAAGCAGGGCGCGGCCACCGGGCACCTGCGCATCAACCTCACCTGGCGGATGCGGACCGGCGACCTGGGCGGCCCGCAGCGGGAGTCCCTGCTGCGCCACCCCCTGAAGGCGCTCAAGCCGCCGGAGATCGTGGGACACACCCAGAGCATGGTCAACGTCGACCTCGACCTGGGATGCCTGTACGAACTCGAGGACGGCTCCAAGGGCGTCGTCCAGCCGCTCGGCGGCTACTTCGGCGACATCAACGGGGCACCGTACGTCAAACTCAGCGGCGACGACCGCTTCGGGTCGGCGTCCGGCGAGACGATCTACGTCAACCTCGACCACCGCGAGGCCATCAAACGGCTGCTGGTCTTCGTCTACATATACGACCAGACGCCCGCGTTCGACCGTACGCAGGCGATGGTGACCCTCTACCCCAGCAACGGACCCCGGATCGAGATAGGCCTCGACGAACGCCACCCCCAGGCCCGGTCCTGCGCCGTGGTGGTGATCGAGAACGTCAAGGGGGAACTCTTCGTACGCCGCGAGGTGAAGTTCGTGTACGGGTTCCAGGCCGAACTCGACCGGCTGTACGGGTGGGGACTGCAATGGGGGCGCGGCTACAAGACGAAGGCGTAGGCCCGGTCGTTCGGATCGTCCCGGCGTTCGAACGGCGTCCGAACGACATCCGAACGACAGGGCCTGGCGGTGACCGGCTACGGCCGGATGAACTGAGGCCCCTGGGGCGGCAGCCGGAAGTCCGGGTCCGGCGCCGCCGTCGCCGCGGGCGGATAGCCGTAGCCGGAACGGGCGGCCGTGACGGCCGGCTGATGCGGGTAGCCGTACGCCGTGGTCGGCGGCGGCTGCTGGGTCGTCGGCGCCGACGGCGGGTAGCCGTACCCCGGCTGGGCCGGGACCGCCGCCGTGGGCTGCTCCGGAGGCAGGGCGCCGGAGACCTCCGGCGTGGACGCCGGCTGCGGCGCCGCTTCCTCCGACTCGTCCACCGAGATGCCGAAGTCCGTGGCCAGACCCTTCAGACCGTTGACGTACCCCTCGCCCAGCGCGCGGAACTTCCAGCCCTCCCCGCGCCGGTACAGCTCGCCGCAGATCAGCGCGGTCTCCTTGCCCGTCTCCGGCTTGATGTCGAAGGTGACGATCGGATCACCGTCGGCGACCCGCGCGTCGTACAGCAGGATGCACAGCCCCGGCACGCGCTCGAAGGGGCTGTCCTCCGCCGACGCGACCAGCACGATCCGGCCGACCTCGGCCTCGACACCGGCCAGATCCGTCTGGATCGTGTCGGTGGGGCCCTCGGCGGTCCGCTTCTTGCCCAGCCACCAGATCTTCCCGGAAGGGTGCCGGGGCTGGTTGTAGAAGACGAAGTCCTCGTCGGAGCGCACACGACCGTCGGGGCCGAGGAGGAGCGCCGAGGCGTCGACGTCCGGGACCCCCTGCCCGGGCGTCCAGCGCACGACGGCGCGCACCGTGGTGGCCTCCAGCGGGACGTTCGACCCCTTCAGCATCGCGTGCGTCATACCGTCATCCTGCCTTCTCGGTCCTGCTCACGACAACGTGGGGGTGAGACGCCCTACCGTTGTGCCCACGGGCGTTACCGGAAATTCATGCCCGCCGGGAACCCCGGACACGTGCCGGTACGTACTATTACCGGCCACCTGTTCTCAAAATCCACAGGCTTGTCTGCGCCACGGGGGAGTTCCATGCGTCATTTCGGGCACATCGCCCCTGAGGTGCGACAGCGCCTCTTCCACCAGGAGCCGTGCGTATTCACCGCCGACTCCCCGGCCCGTGTGCTGTCCGCCGCCCTGGGCGCCACCCTCTACAGCCCCGCCACCCGCCCCCACCTCGCCGACGACATCGTCAAGCAGGCCGGGAACGGTGTGATCTCGATGGTGCTGTGCCTGGAGGACTCCATCGACGACGCGGACGTGCCGGCCGGCGAGGAGAACCTGGTCAGCCAGTTCGCCGACCTCGACCGCCAGGACGGCCGCAACCTGCCCATGCTGTTCATCCGGGTCCGCACCCCCGAACAGATACCCGACCTCGTCCGCCGCCTCGGCCCCACCGTCCGGCTGCTGTCCGGATTCGTGTTCCCCAAGTTCACCGAGGAACGCGGCATCCCCTTCCTCGAGGCGCTGACGAGCGCCGAGGCCGAGAGCGGCCGGCGGCTGTTCGCCATGCCCGTCCTCGAATCACCCGAACTGCTCTACCGGGAGACGCGCGTGGAGACCCTGGAGGGGATCTTTCGCGCCATCGACAAGTACCGCGACCGCGTCCTCGCGCTGCGCCTGGGCGTCACCGACTTCTGCTCCTCCTACGGCCTGCGCCGCGCCCCCGACATGACGGCGTACGACGTCCAGATCGTCGCCTCCGTCATCGCCGACGTGGTCAACATGCTCGGCCGCGCCGACGGCACCGGCTTCACGGTGACCGGCCCGGTCTGGGAGTACTTCCGCGTCCCGGAGCGCATGTTCAAGCCGATGCTGCGCACCAGCCCCTTCCTCGAGGGGCAGGCCGTCGAACTGCGCGAGAGACTGATCGAGCACGCCATGGACGGGCTGCTGAGGGAGATCTCCCTGGACCAGGCCAACGGCCTGATGGGCAAGACCTGCATCCACCCCTCCCACGTGCTGCCCGTGCACGCGCTGTCCGTGGTCAGCCACGAGGAGTTCAGCGACGCCGCGGACATCCTGCGCCCGGAGTGTGGCGGCGGGGGTGTGCTGAGATCCGCGTACACGAACAAGATGAACGAGGTGAAGCCGCACCGCGCCTGGGCCGAGCGCACCATGCTGCGGGCCGAGGTCTTCGGTGTCGCGAACGAGGACGTCAGCTTCGTGGACCTGCTCGCCGCCGGAATTCCCGGCTGAGCCCACCTCATCACCTAGGGACGCATGAACAACGCAGTGAACAACCGGGTCTGGTCCGGCAGCTGGGTCGCCGAGCGGCTCGGCGTCGAACTCACCGGCGACGACAAGCTGACCGGCATGCTGGGGCTCGCGCTGCGCCGCAACCCCAAGCGGGCCCATCTGCTCGTCTCCAACGTGCTCGGCAAGCACGTACCGCAGGCGCCGTCCGTCGTCTACGGCCACGGTTTCACGCTCGGCCGCCGGGTCCGCGACCTGCTGGGCCCCGACGACGCCCGCGCCGCCGTCGTCCTCGGCTACGCCGAGACCGCCACCGGCCTCGGCCACTCCGTCGCCGACGGCCTCGGCACCGCCCCCTACCTCCACTCCACCCGCCGCCCGGTACCCGGCGTCGCCCCCGCCGGCGGCTTCGAGGAGTCCCACTCGCACGCCACCTCCCACCTGCTGCTCCCCGAGGACCCGGCCCTGCTGGCCGGCGACGGACCGCTGGTCCTGGTCGACGACGAGTTCTCCACCGGCAACACGGTGCTGAACACCGTCCGCGACCTCCACCAGCGCTATCCGCGCCGCAGGTACGTCGTCGTCGCCCTGGTCGACATGCGCTCGGCCGCGGACGCCCGGCGGCTGGAGGACTTCGCCCGGGAGATCGGCGCGCGGGTCGACCTGGTGGCGGCCGCCTCGGGCACGGTGCTGCTGCCGGAGGGGGTCCTGGAGCGCGGACAGGAACTGGTGGCGCGGTACGAGTCCGGGAGCGACGCGACCGGCCGCCCCCGGGGCACGGCGTCGCCGGGAGCGGGCGCACGACCCGCCGCGCCCCCTCAGCGCGTCGGCCCCGAGGCCGGCGCCGGCTCGCCAGGGACGCGCCCGGGTGCGGGTGGCGAGCGGGGCCGTCCGCGGCGGGACGAGGAGCGGGCCCGTACGCAGCGGGCCTGTCCGCAGCGGGCCGACGGGCCGGACCGGCCCGCCGGCCGCATCGCCCGGGTGGACCTGGGCTGGCCCGAGGACCTGCCCGACGGCGGCCGGCACGGCTTCACCCCGGCGCACCGGGCCCGCCTGGAAGGCGCGCTGCCCGCGATGACCGCCCGGCTCGCGGAAGCCCTGCCCGCCGCCGCGCGCCGCGTCCTCGTCCTCGGCTTCGAGGAACTCATGTACGCGCCCCTCAGGCTCGCCCGCGAACTGGAGCAGATCGCCGACGCCGAGGTCCGCTACTCCACCACCACCCGCTCGCCCGTCCTCGCCGTCGACGATCCCGGCTACGCGATACGCAGCCGCCTGGTCTTCCCCGCCCACGACGACCCCGCCGACGGCCCCGGCGAGCGCTACGCCTACAACGTCGCGGGCGCCGGCTTCGACGCCGTCGTCGCCGTCGTCGACTCGGCCGCCGACACCCCCGCCCTCCACACGCCCGACGGCCTGCTCGCCGGGCTCGCCGCCCACACCCCGCACGTCCTGCTCGCGGTCGTCCCGTCGTACGCGCCCGAACCCCGGTCCGTTCCCGAAAGGCCCGCCATGCTGCCCGAGCCCCTCCGCGGCCCCGCCTTCTCCAGTTACCCGCCCGAGGAGGTCGGCTGGCTGCTGCAGGACCTCTCGGACGTCACGCTGGAGGCGCCGACCGAGGAGCGCGAGGAGGCCATCCAGAGCGGCGGCGCGCACTACGCCGAGTCCCTGCCGGTCGAGTACCAGCCCAGCGAGCAGTACCAGCGGCTGTTCCACACGGCGCTGGAGGCGTCCGCGGCCCGCCTCGCGCAGGCCGTCGGCGCCGTGACGGAGGTCGTCCTCGCCGAACGGTCGCCCCGCCCCGTCCTCGTCTCGCTGGCCCGCGCCGGAACCCCCGTCGGCGTGCTGATGCGCCGCTGGGCACGGTTCCGGCACGGCCTGGACCTGCCGCACTACGCCGTCTCGATCGTGCGCGGCCGCGGCATCGACGCCAACGCGCTGCGCTGGCTGGCCGCCCACCACGACCCGCGGGACGTCGTCTTCGTCGACGGCTGGACCGGCAAGGGCGCGATCACCCGCGAACTCGCCGCGGCGCTCGCCGAGTTCGAGGCCGGCGACGGCATCACCGGCTTCGACCCGGAGATCGCGGTGCTCGCCGACCCCGGCTCGTGCGTGCGCACCTACGGCACCCGTGAGGACTTCCTCATCCCCTCCGCCTGCCTCAACTCCACCGTCTCCGGCCTGATCTCGCGCACCGTCCTGCGCTCCGACCTGGTCGGCCCGCACGACTTCCACGGCGCGAAGTTCTACCGCGAACTCGCCGGCGCCGACGTGTCGACCGGCTTCCTCGACGCCGTCGGCGCCCGCTTCCCCGAGGTCGTGGACGCCGTCGACGCGCAGGCCAAGGAACTGCTGTCCGGCGACCGCGCGCCGACCTGGGAGGGCTGGGCCGCCGTCGAGCGCATCAGCGAGGAGTACGGCATCCACGACGTCAACCTCGTCAAGCCCGGCGTCGGCGAGACCACCCGGGTGCTGCTGCGCCGGGTGCCCTGGAAGATCCTCGCCAGGGCCGGGGCGGGCGCCGACCTCGACCACGTACGGCTGCTCGCCGAACAGCGCGGGGTACCCGTCGAGGAGGTCGGCGAACTGCCGTACACCTGCGTGGGGTTGATCCACCCGCGGTTCACCCGCGGCGCGACCGGCGCCGACGGCAGGACGGTGACGGTCTGATGCCGGTACTGGTGGCCAGCGACCTCGACCGCACGCTCATCTACTCGTCCGCGGCCCTCGCGCTGACCATGCCGGACGCCCGGGCACCCCGGCTGCTGTGCGTCGAGGTGCACGAGAGCCGGCCGCTGTCGTTCCTGACCGAGGCCGCCGCCGGGCTGCTGGCCGAACTCGGCGACGCGGCGGTCTTCGTGCCGACCACGACCCGCACGCGCAAGCAGTACCTGCGCATCAACCTGCCGGGCCCGCCGCCCACCTACGCGATCTGCGCCAACGGCGGCCACCTGATGGTCGACGGCGTGTCCGACCTCGACTGGCACGCGCGCGTGACCGCCCGGCTCGCCGAGGAGTGCGCGCCGCTGGCGGAGGTGCGCGAGCACCTGATGGCCACGGC
This sequence comes from Streptomyces sp. H51, assembly GCF_035656535.1. Taxonomy (NCBI): domain Bacteria; kingdom Bacillati; phylum Actinomycetota; class Actinomycetes; order Kitasatosporales; family Streptomycetaceae; genus Streptomyces; species Streptomyces sp. H51. The sequence continues at coordinate 45,212 of NZ_JAYMHD010000080.1, forward strand.
GGACCCGCTCTGGGTGCGCAAGCACCGGGTCGCCGAGGACCTCTTCGCCTACCTCGTCGTCGAGCGCGAGCTGCTGCCCGAGGAGTGGGTGAAGGAACTCGCGGTGTGGGCGGAGAACCGCGGCTGGACGGTCTCGCTGCAGGGCCGCAAGATCTACGCCGTGCCCAAGCCGCTCACCAAGAGCGCCGCGATGCACGAGGTCGCCCGCCGCACCGGCGCCGACCTCACGCTCGCGGCCGGCGACTCCCTCCTCGACGCCGACCTGCTCCTCGCCGCCGACCGGGGCTGGCGCCCGGGCCACGGCGAACTCGCCGACGCCGACTGGACGGCCCCCACGATCAGCGCACTGCCCGAGCGGGGAGTACTGGCGGGCGAGCGCATCCTGCGCGAATTCCTGAACGCCGCCCGGACACCCCGCTAGCCGGCCCCACCGCCAGCCCACCGGCAGGGGGCCTGACCGGGGGCGAGACCAGGGCCCGGGGTTGGGCCGGGACCGGACCGGGGCGCGGGGTCGGGGCGCGGGGTCGGACCGGGGCGCGGGGTCGAGCGCGGGGTCGGATCGGGGCGCGGGGCCGGGGCCGGGGCGCGGGGTCGGGGCGAGGCAAGGCCGGGCCGGGGTCCCGGTGCCGGGCCCGGGTCCGGGGCTGGGCCGGAATCGGACCGGGCCGGTGCTCGCGTCGATCCGGGACCGGGGGCCGGAACATGTCGCAGGGGTGGCAGGACCGGGCGTGGGCTGGTGCCTGGTGGGCGGAAACGGAGCCAGCCCCGCCGGGGCTCCGAGGCCGGGCCATGGCTCGGGGTCGGGCCGGGCGAGGCAAGGCCGGGTCGGGGTCCCGGTGCCGGGCCCGGGTCCGGGGCTGGGCCGGAATCGGACCGGGCCGGTGCTCGGGGCCGGAACAGGACTGGGGCAGGGTTCGGGGCTGGGCCGGGGGCTCCGGCGTCGGACCAGGGCCGGTGCCGGGCCGAGGGCCCGGGGCGCGGGGGGCGGTGGTCGGACCGTCGGGGTCCGGGCCGCCGGGGCCGCGGTGTCAGCCGCAGCAGCCCCCGCCGCAGCAGCCGCCCCCGCCGCCCCCGGCGCGGGGGGCCGCCGCGGGGGTTGCGGCGGTGCCGCCCACCGCGACCGTCGACAGGAGCTTGACCGTGTCGTCGTGACCCGCCGGGCAACTGGCGGGGGCGGAGGACTCCGCCATCGGACGGCTCAGTTCGAAGGTGTCGCCGCAGGTCCGGCAGCGGTACTCGTAGCGTGGCATGCGCACAGGTTAACCGGCCGGGCGCCATCACCACAGGGCCTCAGTGGCCGGTCCCGCGCTCCTCGCGGATCTGCGCCACCACCCGCGCCACCGTCTGCCGCACCGCCTCCGTCTCCGTCAGGAAGTGCCAGTAGTCGGGGTGCCGCCCCTCCAGCGTGCCGATCGCCCGCTCCAGCCGCTCCACCGCGTCGTCCAGCGGACGCGCGTGCCGCGGGTCGGGCGTGTTGCGCCCGGCCATCGCCAGCCGCTGCGCGTCGCGGATCGCGAACCGCGTCCGGTCGATCTCCTGCCGCGGATCCTTCTGCACGGCGTTCAGCCGCCGCAGCCGCTCACCCGCCGCCGACACGGACTCGTCGGTCGTGTTCAGCAGTGCCCGCACGGTCGCCAGCAGCGCGGTCGCGTCCGGCCAGCGCTGCGCGTCCCGCGCCGCCTGCGCCTCCCGCAGCTTCACCTCGGCCTGCCGCACGCTCTGCGCCGCGTGCTCCGGCACGTGCTGCAGGTCCTGCCAGCACGCCACGGTGAACCGCCGCCGCAGCTCGCTCAGCACCGGCTCGACCTGTCCGGCCCGCGTGGTCAGCGCCTGCGCGCGGGTACGCAGCGACACCAGCCGGTGGTCGGTCTCGGCCGCCGTCTCCGGCAGCCGCTCCGCCTCCGCGCGGATCGCCCCGGCCTCCCGCGCGACCCGTTCGGCCCGCTCCAGGGTCTGCGGGACGCCGTGCTTCCCGGCACCCTGGTTGAGCCTGGTCAGCTCCGGCCCGAGAGCGGCGAGGCGGGCCGCGAGGTCGTCCGCCTTCAGCCCCGACTCCCGCACCGCGTCCAGGGCGTTCGACGCGGCCAGCAGGCCCTGCCGGGCCCGTTCGACGGCCGGGGCGAGCCGGGCGAGCTGGGTCTCCGCCTTCCCCAGCAGCGGGCCGAGCCCGTCCGCGAAACGGTCCAGCTCCTGCTTGACGCGGATCAGCTCGTCCTTCGCGGCGGTCAGTTCGGCACGCGCGTGCGCGGCGACCGACGCCTCCAGGCCGTCCCGGTCCAGATCGTGGGCGTCGACGGCCTCGATGTAGCGGTGACTGGCCTCGTCGATACGGCGGCTGACCGCGTCGAAGTCCGAGACCGCGCGCCGGGCGGCCGGGGAGTCGTCGACGGCCGTGATCGTCTCGATCGAGATCCGCAGGTCGCGCTGGGCGGTGTCGAGCTCGTAGAACGCGGCCGCCGCGGCGTCCTTCGCGGCCTGCGCCTCCGCCCGCTGACTCTCCGAACGCCCGCCGAACCAGCGCCGGGTGCCCCCGCCGGCGAACGCCGCGGGCAACGCCAGCGCGGCGACGAGCGGGAGGGCGACGAGGGCGAACGCGTCCGACAGCGCGGGACGGCGACGTGCGCGCGGCACCATCGGCGGGTACGGCTGCGAAGGTGTCGCCGTCACATCCCTCTCCCCGTGCTGTCATCCGACCAGGCCGGTGCCCGGTTTCATTGTCCCACTGGTGGAGGACGAACACACGAGCCGATCAGTTCGCCGTGCGGCGATACGGGATTGCGGGGCACGGCGCGGGGCAAGGTAGGCTGTCGACTCGTCTCGGGTGCGTAGCTCAGGGGTAGAGCGCCTGCCTTACAAGCAGGATGTCGGCGGTTCGAAACCGTCCGCGCCCACGTCGTGCGAAGACCCCGGCCGGGTGCGGCCGGGGTCTTCGTGTGTGTGGCGGGGCTCAGGCCCCTTCCTTCTCGCCGTGTTCCTCGTGTGCGTGCTTGAGCCTTGTGCGGGTCTCCACGCGCTCCGCGGTCGCTACGTCCGCCCAGAAGCGGTGGGTGGTGACGAAGACGGCGAGTTCGTGTTCGCGCTGCCGGAGCTTCTCGACCTCGGCCTGTTCGTCGGCCGACCAGCCGGGGGAAGCGGGGCGCTCCACCTTGCGCCAGCCGCCGCCGTCACTGAAACCGTCCAGGGGCTCGACCGACCAGGGCAGCCGCTTCAGCAGGGCCGACAGCTCGGCCCTGACCTGGTGCAGCTCCTCCTGACCGGCGAGAAGGTCACTCGGAAAGTCATAGGTCGTAGCCACGGCGCAATGCTACGCCTGTTCGAATTTTGGATGCGAGTTCCTTCCGGTGGTTCACGCGAACGAGTGGGACGGGCCGAGAGGCCGGGCAGGGGCCGACGGCAGGGGCGGTGCCAGCGGCGGGGGCGGTGTCAGAGGCGGGGGCTAGGGTCGGTGGCATGGAGAGCGTGGGCGGGGAGCCGGAGCAGGAGCGGGTGCGGTTGGAAGCTTGGGGGGAGGGGGACCTCTGGCTGTTGCGGCGGGTCAACAGCCCTGAGATGACGGAGCACTTGGGCGGGCCGGAGAGTGAGGAGAAGCTGCTCGACCGGCATCGCCGGTATCTGGAGCTCGACCCGGGGCGCATGTACCGGGTCACGCTGGCGGACGGCGGGGAGACCGTCGGCTCGATCGGGTTCTGGGCGCGCGCGTGGCAGGGCGGCACCGTGTGGGAGACCGGGTGGGGGGTGCTGCCCGAGTTCCAGGGGCGGGGGCTGGCCGCGCGGGCGGCCCGGGCCGTCGTTCAGGAGGCCCGGGCCGCCGGCGGGCCCCGGTGGCTGCACGCCTTCCCGGGCGTGGAGCACGCCGCGTCGAACGCCGTGTGCCGCCGGGCCGGGTTCACCCTCCGCGGCCCGGTCGACTTCGAGTACCCGAAGGGGCACTGGATCACGTCCAACGACTGGCGGATCGACCTGTCGGCCGGGTGACCGTCAGCTCCCGGCCCCGGCCAGTTCCCGCACCAGCCGGGACGCCACCGGCACCGGCACCCCGTGCCGCTCGGCCGCCCGCAGCAACGCGCCGCCGACGGCGTCCAGTTCGAGCGCGCGTCCCGCCTCGGCGTCGCGCTGCATGGACGACCTGGTCTGCGGCGGGAAGGCGTCGTAGCGGGCCAGCGCCTGCGCCGGGTCGGCCGGTCCGCCGCAGGCGCGGCTGACCTCCGCCGTCTCCTCCACCAGCGCCGTCAGCTCCTCCCGACGCCGGGTGCGCACCTCGCCCAGCGGGAGCCGGTAGCGGGTGGTGAGCAGCGCGAACGGCGCCAGGAACGACATCTTCGCCCACAGCGCCGCCGTCTCGTCGTCCAGCACCCGGGTCACCGGCCCGGCCTCGCTCAGGACGCGGGCCTGCGCGTCGAGGCGTGCCCGGTCCACGGTGTCGCCGGTCAGGTCGATCTCGGCGAACGGGCTGCCGTGCTCGATGACGCCCGGCGCGACGCGGGTGGACTCCACGCGGATGACGGCCGGGGCGACGAGTTCGGGGCGGTAGCGGGCGCGCAGCGACGCGGGGTGCTCCACGCCGTTGAGGAACGGTACGAGCAGTCCGTCACCCAGTGTTCCGGGCGGCACGCGGTCGAGGGCGGCGTCCAGGACGGTGTGCTTGACGGCGACCAGGCACGCGTCGACCGGTGCGCGCAGGACGGTGTCGGCCTCGACGCGGGCGGTGAAGTCGCCGTACAGGCCGCTGCGGACGCGGATGCCGGAGCTGCGCAGCGTGTCGGCGGTGTCCTCGCCGGCCAGGCAGATCACCCGGTGCCCGGCGCGCGCCAGGAGTCCGGCGAGCAGGCCGCCGATGCCGCCCGGGCCGAGGACGGCCACGGTGAGTTCGTCGTTCGCCATGATGTGCGGGTTTCCCTTCGTCGGTCGGCCCCGTAGCGGTGGCCGCCTCGGCAGCGATCATCGCAGGCTTCGCGGGCGTTTGGGAGACTGGTGCCATGTGCCGGAGCATCAAGACCCTGCGCCCGCCCGCGTTGCCCGAGGAGGCGACGGAGGAGGAGATCCGGGCCGCCGCCCTGCAGTACGTGCGGAAGGTGTCCGGGTTCCGGGCGCCCGCCGCGCACAACCGGGAGGTCTTCGACCGGGCCGTCGACGCGGTCGCCGCGGCCACGGCGGAACTGCTCGCCGGGCTGGAGGTGCGGGGGCAGCGCGTGAGCGGCTAGCCGGGGACCGTCAGGAGACCTTCACCGGCCGGCGCACCACGTACCCCGCGCCCGCGCCCGCGGCGCACAGCGCCGCGACGGACACCCCGGTGGCCAGCCAGGTCGCGCCCAGCCACTGGCCGCCGAAGTAGCCGAGGGCGACGCTGTAGGCGGCCCAGGCCAGGCCCGCCAGGGCGGACCAGGGCAGGAAGTCGCGGGCGCGGCGGTGGGCGGCGCCGGCGCCGAGGGAGACGACCGAGCGGCCGGCCGGAGCGAACCGGGCGAGGACGACCAGGGCGCCGCCGCCGCGGGCGAGGGTCGCGCCGAGGCGTTCCTGCGCGGCGGTCAGGCGGCGGGAGCGGGCGATGGTGTTCGCCAGGCGCTCGCCGCCGCGCCAGGCCAGCCGGTACGCCACCAGGTCGCCCAGGACGGAGGCGAGGGCCGCGCACAGGGTCAGTCCCAGGATGTCGGGGACGTCGTGCGGCACCCGGCCGGTCGCCGAGCCCGCCGCCGCGGCCGTGGCGGCGGCTATCACCAGCACGCCGCTCGGCAGCACCGGCAGGAACACGTCCAGCAGGACCGACAGCGCCACCATGGCGTAGATCCAAGGGCTGCCGGTCAGCGACCCCATACTCTCCAGCACCGCAACTCCCCGTGAACTCCCCCGTGGGCCAGACCGTGCCGCGGTGTCGCGGGGGAGCGGCAGGGGCGGCCGAACAACAGCCATACAGCGTACGCGCCGGGTGTGACAGGAGGTTCACGGGGGCTGCGTGGGTTCGGCACGGCATGTTCACTTCGCTGTCGTGCGGGGCTGCCGTGCGGCGCCGTCCTGCGGGCTGTCGTTCGGGCTGTCGTCCGGGGTGTTGTCCGGGGTGTCGTTCGGGCTGTCGTCCGGGGGTGTCGTGCGTCAGGTGGTCAGGACGGACTCCCGGACGGTTCGCAGCGATCCGTCCGCCTGTGCCTGCTCCAGCCGCAGGCGGGCCGAACGTCCGTGCAGTGTCAGTGTCATCAGCTGGTTGCCGAACCAGGGGCCGCCCTTCTTGCGCCACTTCACCGGCGGCCGCTCGCCGCCCGCGTGCCGGGCGAAGCCGCGGCCGAGGACGCGGGCCGGCGCGCTCCAGCCGAAGCGGAAGCCGAGCCGCATCGACAGCGGGACGGTGTTGTGGACGGGGGAGCAGGTCAGCTGAAGGACCCGGGCGGCCGGGGAGCCGGCCGGCCAGGTCGGCTCCGCGACGTACGCGTGGTGGACGTCCCCCGACAGCACGAGCACCGTCGCGGGCGCCCCGGGGCCGCTGCCGGTCTCGGCGATCAGGCCGCACAGCGCGTCGAAGGAGGCCGGGAAGGCCGCCCAGTGTTCGAGGTCGGCCGCCTGCCGCAGCCGCTCCCCGATCCGCGCCCAGCGCGCGCCGCGGTCTCCCCGGCACAGCGCCGAGCTCCACGCCTCGGCGTCGTGCACCAGGTGCGGCAGCAGCCAGGGCAGGGAGGTGCCGAGCAGGAGGTGGTCGTAGGCGTCCCGCCCGTCCTCACGTCCGTCGAGGACCTGTTCGCGCAGCCATCGTGCCTCGCCGGGATGCAGCATCGCGCGGTCGTCCTCGTCGAGGACCCGGGCCGCCCGCGAGTCCACCATCAGTACGCGTACGCGGCCGAAGTCGCGCCGGTAGCTCCAGCGCGCCGAGGCGGGGTCGGCGTCGGCGCGGCAGGCGAAGGCGCGCAGCGCGTCCGTGCCGTCCGGGGCGGCGCGGACGGCCGCGTACAGCGGGTCGGCGGCGAGTTCGGCGGGCGGGAGGTTGCCGAGGTGCTGGTGCACCCAGTACGACATCAGGCCGCTCAGCAGCCGCTCCCGCCACCACGGTGTGGCGCGCATGCCGGCGAGCCAGGCGGCGGAGGTGTTCCAGTCGTCGATGACGTCGTGGTCGTCGAAGATCATGCAGCTGGGCACGGTGGACAGCAGCCAGCGCACCTCGGGGTCGAGCCACGATTCGTGGTACAGGCGGGTGTACTCCTCGTAGTCCGCCACCTGGCTGCCGGGAGGCTCGCGCAGGTCCCGCCGGGCGGCCAGCCAGCGCCGGGTCGCGTCCGAGGTCTCGTCCGCGTAGACCTGGTCGCCCAGCAGGAGCAGTACGTCGGGGCGCTCGCCGTCCGGGGCGGCGGCGATGCGGACCGCCAGCGAGTCGAGGGCGTCGGGGCCGACCGGGTCCTGGCGGGCGGCGGCGGGCGTGGCGGCCCAGCGGCAGGAGCCGAAGGCGACGCGGAGGGCCTCGCCCGGGCGGGGGGTGCGGATGACCGAGGGCGGGAAGCCGGAGAAGGGCGCCTCGGGCAGCGGCCACACGCGCGTGCCGTCCAGGAACACCTCGTACGGCGTCGTCGTGCCCTCGGTGAGGCCGGTGACCGGGACGAGGGCGTAGTGGTGGCCGGCGATCCGGAAGGTGGGGGAGGCGCCGCGCGCGCCGTCCGCGCAGCGCACCTCGGCGGTGCAGGGGCGGCTCGTCTCGACCCAGACGGTCGCGGACGAGCCGTCGGCGTACCTCAGCAGCGGTCCCAGGCGCAGTCCGGACACGTGATCGCCCTCCTCCGTCGCCCCGTACGGTACGGGGCGACGGAGGGGAACGGGGAGGTATCGGCGGTCACGGGCCGGTCCGGCGTGGCGTCGGGCGGGCGTGGTGCCGGACCGGCGTGGCGTTGGGCGGGCGTGGCGTCGGGCGGGTGTGGCGTCGGGCGGGCGTGGTGCCGGTCAGCAGGCGGCGAGGTAGTTCGTGAGCGCGGTCTTCTCCGCCGAGTCGACCGAGAGGTCGTAGTAGTACTTGACCTGGACCCAGGCGCGTACGTAGGTGCAGACGTACGCCGACCGGGACGGGACCCAGGTGGCCGGGTCCTGGTCGCCCTTGGCCTGGTTCACGTTGTCGGTGACGGCGATGAGCTGCGGGCGGGTGAGATCGTTGGCGAAGGCCTGGCGCTGGGAGGTGGTCCACGCGCCGGCCCCGGAGTCCCAGGCCTCGGCGAGCGGGACCAGGTGGTCGATGTCGAGGTCGGAGGCGGCCGTCCAGGTGGCGCCGTCGTAAGGGGAGTACCAGCTGCCGCTGATGGCCGCGCAGGAGGAGTCGGTGACGACGTTCGAGCCGTCCCGCTTCAGCACGGTCTCGCGGGTGTTGCAGGTGCCGCTGATGGTGATCCAGTGCGGGAACAGGTCACGGCTGTAGCCGGTCCGGTTCTCGGTGGCCACCTTGAGGGAGGCCAGGTAGCTGCGGGCGGTGGACGCGCTGACCGGGGTGGGGAGAGCGGCGGAGGCGGTCGGGGAGTTGAACAGCGCGGCGGAGGCTATCAGGCCGGTCAGCGCCGTGAGTATGCTGAGCCGTCGACGCGCGTAGAACTTCGGCATGCGAACTCCCTGGAGTCGTGGGGGCGTTGGGGTGCGAGCGAGGGAATGCTCGCGACGCCGTGTTGCGGGGAGGTGTGCGACGGGTAAGAAGCTAGTGACGCGTACATGACATGACAAGGCGTGCGGGGGAATTCGGTCGCGGGGCGTCGTGCGCGAAGGCCCGGCGCTCTCGGTGGGCGGCTCGCACGGTTCGCGCTGATCGCGAAGGCCGCCTGCGCCGCTGATGGCGGGGCTCGGTGTGCGGCTGGGCGTCCGGCCGCGGCTGAATGCCCGGTGAACTCTCGCTGGGGTGGTGGCGGGATTCCGTTCGGTTTTGTATCGTTGAGAAACAAAGTGGCTCCCGCCCGTTTTCCCTGACCGGCGGGCGGGGCCGCCTTGTCCCCGCGGGCGCCTCCGCCTGTCCGCCCGCCCCGTACCGGAGCCCGCCCCGTCCTGGAGTTGCCGATGACGGTCACCACCGTGCCCACCGTCCTCACCGCCCGCGCCCTGCTGCTGGACATGGACGGCACGCTCGTCGACTCCGAGGCGGTCGTCGAGCGCTGCTGGCGACGCTGGGCCGAGCGGCACGGGCTGGACGGGGACGAGGTCATGCAGGTGGTGCACGGGCGGCAGGGGTACGCGTCGATGGCGCTGCTGCTGCCCGACCGGCCGATGGAGCGCAACCTCGCGGACAACGCGCGGATGCTCGCGGAGGAGACGGCCGACCTGGAGGGTGTCGTCGCCGTGCCCGGCGCGGCGGAGTTCCTGGCGTCGCTGCGGGGGGTGCCGCACGCGCTGGTCACCTCGGCGGACGTCGCCCTGTCGACGGCCCGCATGGCCGCGGCGGGGCTGCCGATGCCGGACGTGCGGGTGACCGCGGAGAGCGTCGGGGCGAGCAAGCCCGATCCGGAGGGGTTCCTGAAGGGGGCCGCCGCGTTGGGAGTGCGGCCCGAGGAGTGTGTCGTCTTCGAGGACTCGGCGGCCGGTATCCAGGCCGGGCGCGCCGCGGGGATGCGGGTCGTGGGGGTGGGGGCGCGGGCCGGCCTCCACCGGCCCGACGTGGTGGTGCGGGATCTGACGCGGGTGCGGGTGGAGCGGGTCGGGGGCGGGATCCGGGTGGCGGTTCGGTAGCGGGGTGCGTTGTGCCTGCGGCGGCATGGCGCGGGGTGCCGGGGTGCCTGCGGCGGCATGGCGCGGGGTGCCTGCGGCGGCCTGTGGCGGTTCGGTGGGGGTGCGCGGGGCGCGGGGTGCGTGGTCGCGGTTTGGTGCGGGTGCGTGGTGGGGTGCCTGCGGCGCCTGTGGCGGGTCGGTGGGGGTGCGTGCAGCGCGGGTGGTGGGGGGTGGGTCGGGGCCGGGGCGGGGGTGTCCGTCCTCGGAACGGCGCGGAATCGGGGGTTCGGGAGGTGCCGGGGTTGACGCGCCAACCGCTGCGGGCGAACACCCCCGCCCCGTCCCCTTCCCGCCGCGCGCGGCTGTCAGCCGTCCGTGGTTTCCGCCTCCAGGCTCGTGCGGGTCTCCTCGCCGTAGACGCCCAGCTCGTCCGCGGTGATGCCGCGGGTCCACTGGTAGACGCGTACGGCGTGCTCCACCCGGGCGTCGAAGTCGCCGTCGACGTCGCCGTCGTAGAGGTAGAGGCGGCGCAGGCGGAGCTGGAGCTCGGCCACCCCGGGGCCCTGGTCGCCGAGGCGCAGGACCTGGGGCGGCTGGGGGGTGGTGGTGGCCGACTGGACGGTGCCGGTCGCGGTGACCGAGGGGGTGCCGGCCGGCGTGGGCGCGGCCGACGGGGTGGTGTCGGGGCTCGGTGAGGCGGTCGTCGCCGAGGGGGACGCCGAGGGGGGCGGGACGGGGGAGCGGAGTGCGGGTGCCGACGGGCGGGTGGTGGCCGGCGGGGGCTCGCTGGTCTCCGTGTCCGGCACGCCGGCGCGTATGCCGTCGGGGAGCGCGGTGTCGCGGGACGGGGTGTCGTACGAGAACAGGCCACTGGCCACCGTTGCCGTGGTGACGGCGGTGACTGCCGCGGCGGTGATGATCAGTACGGTTCGGAGTCCGCGGTGCGGGCGGTTCCTCGGTTCGGGGGCCGGCTCGTCGTCCGAGGGCGCGCGGTCGTCCGCGGGCGGGTCGTACGACAGCGGCGGCAGGGGCGGCGGCGCCTCCGTGGGGGCGGACAGGTCCACGTACGGGCGTATCCGCAGCGGGTCGAAGTCCTCCGCGGCTGACGCCTCCGCCCGGCGGGCCTCCCGCAGCGCCTGGGACGCCTGCCGGCCGCACGGGCAGGACGGAGTGTTGTCGGCCGTCCTCGGCGCGCCGCATTCCGGGCAGCCGTTCGGTTCCTTCACGTCTTCGTCCCTCCCCCTCCGGAGATTATGCAGATCTCCTCCACCGCTGGGGCTCGACAGGCCATAACCGGCCACCCGGACGACGATGGAAGCGGGCGTCCGATCCTCGGGAGGGCTCCATGGCCGTGGGCGAGCAGGGTGTCACGGACGTGCGGGACGCACCGCACGTGCCGGGGAACGTGCGGGCGTCGATCGGCGCCCTGCTCCTCGGGATGCTGCTCGCCGCACTGGACCAGACGATCGTGTCGACCGCGCTGCCGACGATCGTCAGCGACCTCGGCGGGCTGGAGCACCTGTCGTGGGTGGTGACCGCCTACCTGCTCGCCTCGACCGCCGCCACCCCGCTGTGGGGCAAACTGGGCGACCAGTACGGGCGCAAGCGGCTGTTCCAGGCCGCGATCGTGATCTTCCTGGTGGGTTCCGCGCTGTGCGGCATGGCGCAGGGCATGGGGCAGCTCATCGGCTTCCGGGCGTTGCAGGGTCTGGGCGGCGGCGGGCTCATGGTGCTGTCCATGGCGATCGTCGGCGACATCGTCCCGCCGCGCGACCGGGGGCGCTACCAGGGGGTGTTCGGGGCCGTGTTCGGCACGACCAGTGTGCTGGGCCCGCTGCTCGGCGGGCTGTTCACCGAGCAGCTGAGCTGGCGGTGGGTCTTCTACGTCAATCTGCCGGTCGGCGTGGTCGCGCTGGCCGTGATCGCGGGTGCGCTGCGCATTCCGCGCAGGGGCGCCCGGCACACGATCGACTACCTCGGTACGTTCCTGATCGCCTCCGTGGCCACCTGTCTGGTACTCGTCGCCTCGCTGGGCGGCACGACGTGGGCGTGGGGGGCGGCCGAGACCGTCGGGCTCGTGGTGCTGGGCGTCGTGCTCGGCGTGGCGTTCGTGCTCGTGGAGCGGCGGGCCGCCGAGCCCGTGCTGCCGCCGAAGCTCTTCCGGATCCGGACGTTCGCTCTGTCCGCCGTCATCAGCTTCATCGTCGGTTTCGCCATGTTCGGGGCGATGACCTATCTGCCGACCTTCCTGCAGGTCGTCCACGGCGTGACGCCGACCATGTCCGGTGTGCACATGCTGCCGATGGTGGTCGGCATGCTGCTGTCGTCGACCCTCTCCGGGCAGGTCGTCAGCCGCACCGGGCGGTGGAAGGTGTTCCCGGTCGCCGGCACGGCGGTCACCGCGATCGGGCTGCTGCTGCTCCACCGGCTCGACGAGACCAGTTCCACGGCTGAGATGAGTTCGTGCTTCTTCGTGTTCGGGCTGGGGCTGGGGCTCGTCATGCAGGTGCTCGTGCTCATCGTGCAGAACGCCGTGTCGTACGAGGATCTCGGCGTCGCCACCTCCGGCGCGACCTTCTTCCGGTCCATCGGGGCCTCGTTCGGCGTCGCCGTCTTCGGGACCGTGTTCGCGGGCCGGCTGGACGACAGGCTGACCGGCGCCCTCCGGGGCGTGGCGGGGGTCTCCGTCGACGCGCTCGAGTCCGACCCGCGGCGGATCGCCGCCCTGCCGGCCTCCCTGCGCCCGGCCGTCCTGCACGCGTACGCGCAGTCCATCACCGACGTCTTCCTCTACGCCGCCCCCGTCGCCCTCCTCGGGTTCGTGCTGGCCTGCTTCCTGACGGAGGACACGCTGCGCGGGTCGGTCACCGCGCCCGACGTCACCGAGACGCTGGCCAGCAATCCGGTGGAGCGGTCGTCGTACGACGAGGTGTGCCGCGCGCTGTCCGTGCTCGGCACGCGGGAGGGGCGGCACCAGATCTACCGGGAGATCACCGAGCGGTCCGGGTACGACCTGCTGCCCGCCGCGAGCTGGCTGCTGCTGCGGATCAAGAAGCACGGGACGGTCGAGCCGGGTCTGCTCGCCGAGCGCAGTTCCGTGCCGCTGGCGGTGGTGATCGCCGCCGTCCGGCAGGTGGAGGAGCGGCGGCTGGCCGAGCGGGAGGGCCTGGACCTGGTCCTGACCGCCGAAGGGCGGCAGGTCGCCGAGCGGCTGTCGCTGGCCCGGGAGGAGTCCCTGGCCGCGCTGCTCGGCGACTGGTGGGGGCCGGGCCGGCCGACCGATCTGACGCAGCTGGTCAGGGAGCTGACCGGGGAACTGTGCGGCTCGGACCGTGAGCAGCCGCAGAACGGGGCGCCGACGCGGATCGGCTGAGCAGGTCCTTGGCGAACCAGTGCCCGGCGTACGGGTCGTCGTTGTGCGGCTCGGTCTCGGTGTAGCCGAGGCGGGCGTACAGGGCGCGGGCCTCCACCAGGTCGCTGCGGGTGTCGAGGATCATGCGCGTGGCGCCCAGCGCACGGGCGGCCTCCTCCGCCGCGCGGACCAGCAGCTGGGCGCCGCCCCTGCCGCGCAGCTCCTCGCGCACGAAGACGCGGGTGAGTTCGGCCGTGGTGGGGTCCAGGACGCGTACGCCCGCCGAGCCGGCCGGTTCGCCGTCGTGCCGGGCGATCAGCAACTCGCCGGTGGGCGGGGCCAGTTCGGCGCCCGTGGTGGCGGCGATCCCGCGCTCCAGTTCGGCCGGATCGGTCCGGCGGCCCTCGTGCAGCAGGTACCAGCGGTCGCTGACCTCGGTGTAGTACGCCCGCCACAGGGCGACGGCGGCGGGGGAGCCGGGGGGTTCCGGAGCGATGGTCCAGGTCATGCCGTTCATTCTGCGGAGGCGGGGGGCGGGGGGTGCAACCGGTTTCCGGGGTGCGGCGGGCCCGCCGTTTGAGCGGTGCCTCGCGGGCAACCCGATGACAGAACCGGCCCGTTGGGCCGACACAACGGAAGGCATCCATGTCCACAGGCATGATCGTTGCGTTGATCGTGATCGTGGCGGCCGTGGTCGTTGTCGCGGCCGTCCTGACCCTGCGCTCCCGGGGCCCGCGCGGCGGCCGGGACCTGAAGCGGCGTTTCGGGCCCGAGTACGACCGCGTCGTGGCCCGGCACGACGGGGACGCCAAGGCCGCCGAACGTGAACTCACCGAGCGCGTGGAGCGGCACGGATCGCTGCGGGCACGGCCGCTGGAGACGGCGCGGCGCCAGCAGTTCGAGGCGCGCTGGGCGGCCGCGCAGGAGCGCTTCGTCGACTCGCCGCGTGAGGCGGTCGCCGAGGCCGACCGGCTGATCGCCGAACTCGCCGCGGAGCGCGGCTTCCCCGACGGCGGCCAGTACGAGGAGCAGCTCGCCGCCCTGTCCGTCCACCACGGCCACCGGGTGCACGGCTACCGCCGGGTGCACCGGGCCGCCCACGTGCCCGTGAACGCCGGCGACGCGGGCGAGCGGGCCGCCACCGAGGAGATGCGCGCGGCCATGGTCGAGGCGCGCGCCCTGTTCGAGGAACTGATGACCGACTCCCGCCACGGCGTCGGCCGGCGCCGCGCGGAGAGCGACGAGGCGGGCAGGGCGCCTGCCGGCAAGGCCACGCCGTGGGCGTTCGGCCGGCGTCACCCGAAGGAGGGCTGAGACAGATGTCCGACGTGACACGCCCGGCGGGCGGCACACCGGCACCGGCGGAGCGGGGCGGCGGTTCGCCGACGGGTGGCGACAGCGGTGCGGGGAGCGGTGCGCACGCCGACGCCGGCACCGGCACGGACACGCGGAGCGGTAGCGGTGCGCACACCGGCACCGGCACCGGCGCCGGTACCAGCGTCGGCACCGGCGCCGACAGTGGCGCGGGCGGTCGTGGTGAGCAGGGGCGCGCGAGCTCGCGGCTGCTCTCCGCCGAGGAGTGCGACACGTTCTCCGGGCGGTTGCAGCACGCGGTGGCGGGATTCGTCGACGCGCCGCACGACGCCGTCGAGGAGGCCGACCGGGTCCTGGAGGAGATCGCCGGCCGCTTCGCGGAGGCCGTGACGCGGCGCCGCCGTACCCTGCGCGCTTCCTGGCAGAGGCAGGACGGCCGGGCCGGCGGGTCGGCGGCCGGCGACACCGAGCAGCTGCGACTGGCCCTGCGGGACTACCGCGCGCTGGCCGAACGCCTGCTACACGGGTGACCCGTCCGCCCGGCCCTCGCGCCACCGGCGTACGACCTCTTCCACGTCGTACGGCTTCTTGCCCAGCGGGGGGCCGGGCGGCGGCTTGAACATCATGTCGCGGATCTTCACGTTGATCTCCGTGACGATCTTCCGGACGATCCGTTCCGAGGGCGCCGCGTACGCCGCTTCGAGCGCGTCCTCGGCCTCCTTGCGCAGGGCCAGGGCAGGCGGCAGGACCGACAGGCCCTCGCGCGCCATCTTCTGCCTGACCCACCAGAGCTCGTCGTACGAGGTGTCCGCGCCGTTCGGCAGGGGTTTGCCGGCGCCGGGCAGTGCGGCGAAGTCACCGCGCGCCTGCGCGTCGCGGATCTGTTTGTCCACCCAGGACTCGAAGGGCACGCCGGGCGGCTTTCGCTCGGTCATGAGCTCATTGTGCCGGACGTGACACGGCCGGGCGATTTATCATTCCGCGGTGCGCCGACCAGGCAGGCGTACGAGGCGGTTGCAGGCCGTCGAGGGATCGTTCAGGAGGAGCGCACGTGCTCGAACTCACCATGGCCACCGTCTCGGGGGAGCAAGAGGGTGCCACTGCCGGCATGGTCATGGCCGACGCGCCGAGTGAGCCCGGCGCCGTGCTGCGGGTGGGGCGGGACAAGTCGGTGTGCCGTCTGGCGACCCCCGACGACTGGCTGTTCGTCTCCCGCGTGCACCTGGAGTTCCGGTGCGGTCCGGAGGGGACCTGGCAGGTGACCTGGCTGCGCGGTTCGCAGCCCGACCCCTCCTCGGAGGTCCGGCTGATCGTCGGGGAGTACGCGCAGACCATCGCCTACGGAGGTCATGTGGCGCTGCCCCCGGGCAGCAACGGCGAGGTCGTCATCCAGGACCGCACCGCCCCGCGCAGTGTCAACGTCGGCTTCTACCACGAGGGTTAGCCGGCCACGATCGTCCTCGGCCGTCCGGTCCGTTCCCGTCAGGGGGCAGGCGGGGCGGCCGACCGCGCCTCCTCCGCACGGACCTGCCGGGGGAGGCTGTCCGGTGTGGCCGCGGGAGGCGGACACGCGGTCCTCGGAACGGTCCCGGTCACCGCCCGGGGGAAGTCAGCCGGCGGGGTTCGATGCGCTCCTCCACCGCCCTGGTTCCGTCCCTTGCGACCAGGTAGGCGCTCCTGCCCGGGATTTCCGTCACGGCCTCCACCAACTCCGTTCCGCGGTAGACCAGACCGACTCCGTCGTCCGTGCAGTGAGCAGCGGGCAGGGTGCCGTCCGCCACGAGCCGGTGGATCAACGGGCGCCGCCCCGCATCGGAGTCGTAGTGCACGCCGTTGCCGTAGGGCAGGAAACGGAGTGCGTCCGTGACCGGGCGCAGTCGCGGCCCGAACGAGTCGGTCGCACCTCCCTGGAACCAGCAGATGGAGCCGGCGCTGACTCCGCTGAGCACGACGCCTGCCTGCCAGGCGCGGTGCATGATGCGGTCCAGGCCGTGCGCCCTCCACACGGCCAGGAGATTGACCACCGAGCCCCCCGCGACCCAGACCACATCGTGGTCGAGCACCGATCCCTCGACGTCCTCGACGTTGGGCATGGGAAACAGTTGCAGCGGCGTCAGGTCGAATCCCGCCACCCGCGCGGCCTCGGTCATACGAGCCGTGACGTGCTCGGCGTCCCCGGCGGCGGTGCCGACGTACATGATGCGTGGGCGTCGGCCGTGAACCCCGGAGAGTTCGACCGCACGATGCACCAGGGCATCGAAGACCACCCTGGTCCGTCCACCGGCTCGGTGTCCGCCGGAAGTCGCGACGATGGTCGGTTCCAGTGCCGTCATGGCCTTGATCGTATCGGTGCCGTTCCGGGGCCCCGGCGCGGTGGCGGATTCCGCCGCCGGGGCGGGCGAGCGGCTTCCAGGAGGGAGAATCGCCTGGTCATCCGGGGTCACCGGGTGTTCGCGGAATACGGCCGACGGCCGCGACGCGCCTTTTGTCCCACTGGCGCCTTGTGGCCGTGCAGGACCTTCCCCATGTCGTCGCTGGTGCCGGTCCCGGCCCGGCCGCCAGTATCGGCACTGCTGGGTCCGTCACGGACCCGGCGGGCAGGTCAGCACGAGGAATCCGGCGGGCGGCACGTCACAGGGTGCTGCCGGATTCCGGTGCCGCACGTTACTACCGAGAGAATCCGACGACGTGGCCAGCAGACACGCGGCAGACTCCGTCCGGCCTCCGCGGCGCGACGGTGTCTCTGTTTCCACCGGCTCTCTGTACGACGTCGGTCTTCCGACCGAAGACGCGGTGTCGGTACTCGCCGACCTGGGTGTCAGGGACGTCGAGATCTACCTCCAGGGCCCCCCGGAGACGGGCCGTGGCTACGTCCGGCGGCTGGCCGACCGGTGCCGGGAGGCGGGGGTGCGGGTCGGTTCGGTGCACCCCTACGTGTTCGGGTTCGAGAACCTCCTGTACACCACCTACCGACGGCAGCAGCGCTGGGCCCTGCGGCAGTTCGAACGGTACGTGCAGATCTGCGCCGAGCTGGGGGCCGCCCACTACGTCGCGCACGGGCCGCCACGGCACCATGTGGTGGACGACGGGCGGATGAGCGACCGGTACCTGGCGGTCACGGCGGAGCTGGTCGAGACGGCTCGCAGCCACGGCGTGGTGTACTGCATGGAGAACGTGTCGTACGGCCTGCTGCGCGATCCGGCCGACGTCGCGGCCCACCGGGCGGCACTGGACGTACCGGTGCCGATCGTCCTCGATGTGAAGTCGGCGTGGAAGGCGGGGCTGCGCCCGCAGGACTTCGCTGCCGCGCTGGGCGAGGACATCGCCTTCGTCCACATCAGCTTCCCCGATCACGTGGGCGCCCGGTACGGCCTGTGCCCGGGGACCGACCTTCCCGACCCCGATCTGACAGCCATGGTGGGGACCTTGACGGCGATGCACGGGGCCCCGCCCAGAACCGTCGTCGAGGTGTGCGGGGCATCCGACGTCCGCGCCGTCGAAGCGGCGGTGGCGGCGACGGAGTCCCTTCTCGCACCGCACGCAGGCCCCGGGGGCCCCGGTGGCGGCCAGGCCGTCACCGGAGGCGCCGGCCCGTCGTACACGAGCTCTGAAGGAGAGCGATGCCGATCCACCTGACCGCAGGCGTCATGACGCACCCGAGCCGGAAGGACAACGCTCTGCGCGTCATCCGCTCCCAGGGCGATCTGGCCGTCGAACTCGTCGAGGACCCCGTCCCCCACGGTCGGCCGGGTGCCGCCCGCACGGCACAGCGTGCGTGGGAGGCGATGCCGGACGCCTCGACGCACCACCTGCTGCTCCAGGACGACATCATGGCGACGGAGGGGCTGGCGGGGCATCTGGCCGATGTGATCGCCCAGGTTCCCGACGCGCCGCTGTGTCTGTTCACCGAGTGGGCGTCCAGAACGGCACAGGCCGTCAGGCTGTCGGTCCTCGAAGGCCACGGGCTCGTGGAGGTGGTGGACCGGCTGCACACCACCCAGGGGGTCGTCCTTCCCGCGGGGATCGTCAGGGACTTCACGGCCCACCTGCGCGGGTCGGGCATAGACATGGTGAACGCCGTCGCCGACGCCGACCTGCTCTTCGAGTTCCTGCGCGCGGAGGGGCACACGGTCTACGTGACCGCCCCCAACCTGGTGGAGCACATCGAGCTTCCGAGCCTGCTCACCAACGACATCCTGCGCGGCCCGCGGCAGTCGCCCTGCTTCGATCCCTCGCTGCCGCCCCGTGCCTGGTCCGTGGAGCCGGCCGGCCGGGCAGCCGTCATCCCGCACATGTCCACGGACGGCCGGTCCTACTGTCATCGCCGCGACGACGGCGGCGGCTGGAGTTCCGGTCAGACGGTCGACTGGCTGGCCGAGCTCGGCGTGCCGTTGCCGCACCTCTTCGCGTCGTTCCGAAGTGAGCTGGCGGCACTGCCGCAGGCCCACCAGGTGCGGGCCGCCGTGTCGGACCCGCTGGTCTTCCAGCTGTGGCTGACGGCACTGGCGTCGGGTCAGGTGATGCGCGCGGAGCGGGGGTACGACCGGGCCGCGCTGGCGGCGGCGCTGGCCGAGCCCACGGCCGAGCTCGCCTGGTCGACCCTGGTGCCCGGCGCACTGCGCAAGACGCTTCCCGTGGAACTCGGCCACACGCTGGGCCGGGCCCTGAAGCCGATGCTGACGCGGGCGCTGCTCGACGCGGCCGGCCTTTTCGAGGGCTGACGCGGTGTCCGTGCGTTCCGGCGTCCGGCCGGCACCTCAGCGGTCCGCGCCCGGGGACGGTTTCCGCAGTCTGCTGGTGTGCGACATCCTTCCGTGGCGCAGGTTCGGGGGCGCCATGCGCTGCGACATCGTCGCCCGCGCCCTGGCCGCCCTGGGCGAGGTGGACCTGCTCGTCCTGTCGAACGGCGCGTACCCGGTTCCCGACGGCACCGTCTTCTCCCGCGTGCAGGTGCTCCCCCAGCACACCCCTGCCACCTCGCCCGCCGGCCCGCCCGGGGCGGCGGCCGCATCCGCGGCCGCGCAGGTCCGCACCGTGCGCGAGCAGGTCCACCGGGACGTGGCGCCATGGGTTCGCGAGACACGCTACGACCTGGTCTGGTGCGCCCGGGAACGGAACTGGCTGAAGTTCCGCGGCCTGGTGGACGCCCCCTCGGTCGTGGACGTGGACGATCTGGAGGACGTACTGATCAGGCGCTGGCTGGCGCTGGACCGGGCCCCGGACGGTACGGCGCTCACCCCCTCGCGCCGCGCCGACATGCTCCGCGACGCACGATGGTGGGCCTCCGTCCACCGCCGGACGGAGCGCACTGCCGACGTCCTCGTGCTCGCCAGCGAAGCGGACCGGGACCGCACCGGCCTCTCGCAAGCGGTCGTCGTGCCCAACACGTACGAACGTGAGCATCCGCCGGCCGCGTCCACCGCGCAGCCGTCCGTGCCGGCCGGCGGTCCGGTCCTGCTCTTTCAAGGCGCCCTCACCTGGCCGCCGAACGAGGACGCGGCTCTGTGGCTGGTCGAGGAGATCGCTCCGGCCGTCCGGCGGACCCATCCGGAACTGCGGGTCGTCCTCGCGGGTTCTCCCTCGGCGCGTGTCCTGGAGCTGCGCGGCCGTCCCGGGGTCGAAGTGGTGGGCCGCGTACCGGAGATGACGCCGTACCTCGACGCCGCCGACCTGGTGGTCGTCCCGTTGCGGGTGGGCGGGGGAACCCGCATCAAGATTCTGGAGGCGTTCGCGCACGACGTCCCCGTCGTGTCCACCGCCGTCGGGGCGGAGGGCATCGGTGTCGACCCCGGGGTCCACCTGGAGATCGCGGACACCGCGGACGCGATCGCCGACCGTTGCCTGCGCCTGCTCGCCGAGCCGCGGCGCGCGCGGGACATGGCCGGACGTGCCCGCTCGTTCTATGAGAACGGTCACCGGGCCGCCCACGCGCGGCAGCGGATCCACGAGGCGGCCGAACGCGCGCTGCGCCGGGCGGCGAGCCGCTGAGCGCGGTGTCGTCCACAGCCGCGACGTCAGGCGTCGTCGCGGCCGCTTCCCTCGGACAGGACGGTCTCCCGCGCCCAGGCCTCGCGGGAGTCGGGATCGTGCGGCGCCCGGGCGCACACGACGTAACGGTCGGGGGCCCGTACGTCGGAGCGGCCCCCCAGCGCCGCCATGAAGGCGCTGTGCAGCTCCGCGGCGCGGCGCGCCGGGCGGTCGGCGAGGTAACCGACCAACTCGGCCGTACCGTCCGGCGGTTGCGTCGCCCGATCGAGGAAGAGGCGAGCCGTGGCGTCGCCGGTGACCTCCTGCCAGAGGCGCCGGGCGGCAGCCAGGTCGACCCATCCCTCGGCGTACGGGACCCAGTCCGGCCGGCCGACCCGGGTGATGCCCAGGGTCGAGCCGAGCAGCGGGCCTTCGAGATCGTCGTGTGCCGCCGCGGTCACCACCCGCTCTACCGCGTGCAGCACGTGACGCATGTCGCCGACCGAGAAGTACCCGGTGTCGCAGACGAGGGAGAGCAACGTGCACGGGTCGGCCGACCGCACCGTGAGGTAGAAACGCGCGTCCGACGTGTCGGGGCAGGCCGCCTCGGCCACCGTCGTCCTCTCCGTGAGCCGGCCGAGGGCCGCGGGACCGGGGTCCCACTGGTCCACCCTCCCGCCGGATCGGCCGCGGATGTCGTTGAAGTGGGCGGCGAGGTCCTGGGTCGCGCCTCGCAGGTGCTCGTGGTGCCTGCGCAGCCGCCATGCCTCCTCGGGGTCGTAGTATCCGTTGCCGTACGCGGTCAGACCGGCCTGGAACGTCTTGCGGACGGTCTGCCGGAAGGAGGCCTGGCCGGTGTCCACGGTGATCAGCCCGTCCCAGGACAGCGTGCCGACCACATGGCGCCGTGCGGGATTCTCGCGGTTGGAACAGATGGTCTGCATCGGAACGACCCGGTGCCCGGTGAACTCCCCGAGTGCCGACACGGTCGCGGCGAGCAGGACGGAGGTGCTGCTCACCCGCATCCTGGAGGCGGCCAGTTCGGCGGCGACCGCGATCGCTTCACTGCGCATGACCAGCCGCCGGAAACGGGGTGTCCCCTCGGCACGCCGCGGATAGTCGAACAGGGTGGCGGGGGCCGTGCGCAGGCCGCGCGACCAGTGCCTGAGCGCCCGCTCGCTCGCGGCCCGGCCCTGCGGGGACTGCTCGTAGGCGGCCACGTCGAGCGGCTGGCAACTCCTCGGTTCGATCCTCCGCCCGGCCAGGGCCTGGCGCAGGTCTCCGGTCAACTGCCGCAGACCCTCCTGGTCCACCGCCAGGTGACCGACGGCCACGGCCAGCCGGGAGGGACGCGCGCCGTCCGTCACCAGGGCGAACCGGACCTGCCACTCGTTCCTGCCGAACGGCCGGCCCGCCAGTTCCGCGGCGATGGTCCTCGCCGCCTCGTCGGGCCCGTCCGTGACCTGGTAGCGGGCCAGTGACAGCGTCCCCGACGCCTGGACGGTCTGCCACAGCCGGCTGTCCGCGAAATGGAACACGGTGCGCAACGCATCGTGCGCCCGTACCAGTTCCGCGACGGCCCGGGTCACCGACCGCGTGTCGCACCCTTCGGGGACCTCGACGGTCCGTGCCAGGTTGAAGTGCGCCTCGGCCTCGGGAGCGGAGTCGAGACAGTGCCATATGGCACGCTGGCCCCAGGTGGCGACGGCCGTCGCGGCCCGGCGCCCGGTGACGTCGATCCGCAGCTGCTCGGCCGGGGTCAGTGCTTCCATCTGATCGTGTCCTTGTGTCGTCGGGCACCGGGGCGCGGCCGCCGCATTCGCCGGCCGGCAGAGCGGTTCGGTGGGGATGTCGTCGCACACCGAGGCCGGCGGTCAGACGAGGAGGCGCCTGCGGGCCTCCACGCCGGCCTGGAAACGACTGCTCGCGCCCAGGTTCTGCATCAGATCGGAGACGTGGCGGCGACAGGTGCGCAGCGAGACGCCCAGCCGCCTGGCGATGGCGTCGTCCTTCATTCCGGTGGCCA
This sequence comes from Streptomyces sp. H51, assembly GCF_035656535.1. Lineage (NCBI taxonomy): Bacteria > Bacillati > Actinomycetota > Actinomycetes > Kitasatosporales > Streptomycetaceae > Streptomyces > Streptomyces sp. H51. Next base: position 67,516 of record NZ_JAYMHD010000080.1, read on the forward strand.
TCAGCCGCATGATCGCCAGAACGAGTTCGTCCCCGAGCCACGAGGGCTGCGGGTCCGTGCAGGTGTACGAGGAGGCCCTGTTCCACGTCTCCTCGAAGGCGGCGGCCAGCACGGAGACGAGCACCGGGTTGCGGACGGCGAGGGCGATGTTCTCCTCGCCACCCGCGCGCGGCTCCCCGTCGGTGCCCGTCGTGGCGGCTTCGAGCGCCTCCGGTACGCGCAGAACGCAGACCGAACGATCGATCACCACCATCCTCAGGGGAACCTCTCCGACCGTCCGGATCTCCGCTCCGGAACGCGTGGCGGTGTCCATGAACCCCTCGGAGGGGAGGTGATACCTGGCCGCGTGCTGGAATACCGCTCGCACCCGGACTCCGCGACCGCCGGCGTCGGCGAGCCACTTCCGGCCCAGGAGCCGGTGGTCCACCCTCTGCTGGATGAACAGCACCTCGGTGGAACAGCCCGCCACCTCCTCCTCGATCAGCTGGTCGAGCTCCTTCCCGTCCGTCATGGTCTGGATGATGTCCCGGGACTCGAGCCGCTGCATCTCCTGGTGGGTCCGCAGCAGTGCCTGAAGGCGTGCGCGCAGGTTCTCGGCGTCCTCCACGCGGCGCTGAACCTCTTTGTCTATGGGAGTCATCAGCTTGGCCATGGCGACCCGGGGGGAGACTGCCCGCCAGGTGCCGTGGTCGCTCTCGGGTTCGATCACACGCAGATCGGTGAGAACGCGGCGAGCCTCACGGATCTCCGCCGAGGTGGCCCCGGTCCGCTCGGCGAGCTTCTCACCGTCCCATCTTCCGTACTCGACGACGTGCTGGTACCCCTCCAGGAGGAGGTAGTTCAGGTCGAATCCGGCACTGATGATGGACATGGTCATTCTCCGGAGGTGAGTCGACTGCGTCCCACAACATGGCTCTGCTCGCACGCCGAAGCGGTGTGCCGGCCGACATGCCGCGAAACGACCGGTCCCCGAGGGAGGCGGATCTTTTCGAGCTTAAGGAGCAGCACTCGAACAGTTGATGAGTAGCCGTTGCTTATGATTGGCAACTGAGGCCCGTCCGAAGGTGGTTGGCGCGCGACGTGCCGCACCGCCCGTCACCGGAACCGACCGCTACGAGCGCCTCACCCCGTCTGCCGCACGGCCGACTCGTACACGGCTCGGACCCGTTGGGCCGCCTGCTCCCAGGAGAAGCGGGACTCGGCCCGGCACCGGCCGTTGCGTCCCATGCGCTGGGCGGTCGCGGGATCTGCGATCAGGCGGTTCACCCGTGCGGCCAGTTCCCTGACGAACCTCGCCGGATCGGCCGGCCTGCCGTCGTCCGACGCCGTCGCGGGCACCAGCAGTCCGGTCTCCCCCTCCACCACGACCTCGGGTATGCCACCGACGTCGGCGGCCACGACCGCGGTCCCGCACGCCATGGCCTCCAGGTTCACGATGCCCAGGGGTTCGTAGACGGAGGGACAGACGAACGTCCGGGCGTGCGTGAGGAGCTGGCACAGCGCGGCGCGGGGGAACGGGCCGCTGATCCAGACGACGGGTACTCCGGTGTCCCGCAGCCGGGCGACGGCCAGGCCGAAGCGACGCCTGAGTTCCGGGGAGTCCGCCGTCTGCGCCACGACGACGAGCTGGGTGCCGCGGAGAAAGCTTTCGGCGGCCCGCAGAAGGTGGCCCAGCCCCTTCTGCGGGGAGATCCGCGCCACACAGGCGACCATGGGCCGGTCCAGCGCGAGCCCGAGGCGCTCCAGGTGCTCGGTGCCGTGATCCGGCGCGAACTCGGTGGTGTCGACACCGTTGTGGATCACGCAGACCCGGCCGGGATCGACGGCCGGATAGACCCGCACGATGTCGGCGGCCATCGCGTGGGACACGGCGATGAGGCGGTCCGCGCCCACCAGGGCCGCCTCCTCCATGAACGAGGACAACCGGTAGCCGTCCGCGAGCTGATCGGCCTTCCACGGCCGCAGCGGCTCCAGGCTGTGCACTGTGGCGACGTGTGGAATGCCGTGCCTGGCCTTGGCCACGTGGCCGGCGAGGTTGGTGTACCAGGTGTGGCTGTGCACGAGCGAGCTGCCCCGAACGGCGTGCCCCATGGCCATGCTGACCGCCATGGCGCGCAGCGCCGTGCCGGACCCCTCGCCCAGGCCCACCGGGTAGGCCCGCACCCCGGCATCGGGCCGGCTGTCGCCGTAGCAGTGGATGCGCAGGTCCAGGTGGGGGCGCAGGTTCCGGGTGAGGTTCGCCACGTGGACCCCGGCGCCTCCGTACACCGAGGGCGGGTACTCCCGGGTGAGCAGGTCGACTCGCATTCCTCTCTTCCTCCTCATCGCGCGCCCGCCGGGGCGACCGCCGCGTCCGGGTCCGGCCCCTCGGCCCTCGCGAGGAGTCGGCGGTACAGGACCGCGTAGCGGCGTGCGGTAGCGGCCCAGGACCAGTCCTGCTCCATGACACGGCGTCGGACGGTGTCCAGGTCGTCGGGCGATCGCGCGATCCAGGCGAGCGCGGCGAGGACCGTCTCACGCACCGAGAGCGCGGTGTGTTCCGCGATGAAGAAGCCGGTCCCGGCCACCGGATCGCGCCGCAGGTCCACCACCGTGTCGCGCAGGCCGCCGACCGGGCTGACCAGAGGGAGCGTTCCGTAGCGGTAGGCGATGAGCTGGTTGAGTCCCCCGGGCTCACTGCGCGAGGGCATGACCGTGAGGTCGGAGCCCGCGTAGAGGAGCCAGGCGACGTCCTGGTCGAAGCGCGGCACATGGGCCAGCAGCCCGGGGGCCGCCTCCGCCAGCCCGGACAGCTCCCGCCGCAGTTCGTCGGTGGCGGGGCCGACGAGCACCAGCTGGAGCCGTCCCGCGCGGAGCAGGGGGCCGAGCCCGGCGAGCAGCAGGTCGGTCCCCTTCTCGGGGACGAGCCGGGAGCAGACGCCGAGCACCGGCAGCGCCGGATCCTCGCGCAGCGCGAGCCGTCTTTGCAGGGCCCGCTTGCCGGATCGCTTGCCGGCCGCCACGGTCCCGGCCCCGAAGGGAGCGTGGCCGTGGCCGTCGGCGCCGGGATCCCAGCAGCTGCCGTCCACGCCGAACGGGATGCCGGTCACCTCGGTTTCCCGCAGCGCCGCGGCCACCGGGTCCTCGTCGGCCCGCGCGACGAGTTCCGCGGCGTAACCGCTGCTGCACGTGGCGACGGCGTCCGCGGCCTGGACGGCCGCCAGCAGCAGGCTCGGGCGTCCGCGCGAGGCCTCCGTCAGAAGGCTCAGCCGCCGGGCGGGCAGGCCGAGGGTGGCCGGGGCGCAGTGCGTCAGGTCTCCCCGGTACAGGCCGTTGTGGACGGTGAGCAGTTGCGGCAGGCGAGGGAAGCGAGCGCGCAGGTGGGCCATGGCCGCGCCGGACTGCCAGTCGTTGCCGTGCACGAGCCCGTACCGCGGTCCTGTCGCCGAGAGCCACCGCGCGACGCACCAGCCGAAGTAGGCCGCCCGCTCCGCCTCGTCGGCGAAGGGCGCGTAGTGCTCGTCCCGGTACATGCCGGGGCGGTCGTACCACGCGTCCGACCGGATGAGGTAGACGCCGCTGTCCACCGGGGGGTCCACGAGGCGGTGCACGGAACCCTCCGCGCGCACACCGCCCACCCGGCGGGCGGGAAGGCGCAGGACCTCCTGGGTGCGCAGGCCCGAGCGCTCCAGCAGGCGGGGATAGCAGGGGAGGACGATGTCGTGCCGCAGCCCGCAGTGCTCACCCAGTGCGTCCGGCAGGGCCTTGCCGGTCAGGCCCAGGCCGCCTTCCGCGAAGAACGGGGCCAGCTCCTGTGTGACGTAGAGTGATCTCATGCCGCGGACGTCTCCGTCGGGAACGGCCGGGCTGTCGGACGGGGGAGGACCGGCCATGCGTCACCACCCCCCGCGCAGGCCCCGGCGGAGTCGGCGCAGTCCCTCGCGCAGCACGGCTTCCGGTTTGCAGAAGGTGAACCGCACCTGGGCGCCGGCGGCACCCGGGTCGGTGTAGAAGACCGAGTTGGGGATCGCCGCCACTCCGCAGCGGCGCGGCAGTTCACGGCAGAACCGCAGGCCGTCCGTGGCGCCGAGCGGGCCGGCGTCCACCGTGACGAAGTACGTCCCCGCGGGCCGGCTGACCGCGAAACCCAGCTCCGCCAGGCCGTCCGCCAGCAGGTCGCGCCTGCGCTGGTAGTCGGTCCGCAGGTCCTCGTAGTAGCTGTCGGGGCAGGCGAGCGCGCGCACGACGCCGTGCTGCAGCGGCGTGCCCGCCGCGAAGGACAGGTACTGCTTGACCCCCTGGACCCGGGAGAGCAGGTCGGCGGGGCCGGTCGCCCAGCCGACCTTCCAGCCGGTGACCGAGAAGGACTTGCCCGCGGAGCTGATGCTCACGGTGCGCTCCCACATGCCCGGGACCGCGGCGACCGGGTGGTGCCGCCGACCGTCGTAGACCATGTGCTCGTACACCTCGTCCGCCACGACCAGGAGGTCGTGCTCGGCCGCGATCCCGGCGACGGCGCGCACCTCGTGCTCGTCGAGCACCAGTCCCGTCGGGTTGTGCGGGGAGTTGAGCAGCAGCATCCTCGTCCGGTCGGTGACGGCCGCCGCCAGCGCGGCCTGATCGAACCGGAAGCCGGGCTCGTGCAGCCGTACCGGCACGAGCGTTCCTCCCGCCATCGACACGCAGGCGCGGTAGAGGTCGTAGAAGGGCTCCAGGACGACGACCTCGTCACCGGGGGAGACGAACGCCAGGACGGCGGCGGCGATGGCCTCCGAGGCTCCGGCCGTGATGACGACCTCACTGCGGGGGTCGACCGGGATCCCGTACCAGTGCCGCTGGTGGTGTGCCACCGCCTCGCGCAGGGGAGCGATGCCGGGCACGGGCGGGTACTGGTTGTGCCCGGCGCGCAGCGCCGCCACCGCGGCCTCGATGATCTCCACGGGTCCCGCGCTGTCGGGGAACCCCTGGCCCAGGTTGACCGCGGCATGTGTTTCGGCGAGGGCCGACATCTCGGTGAAGATGTTCACCTCGGCCGTGTGCCGGCCTGCCGCGGTGTTCACGTGTCCTCCCCGAGGACGTCGGAGGCGGCGGCCGGGGTGCCCGGTTCCAGCAGCCGCCGGAAGGGCCGCGGCGCGATGCTCCGGAACGTCTCGGTGGCTCCGCAGGGCAGGGCGTTGCGGCGCAGGAAGTCGCGCAGGTCGTGCGCGACGTCGTCGAGTCGGCCGGACAGCGTGCCGGAACGCAGCTCGAACAGGACGGTATCGGTGGCGGTCCGCAGGTCGGGCCGGTCCTCGACGGTGAGCAGCAGGCGTGTCCGTCCGCCGGGCGGTGGGCCCGCGGAGCCGGGGGGAACCGGACTCACCCGGTGCCCGTCACCCACCAGCAGGTCACCGGCCGGTTCGCGTACCGCGGGCAGCCCTTTCCACGCCAGCTCACGCGCCCAGGCCTCCAGGAGTCCCTCGATCCGCCGGTCAGCGGTCTCGCCCGTGACCGGCTGCGCGAGCAGCGGCCGCTTGACGACGGCGGGCACGCCCGCGGCGAGCACGCCGGACGGGAGGTCCCGGGACACGACGGCGCCCGCCGCGAGGATGGTGTCGGCGCCGACGCGCACGCCGGGCAGGACGGTGACGTGGTATCCCAGCCACACGTTCCGTTCGATGTGCACCCCGGCGAACGTGGCGTCGAAGCCGTCGAGCAGGCGGTGACCGAAATGGAATCCGTGTGTCCACACGGAGAGGTAGCAGCCCGAGCCGACGTCGTCCTCCAGGACGATCGGCAGATTGGCGTTGAGGACGCTGTGCGGGCCCAGCGCCACGCGGTGGCCCGCGTCGACGGTCGAGGTCGAGGCGGTCGTGCCGCCGTACCCCACCCCTGAGTCGTGGCCGAAATAGAACAGGTCGCCCGCCAGGAACCGGCGGCAGGTGATGGACACCCGGTGCTCCAGGCGGGAGCCCCGGCCCACGGCGAAGCGGTCGGCGACGAGGACTGTCACCCCGTCCTGGAGCTGGCTGCCGTCGCCGATGCTCACCTGCGCGGCCCGCACGTCGCAGCCCGCGCCGATGTGCACGTCGCGCCCCAGGTCCAGGTCGTCCGCGACGAGGACCGCTCCGTCCCCCACGCTCACGCCGGGGCCGATCCGGACGTCGCCGCCCAGCCAGGCCCGCACCCCGCGGCCGACGCGGGCGCCCGCGTCGGCCAGCCGCCGGGCGCCCTCCTCCCCCGAAGTCGTCATGACGCCCCTGCTTCCGCCGCGACGTTCCGGTCGAGCCAGCCGGGGCCGCCGGCCCGGCGGTAGGTGACGTGCCCGGGCCACTCGTGGCCCTCCAGGACGCCGTAGTTGTCGAGGATCAGCCGGCCGCCGGGGCGTTCGGAGGCGAGCAGCCCGGTGTACGGCGCGGTCCGGAACTCCGGGTGGTCGGCGACGATGAGTACGGTGGCCGCGCGACGCACCGCCTCCGTGGGATCCGCCACCGCGGTGCCCGGCGCTGTCAGCGCGTCGATCTCCTCGCAGGTGTACATCGGGTCGTGCAGGGTGTGCGGGATGCCGAGCTTGCGCAGCCGCGCGGTGATGGCCAGGGCCGGGCTGAGGGTGGCCACCTTGATGCCGCCCTTGTAGGCCAGGCCGAGCACGAGCACCTCGCCGCGCTGTCCGGCGGCCTCCGCCACGGTCTCGCGGATGCTGTCGTCGGTCTCCACCGCACTGCTCAGCAGCGACAGCTCCTCGCGGTGCGCGGCCCCCAGGAGGAGGTACCTGCTGGCCAGCGGGACGCAGTAGCCGCCGGTGCCGAAGCTCGGGTGGTAGGTGCCCATGTTCCACTTGGTGCCGGCGAGCTGGAGCACTTCCACCATGTTCACGTGCGGGAAGGCGAGCGTGAGCTGGTTGGCGAGGGTGATCTCGACGTGCCGGAAGGCGTTCTCGACGCACTTGACCAGTTCGCCGACCCTGTGGTCGGCGGCCCGGTGCAGACGGTCGCACATCAGGGACAGCACACCGTGGGCCGCGGTCGCCGAACGATCCCCCACGCCGCCGAACACGCGGTCCAGTTCCCGCAGTCCGTATCCCTCGGCCAGGAACCAGTCGCGCCGGGGTGCCAGCGCGATCAGCAGGTCCCGGTCGGGCTGCAGCCCGCGCCCGGACAGCAGCGGCAGCAGGATGTCGTCGACGGTGCCAGGGGTCAGCGTCGACTCTATGACGACGAGCGGCGGCGGAAGGCCGGCGTCGCGGTCCCCGCGGGACGCGGCGATGTCCACGAGCGCGGTCACCACGGCGGCCATGGCGTCGCTGTACGGTGCGGCCTCGCGCTCCGTCGGTACCGCGACGAAGTGCACCGCGACGTCGTCGGCCGCGGTGAGCTGCCGGTCGGCGGTCAGCGTCAGGTCCGCCTCGGTGCCGGCGGCCGCCCGCAGCTGCGCCACACGGCTCTCGCTCACGTCGAAGCCGAGTGTGCGTACCCCGGCCTCACGCAGAGCCTCGACGGTCGACCAGCCGATGTAGCCGAGGCCCCAGACACAGACGCGGGCGTGTCCGTCGCGCAGGGCGGAGCCGTAGTCGTACACCCCGGCTGCCTCGCCGTCGGCGTCCGTGGCCCGGCCATGCGGTTCAGTCATCTTCTTCTCCCTCTCTCACGTGGTGGTCGTCCATCGGCAGAGGTGCGGTCGGAATGCCGAGCGGCCCCGGCCCGTCGGTCCGGCAGCGGAGCAGCCGCAGCGACTCGGCGGCGGGGACGCCGACGTGACGCCCGTTCAGCAGGGCCTGCTGCCGGGCCCACTCCTCATCGAGCGGTCTGAACCCCTGCCCCGGGTAGGAGAACGAGCGCAGGGCGTCGAGCTTGCGCGGCAACTGGTCGGCGATGGGGACGAAGACGTTGGGGACGAACTCGAGGAACCTCGTGGTGCGGTGCTCGTTGGGCCCGAACTGGCACAGCGACACCTCGGGCCACCGGCGGGAGGACGACACGACGGCCCGTGCGACCCGGACATGGTCTCCGTGCGAGTCGCCTTCCCAGTGGGTCAGCACCGCGTCCGGGCGTACCTGTGCGACGAGGTCGTCCACCAGCCGCACCACCTCGTACTCGGGAATGTCCTCGACCTGGTCCAGTGGTTCGCGGGCGAGCCACCTCAACCGGTGGCCGAGGATCGAGGCGGCCCGCTCGGCGGCCCGGACCCGCAGGCGCCGGTGCTCCTCGTCCGCCTCGGACACCGCCACCACCGCAACGGTCGCCTCCGTCCCCCGGTCACCGAGCAGGGCCAGCGTTCCGCCGACCGCCAGCTCCGCGTCGTCCGGGTGAGCCGCGACGACGAGGACCCCGCTCACGTGGAGCCCTTTCGCCCGGCGGCCAGAACGGCACCGAAGCGCCGCAGGTAGGAGGTGAACTCGGTGGACGTGGCTCCTCCGGTGGCCTCCACGGCTTCCGCCAGCCCGGCGCACCGGTCGGCGAAGACCGGTGGCCGTACGCCGTTCAGCGACGCACGGGTGACCGCGACCTTGACCCACGTCGACTGGTACATGTTCGCGCCGTCCAGCCTCGCCCCGCTCAGGTCGGACTGGCTGAACCGGCTGTACGCGCAGTTCGCTCCGGCGAGGTTGGCGTCGGACAGGTCGGCGGCGACGTAGGCCTGCACCAGGGTGGCGTTCTCCAGGTCCGCCGCCCGCAGGCTCATGCCCTTCGGCGGGTCTCCGGTGATCATGGCGCGGTACAGGTTGGCGTCCCGCAGGTCGGCGCTGGACATGTTGGTGTCCCGGACGGTCAGGCAGCGTGCCATGGCACCGGTCAGCACGGCGTTCGACAGGTCGCTTTCGACCACGCCCAGGTTCTCGGCCCGCAGCCCTGAGGCCGCGGCGCCGCGCAGCGTGGAGCCGGTGATCTTGCCGTTCACCAGGCTGGCGCCCGTCAGTTCGGCCCCCGGCCAGGAGCAGCGCCGCAGCGTGGCCCCGGTGAGGTCGGCTTGCGAGAAGTCGGCAAGGGTGACCGTGACGTCGGTGAAGTCACCGTCGACGGCCTTGAGGCGCGCCGCCTGCCAGTCGGCGCTCACCATCGTGTCGAGCCGCAGTCGGGGCAGGTCGGCGTCGCGCAGTACGAGTCCGTCCGCCGACGTCAGCCGCTGGAGCACCAGTCCGCGTCCGGAAGCCCCCTCGAGCGACGTCTCGCGCATGTTCGACTTGGTGATCGACAGTTGGTCGAGGCAGGTGCCCTGGAAGACCGCCCGCTCCAGCATGCTCTCGTTGATCAGGCTGCCCTGGAGGTTGGCCCCGGAAAAGGTCGCGCCGCTGAGGTCGCACTGGTAGAAGCTGGAGCCGGCCAGGTGCGAGCCGTCGAGCCGGACGTTGCGCATGCTGCAGCCGTGGAAGAGGGTTCCGGTCGCATCACGCAGCCCGGTCAGGTCCGCGTCGTCGAATGTGCATGTCTGCGCGGCCAGCGCGTGGACGTAGGCCGAACGCAGGCTGGCGCCGGAGAGGTCGGTGCGCTCCATGGCCGGACAGACCATCGTCGCCTCGCTCAGGTCGGCGCCGTCCAGGCGGGTGCCGTGCAGGACTGCGCGGTTCAGGTTGGCCCGCCGCAGGTTCGCTCCCCGCAGGTCCAGGTTGCTCAGGTCGGCTTCGGTGAGGGTGAGGCCGCGGCCGGTCTCGTCGATGGACCGCTGGGTGAGCTTGGAGAGCTGCGCGGCGATCTCGGTCCGCTCTTCGCCCTCGGCGCGCGCGTAGCGGCCGACGAGATCGAGTGCTTCGTTCATGGGTTCGGTTCGTTTCTGTGCGGGGTGGATGGTTCAGGAAGCCCTGTCGAGCGGTTCCGCCAGTGCCGCGAGGAGGTCGGCCCGCGGCGGGCCGGGATCCTGCGCCGGCCTCTGCTCCCGGGCCGACCGGTGCAGCCGCAGGGCCCTTTCCACCAGGCGGGCGTCCGAGGTCAGCCGGTCGGGCGGGTCGAGGAGGTGGATGCGGCGCTGCACGGAGCGGGACAGCAGCGGGTCCCGGACCGCCTGCGGGTGGACGACCTTGCGGAAGAACAGCGGGTTGTCCGGGTCTTCCCAGCCCGGCGCGGCTCCCGCCGCCAGGCGGGCCCGCTCCGCGTCCTCGGCCGCCGCCACCCGGAAGTACGGCAGGGCGTGCTCGGTGAGGCGACGCACCGTGTCCGCGGTCACCGTCGCGCGCCTGCCGCGGGCACAGATCGCCTCCGCGACCACGCGCGCGTGGTGCAGCGCCAAGCTCACGCCCCAGCCGTTGGTCGGGTTGGTGTGGCACAGAGCGTCACCGACCGGCAGGACGCCCGCTCCCTTCCCGCCCGCGTGCGGGCGGAAGTCCCGCAACGCGTTGCGCAGGCCGCCCATCGTGAACACCGGGGACGCGGGTACGGAGGTGTCAGGGTGCAGCCACTCCCGCAGCGGGCCGAGCAGCGAGGCGGCGCGCAACCACAGAGCGTCGTCCCGCAGGCGTCTCAACTCCTGGTCCGAGGGCGGGGTGTTGAGCGTGACCACGAAGTGCCCGCCGTCCTCGGGCAGCAGCGAGTAGCGCAGGTACCCGAGATCGCCGGTCGGGCCGAAGATCCAGTCCCCCTGTGGTGCCCGCACACCGGGGCGCAGTCTGAAGTGCCGGGCGTAGTAGCGGGTGCCGGAGGCCTGGAAGGTCTCCGGCGGCGGCGCGGCGCCGGCCTGCTCCAGCCACCGCGGCAGCGCGGAGCGCCGCCCGGTGGCGTCGACGACCCACGGGGCCTCGACGATCTCGCCGGAGTCCAGGACCACCCCCCGGCTTCCGCCGCCCGGCACGGTGGCCAGCCCGGTGACCCGGATGCCGGTCCGGACGGTGACCCCGGGCTCGCGTGCCACGGCCGTCCGGAGCATCCACTCGAACACCGCGCGACGCACCATGAGTGCCGAGACGGACTCGTCCCGCCCGGGCCGTCCGACCTGGAACGGCCGTTCCTCGGCTCCGGCCGCGATCAGGCCCGCCAGGACGTCGGGTGCGTGATCCCGCAGCAGGAGCCAGGCGAGTCCGTGGATGTTGTGTCCCTGCCCCATCTGCGGAACGCCCGGGCGCGACCAGTGGTCGAGGCTTTGCCGCACGTCCTGCGGCGGGGCAGCCGGATCGCTCTCCAGCAACTCCACGTGCCCGCCGGAGCGCGCCACGAACAGAGCGGTGGCCAGTCCGGCGACACCGGCTCCCACCACGAGCGCGTCAGCCATTGCCGCACCCCTTGTCGCCCTCGCGGGCGGCCGGTGCCGACAGGGCCACGGTGCGGGCGAGACCGCGGTCGACCTTCCCGGTACGGCCCAGCGGCAGGTCGTCCACCACGTGCACCCGGTCGGGCGTCTTGTGACGCTCCAGCCGCTCACGGCTCCAGTCGAGAAGGCGGACGGGGTCCACCGCGCGGCCCGGGCGGGGCATCAGGAGAAGGTGCAGCCGCTCCCCGAGGAGGTCGTCGGGCACGCCGACCGCCACGCAGCCCGCGCAGTCGGGGTGGGCGCTGAAGACGTTCTCCACCTCCAGAGGAGAGATCTTGCTCCCGCCCCGGACGATGAGGTCCTTGGCCCGGCCCGCGAGTTCGAGCAGGCCGTCGGGGCGCCGGCGTGCGCGGTCCCCGGTGCGCAGCCAACCCTCGGTCAGCGTCGCCGCGGTGGCGGCCGGGTCATCGAGGTATCCGGTCATCAGATGCTCGGTACGGATCCACAGTTCGCCGGCGTCGCCCGGGCCGCAGTCCGCGCCGGCCGCGTCCACGACGCGGATCCGTACGCCGGGTGTCGGACGGCCGAGCGTTCCGGCCTCCTGGTCGTACCGGTCCGGGGTGAGAATGAGGTCGGAGGTCGCGCTCTCGCTGAGACCGAACACGTCGGCGATCGAGGAACGGGGGAAGCGGGCGCGCACCTGACGGCCCAGCGGCCCCGGCAGCGGTTCCCCGCCCGCGATCCACAGACGGGGTGAGCACCGCGCGGCGATCCGCCGCAGGAGGTCCTCGCCGTCCTCGGCGCCGTCGAGGGTGCGCAGGATGATGCGGAGCATGCTCGGGACGACGGCGGTCCGGTCGATCCGCAGGCTGGTGAGATCGTGCAGGAACCGCGTCGCCGAGAACGCGGGCCGCAACTGGAGCAGTCCGCCGGTGGCCAGGGTGAGCAGGGACGTCCACTGCCCGAAGCTGAAGTGCAGTTGGAGCACCTGGAGAGTGACGGTGTCCGGCGCGAACGGAAGGACCTGCTGGATGGCCCGGAGCTTGCCGACGAGAACGCGGTGGGAGAGCACCACGCCCTTCGGCTCGCCGGTGGAGCCCGACGTGAAGATCACCAGGGCCTGATCGGCGTCCAGTTCGGCGGGGCGGGAGCCGGCGGTTCCGGCGAGGGTCCGAAGGCCCTCGCCGGACGGCCCGTTGCCGAACAGCTCCTGCCAGGATTCCGGAGTGTCCGCTCCGGCCAGGAACCGCGCCCCGGTGCGGCGGGCGATCCGGCGCACCACTTCCAGGGGCGTGGTGGGGGAGACCGGGACGACCACTCCCGCCGCGAGCCAGATCGCCAACTCCCAGATGATGTCCTCGGGCCGGTTGCCCGCCGTGAGCAGTACCGCCTCGCCGGGCCGGCATCCCGCGGCGGTGAGCAGGACGCCGCCGCGCTCGGCGGCGGCTGCGAGCCGGCCGTAGGTGACCTGCTGGGTGGGAGTCGCGAGGGCGGCACGCTCGGTGTGGCGGGCGGCGGACGCCAGGACGAGCTGCTCGATCCGGTTCGCGCCGTGGGCGATCACGGGGCCTCCTCCGGCAGGACACGGCCGAACCAATGGGGAAAGGCCGATGCCTGCGCGATGTCACGGGAGCCGGCCAGGGCCATGGCGAGCCGGTCGAGGCCGAGCCCGACGCCACCGTGCGGCGGGCATCCGTCGGCGAGGACGTCGAGGAGCACCTGGTAGTGCTCTGCGGGCAGGTCCATGGCGCGCAGTACGGCCAGTTGCTCGGCCGCGTCGTGGATGCGCAGGTCGCCGCTGCCGATCTCGTATCCGTTCAGGACCAGGTCGTAGGAGTAGGTCCGCAGGGAGCAGGCGTGGTCGGCGTCCTGGGGCGGCCGCTCGGGCCGGGCCATGGGGTGCCGGACCAGTCTGGGCCGTCCCGATCCGTCCGGCTCGGCCAGCGGGAAGTCGGTGATCCAGACGAAGCTCCACTCGTCGGGATCGGTCCGCAGGTCGGGGGTGTCGGTGCCGTGGTGGGCCACCGCGGTGGCAGCGTCCATCTCCGGGAAGGGGGTGCTGATCGCACGGCCGGCCGCCCGGCACACGCGGACCATCACCCGTTCCACCATGCGGCGGATCTCGGCCGGGTCGTCGGTGACCATCTCGATGTCGATCTGGATGAACTCGCGCATCCGGTCATAGCGTCCGGGCTCGCGCGGCTCGTCGCGAAAGCAGTGCGCGAACTGCAGGTAGCGGGTACGTCCGCTCGCGATCAACATCTGTTTGAACAACTGCGGAGACTGGGTCAGCCACCACTCGTCGCCCGCCGCGGACTGGGCGCGGATGAGTCCTGCGGAGTACTCGTTGATCCGCTCGCCGAGGACCGGTGTCTCGTACTCCTCGAACCCCTCGCCCTCCAGTTGCGCACGCACCTCTCGCACGATGCTTCGGCGCAGTGCCAGGTTCGCCCCAACGACCGGGTCGCGCAGGTGCGCGAGCGTGGCCGCGGCGAGGTCCGTGGCGTAGGGCCGGGTCGGTGATGTGGTCTCACTGGACATGGTGTTCGGCTTCCTTCGGTCGGCGTGCAGGGCCAAAGGCCTGCCGGCAAAGGGCACGGCCGGGTGGTTCGGGCCGTGGTACCGCGGCGTGTGCGTATGCGGATCGGGTGCGCCTGCTTCGTATGCGGCGGCGCGGACGTCGCCGGGGCCCGAGGTCTTCCGCAGTCAGACCGCTCGTCGGGGTGCCCACGAGGCCTCGATGAGGGGGCGGTGATCCGATGCTTCCCCCGCATCCCCCGCGGGGGCCAGCACGTCGGGAGGTAAACATCGTGCATGGCCGAAAGGATCCAGGAGGATGAAACGGACGTTCCGCGCATCGGGGGAGTCGTCGGCGCGGCCCTGGGCGCCCGTGGTCCAGGACGTCGTGCCGCTCGGTCGGTGTTCGGGGAAGAGCCGCTCCCGCACCCGCGCCGCCGTCCTCGTCGCTGGACGGGCCAGGGGCTGCCGGATCCTGGCGGAGAGTGCCGCGTCGCCGCGCGGGAGCGTTCCGTCCCGGCCGGTCAGGACCGCGGCGAAGGGCACGGGGCCAGGCACGTGCCCGCGGCGCTGTCACGCGGCCGGCCGGTGAGCCGCGGACCGGTGTGCACCGCTCCGTCACCCGTCGCCGGGGTCCCCGACCGGCCAGCCGCGCGCGGCGAGTTCCTCCCGCAACTGGACGGGGTTCTTGTAGTGGATGGCGTCGTAGCCCAGTCGCCGGGCCCCGTGGTAGTTCTCCCGGGAGTCGTCGACGAAGGTGGTCGTGGCCGGGTCCAGACCGAACCTCGTGCGTGCCACGCCGAATATCTCCGCGGAGGGCTTGAGGAACCCTTCCTCTCCCGACACCACGATCCCGTCGAACAGGTCCAGGAACGGAAAACGGCGCCGCACGAGCGGGAACGTCTCCGCGGACCAGTCCGTGATGGCGAACGCGCCGCGTCCGGCGTCGGTGATCCTCCTGAGCAGGGCGACGTTGTCCGGGATGTCGCCCGCCACCATCTCCTCCCACCGCTCGCGGAAGGCGGTGATCATTTCCCGGTGCTGCGGGAACCGGCGGCAGAGCAGGGCGATGCCCTCGCTGAACGGCCGTCCGCGGTCCTGTTCCAGGTTCCACGCGGGGGTGCACACGGTGGCCAGGAACTCCTCCATCCCGTCCCGGTCCTCGCCGAACAGCCCGCGGTAGAGGTGGCGGGGATTCCAGTCGATCAGGACACCCCCCAGGTCGAACAGGACCGCCGAGGTCCGCGGCTTCGCCCTGGCCGATGCTGCGTTCACGTTCTGCTCCCTTCCTGCCGGGCTCCGGACGGCTGGTCACGGAGCGGCACCGCTCAGCTCGACGGGACGCCCTCGGCCACCGAGTGGAGTCCGCGCAGGGTGTAGAACACCTCGAACTCGTGCTCCGCCAGATCGATCTCCGTCCCGGTCGTCTCCTCCACGAAGATGACCAGCCGGATCACCATGTGGGAGTCGATCAGGCCCATGTGGAACAGGTCGTCGTCCTCGCCGATCTCCTCGAGCGCGTGTCTCCCGGTCTCCTCCACCGCCTCGGCCAGGAACTCCTTGACCGCCTGGTAGAACTCGTCTCTGTTCATTCCTTGACACCTCTTCGGATCGAAAGTGCGGATCCGACCGGACCCGACGCGGCGCCGCTCGCCGTGACTTCTGGTCAGTTACCGGCTCCCGCAGGACCGATCAGGCACGTTCCCCCAGCACGGCGCCCCCGAGACGCACATGGGTCGCGCCGGCGGCGACCGCGGCCTCCAGGTCGCCGGTCATACCCGCGGACAGCGCCGTGGCGGCGGGGTGCAGGGTACGCAGCCGTGCGCCGATCTCGGCCACCCGCTCGAAAGCGGCGCGGGGCCGGTCCATGTACGGGCCGTCCTGCGGGGCGACGGTCATCAGGCCATCGAGCCGCAGGCCGGGAGCCTCCACGATCGCCGCTGCGATCTCTTCGACCTCCTCCGGGGCCGCTCCGCCACGCCGCCCTCCCGACTGCTGCACGTCCAGGGCGACTTGGACGAGGCAGCCCAGCGGCCGGTGGGCGCGGTCGGACTGGGCGACGGCGCGGGCGAGCGCGTCGACCAGCCGAAGCCGGTCCACGGAGTGCACGGAGTCCGCGTAGCTCACGACCGAGCGGGCCTTGTTGGTCTGCAACTGGCCGATGAAGTGCCAGCGCAGCGGGAGCCCCGCGCAGAGGGCGGCCTTCGGCGCGGCTTCCTGGTCGCGGTTCTCACCGACGTCCCTGACACCCAGTTCGGCGAGCAGCCGCACGTCCGCGGCCGGGCGGGTCTTGGTGACCGCTATCAGGGTCACCTCCTGTGGCGGGCGTCCCGCGGCCTCGCAGGCCGCGGCAACGCGCCGCTCGGCCCGCCGCAGGTTGCGGGCCAGTTCGTCCTTGCGCTGTGTCGTCTCGGCGGGCAATCGACAAGCCTCTGCTGTTCGGTGCGGTCGCTTGGGTCGGCGGTCGTCCGGGCGGTGCCCCGGCCGGACGGCGGAACACCTCTCCCCGACCGCGGCGGGCAGGATCTTCCCCTCAGGGGGTGAGACGGTTCGGGCCACGGAAGAGGAATGTCGCCTCGCGGATCGAGTCGAGGCCGAGCAGCACCATCAGCAGCCGGCCCAGTCCCACGCCGAAGCCTCCGTGCGGAGGACAGCCGTAGCGGAAGCAGTTGAGGTAGTCCCGCATCGGCTCGGTGTCCATCCCCTTCTCCGCGGCCTGCCGGAGCAGCACGTCGTGGCGGTGCTCCCGCTGCGCCCCGGTGGTGACCTCCAGTCCTTTCCACAGCAGGTCGAAGCTCAGCGTCAGGTCCGGCCGGCCGGGCGCGCGCATGTGGTAGAAGGGCCGGAGGCCGACGGGATAGTGGGTGACGAAGACGAACTCGTGTCCGGTGGTCTCCTCGATGTGGGCGGCCAGTGTCCTTTCCCCCTCCGGGTCCAGGTCCTCCTTCACCCCGTCGGGATCCCAGCCGCGGGCATGCAGGATCTTTCCGGCTTCGGCCATCGTCACCCGGGGGAACGGCGTTCGGGGCACGACGACCTCGACGCCGAACTCCTCCCTGATGGCCTCGCCGTGCCTGTCGGCCACCCGGGACATCGCGTGGGCGAGCATCCGCTCCTCGAAGTCCATCACCTCCTCCACGTCCGAGATCCACGCGATCTCGGCGTCGATGCCCGTGAACTCCGTGCTGTGCCGCGACGTGAAGGAGGGCTCGGCCCGGAAGACCGGGCCGACCTCGAAGACCCGGTCGATGCCGGCCGCGATGGCCATCTGCTTGAAGAACTGCGGCGACTGAGCCAGGTAGGCGTTCCGGTCGAAGTACCCCACCCGGAAGACCTCGGCACCCGTCTCCGAGGCGGTGCCCATGAGTTTCGGCGTGTGCATCTCCGTGCATCCCTCGGCGTACGCGTATTCGCGCATCGCCTGTTCGAGGGTGGTCTGCACGGTAAAGAGGAGGCGTGCCGGCGACCGCTTGCGAATGTCCAGGAACCGCCAGTCGAGCCGGTGGTCCGGTCCGCTGTGCTCGTCGACCGGCAGTGGTGTCTCGGCCAGGCCGACGATCTCGACGGTCTCGGGGACGATCTCCAGTCCGTTCAGCTTCACCGCCGCGTTCTCCACCACCCGTCCGGTGACGCGGACGGCCGACTCGGAGGTCAGCCGCTCGAGGCGGGACTCCACCTCATCGTCCCCGCCGCCACGCCGATGGGTCACCTGAACCATGCCCGTGTGGTCCCGAACGAGGACGAACTGCATCGTGCGCTGGAGGCGCAGGGTGTTCACCCACCCCCACACCGAAACGGTCTTCCCGACGTGTCGGGGCAGGTCGGAGACGAGTGTGCGCTCGGGCTCGCTGATCATCGAAGTCCTCCGGAAGAACAGGTCAGTGCTTCGTCCCCGGAGGGAGGCCGGCCGTGGCTGGGGCCGATGGACCGGCGTCGTCGATCCTCCGTACCACCTCGGTCAGCAGCGCCGTCTCCTTGTCCCTGACGCGGTTCAGCAGATCGAGCGAGTTGTCGAGGTAACCCTTGCGGCCGTTCTGGAGGTGATCGCGCATCATGACATTGCGCAAAGCCATCGCGTCGGTCTCGATCTGGCGTGCATCGTCCTGCAACGAAGCGATCGAGCCGATGAGATCCGCGAGTCGCCCGACGCGTGCGGTCATCATGCGTTTGTGCTCCCAGAGGATGTGCAGGTGGCGAATGTCGTAGGGGCGCTCACGCTTCGCGTATTCAATGATGAATTGCTCCAGGGGCTGGTACACGTCCATTCCGTACCGGCAGGGGCGTGGTGCTCGAAGCATGTCGAAGTGCCGGGAGGTGTCGATCGAGTGCAGGTACTCGTGGAGGGTGCGGCGGACCAGTTCCACATTGAAGTCGTACCTGATCGGCGGGTAACCGAAGTCGGGTTGCCTGCGCGGCCGGTAGAACACGACCGGCGCGTTCTGGAACCTCTCGCCGTCGAGCGCGTGGTGGGACCTGCCGAAGTCCTCCTGGCTCACCTCGGTCGAGCGGAAACGCATCTGCTCGTCGAAGCCCAGGACGGTGAAGGTGCCCGTCCGGTCGTCGACGCCGTGCACGAGAATGTCGTGTTCCTGGTGCTTGACCTGGAAGAAGCGGCGGTTCGGAATGTGGTACTCGTCGATGACGAGATAGGCGTAGTAGCCGTTCGCCAGCGCGTTCCGGACAACCTCGACGATATCGGCCGACGTGTACCAGGCCCTTGTCCCGCGCACCACTTCCAGCCACGGCGAGAGCGCGTAGTCGTACAGATAGAACGTCAGGGGCACCTCGGTGTCCCAGCCGCGCTCGTCGTACTCGAGCTGGATGTAGTTGCTCAGTATCCAGTCCGAGGCGCGCTCGTCGGTCGCCTGGATCGCCAGTGGGAACGCGTAGAACTGGTAACCGAGTGCGACCGGGTCCCCGATCGGGAGTCGTATCGTGGCGTGACTCACGACTGTTCTTCCTCTCCTTGGCGGTTCCTGCCCATGTGTCGGGTGAGGACTGTGGTGGATCCCGGTCCGCTGTTCGCCTCCCGGCCTCCCGGGGGGCGCCCGCGGGCCGGCGGGCACGGGCGGTTCACACCGTCTCCAGCGAGGCGGCACGTCGGCTGCGCAGCTCCAGCAGCCGCAGGGCCACGGCCCCGACCACTCCGTAGCCGATCCCCAGGGCCAGTTCCGTGCCCAGAAGCCGGCCGGCCTCCGCCACACCGCCGCCGGCCGCCAGCAGCCGCGCCGCCTCGATGCTGTGCGTCATCGGGAGCACGTCACCCGTCCGGACGATCCAGTCGGGCAGCTGCGCTCGCGGGACATTGGCCCCCGTGAATATCAACAGCACTCCGAAGAGCACGTTCGACACCACTGATATGTCCCGGAACCGCAGCCCGAACGCGGCGTTCACCAGGCCCAGCCCTGTGCACGACAGGTTCGCGCAGACGATCGACACCAGCACCGGAAGCACCGTGGTGAGCCTGATGTCGACGCCCATGACGGCGCTGCCCGCGAACAGCGCGAACAGTGATACGGCGAACCCGTTGACCATGACGGGCAGAGATCTGCCGAGGACGAGAGCCAGCCGAGGCGCGGGCGAGACGAAGAGAGAACCGAGAGTGTTCTCGAGGCGCTCCGTGACGATCGTGTTGGTCATCCCGAACAGGCAGGGAATCGCGCTGTACTGGATCGCGTTCCCGATGACGAAGAACTGGTCCGTGGCCACGCCCGCGTTTCTCCCCATGTACGCGAAGAGCATGATCTGAGCCAGCGGCGTGACGATGAACGAGGGTATGAGGATCCAGGGTGACAGCCAGTCGAAGAGTGCCCGGTAACTGAGCACCCCACCGATGAGGGTGATGCGGAGAAACTTCTTCACAGTGCCGCCGTAGTTCATCTGAGTGAGAGGGTCGCGCTCTGCCGCGCAGCTCGCAGAAGGGTGCCTGTCAAGCGGATGCCGACCGCGATGAGCACGACGGCCGTGGCGGAGCACGCCAGAATGCTGGTCCACGGCGACCGGCCGGCCGCGGCCTCCCTGATCGCTCTCATGCCCCAGGAGGGGGGAAGCAGCCAGGAAACGGGGGTCATCCACCCGGGCAGGACGGAGGCGGGCACCAGGAAGCCGCACAGCAGCCAGACCGGGTATTCCAGGGCGCTGCCGAGGGCCCAGGCCCCGCGGTAGCGCACGAGCGTGACGGCCAGGATGAAACCGAGAACCCCGAAGGAGAACACCGTGGTCACGATCGCCAGGACGAACGGCGCCGGCCGTCCGACCCCGATGTCGACACCGAACACGAAGTGCGCCCAGAGCAGGCACGCCGCCATGCCGTACGTACCGATCGTGGAGACCGCCAGGACGATGGAGACCACGGAGGCCGGGAACGGCGTGGGTGCGGCCACGAGCAGTTCGAGCGTCCCCAGGCCCCGCTCGCGCTGGAGGATGTTGCTGGCCGTCGACGTGATCGACGTCCAGATCGTCATGACGCCGGCTCCCAGGGCAGCGTAGGACAGCGCGTTCCCGTTCCCGGCCGCGCGGTAGATGAACAGCGTGGTGGTGCTGAAGAACAGGGGCCAGACCACCTGCATCACGCTGTCGAACACGGAGCGGTTGATCATTTTGAGGTGCAGCCACCAGCTCACCGCGACCAGCCGCAGGATCCTCGGGAGATTCATCCGCCGTCCACCAGTTCCACGTACGCGTCCTCCAGGGTCGGCTCACGGGTGAGAACGCCGCGTACCGGGAGACTGTCGAACGCTTCCAGCACGGCCGAGGTGACCTCCGCCGCCGGAGCCGTCCGTATCAGCACCACCTGTGCCTGGTCGCGGTCCTCGACCGTCACCGCACGCACACCGTCGAGTGCTCGCACGCGTTCGGCCGCGGTCTTCGACGAGCCGTAGACCGTGACTTCGAGCACCTTGCCCTGCGAGACCCGCGACTTCAGTTCCAGCGGCGTTCCCTCCGCCACGAGCGAGCCGTCCCGGATGATGGCGATCCGGTCGCAGAGTTCGTCCGCCTCGTACATGTAGTGCGTGGTCAGCAGGACGGTCTTCTTCTCCGCGGCCAGAGCCGCCACCGTGCCGCGCAGCTTCCTCGCGCCCACCGGATCGATGCCTATCGAGGGTTCGTCGAGAAAGACGATCTCGGGGTCGTGGAGGAGTCCGCGAGCGATGTGCAGCCGCTGGCGCATCCCGCGGGAGAAGCCTTCCACTCGCTCGTGACGGCGGTCGCTCAGGTCGACCATCTCCAGGAGGCGGTCGATCCTGCGTCGCTGCTCACGGGCCGGTACGCCGTAGAGCTCGGCGAAGTAGCGCAGGTTGTCGTACGCGGACAGGCGGTCGTAGAGGCCGCGGTCGCCGCCGAAGACGTAGCCGATCCGTTTGCGGACCTCCGTCGGGTGGGTGGCCACGTCGAATCCGAGGACCTTGACGGTGCCGGAGGTCGGGAGCAGCAGGGTGGTGAGAATCTTGATGGTGGTCGTCTTGCCGGCCCCGTTGGGACCGAGCAGACCGAACATCTCCCCCGGCTCGATGTGAAAGCTCACACCCCGGACCGCCTCGGTCTCCTGCCTGCGACGCCAGAAGGCGCCGGCGCGTGTCCGGTAGGTACGGGTCATCCGGGTGACTTCTACGATGCTCATGAGCCGGCGTCCGCCTGTGGGTCGAGGGTTACCTGCTTCCGGTCCGGGGGCGCACACCCGCGCCTGCGGGCCGCCGGTGCCCGGATGAGGCCCGGCGGGACACCGTCAGGACGGCGCGGGCGCCTCGCCCGCGCGCCTCCCCTCCTGCCTGGCGTTCCAGGCCCGGAGCTGGGCCGGGGACACGTCCAGGGGGCTTGCCACGACACGGTCGAGGAACCACTGGTGGATCTCGTCGGCGCGCTGGTACATCTCCTTCTGGGAACCGGCGGTGAGCACCAGACTGCCGATCTTCGACACGGTGTCTCCGGTTCTGCCCATGACGTATCCCGGAGGGATCTCGATCGTGGCGAACTCCACGTTCGGCAGCGCCATCAGATCCTCCGCGGAGGGGCACGAGAGCAGCGTTCCCGGCACGTACGGGAGTTGCATGTGGCCCACCGCGCCGGGGCGGACCTCGGGCTTCAGGGCCGGGTCGATGCCCAGCGCACACCGGATGGCGGCATGCGCCAGACTCACGCCGAACTTGTGGAGGACCTCCTCCTGGATCAGCCCGCCGCCCCGCCGTGCCGCGCACTCGCCGAAGACCAGCCGGCCGGACTCCTCGTCGTGGAAGAGCTCCATGTGGAAGACACCCGCTTCCAGGCCGAGCGCGGCCACGGAGCGTTTCGCCACGGGCACGACCAGGTCGTAGACCGCGGCGTCGTCCACCGGATCGAAGAGGGACGTCGTCAGGGGAAGGGATTCGGTGACCGCGGACAGGCAGGGTGCCCGGTAGGCGCCCACGCTGACGAACTGCACCTGCCCGTCGAACACCACCCCGTCGACGTGCAGTTCCTCACCCGGCACGAACTCCTCGAGGATGAAGGTCCGCAGCTGGCGTCCGACCCAGTGCTGGGCGCGCAGCCGGTCGGCCGCCGCCCGCAGGTCGGCGTCGCACGTGATGAGCGAGGTGTCCTCCGTACCGCCCGCGGCGACGGGCTTGAGGACCGCACGCCGGTACGGCAGCGAGAAGTCCTCAGGAAGATCGCTCAGGTCCTCTATGACCATGAAGTCCGCCACGGGCACCCCCGCCGCGCGCACGGCGGTCTTCTGCAACGACTTGTCGCGGAAGGTGGCCGCGACGCGGGGCGGCAGGGACGGGACTCCGAACGCGGCACCGAAGAGGGATGCGGCGACGACCGCCCACTCGTCGGTCGAGTACACTGCGTCGAACGAGGCAGGGTCGATCCCCGCCCGGTAGAGCCGGAGCAGCACGGACTGCATGTTGTGCGACCGGTCCTGTACGAACAGTTGGCGGTCCCCCGAGGGGACCACCACCTCGCCCCAGTCCTTCTGCACGGATCCGATCACGACGGTAACGTCCACATCCAGATCGGCACATGCACGGACAGCGTGTGCGTCGTCGCTGAGCATCAGGAGTGACTTACGGGTCATGGTGCATCCAAATCGTTGAGGTGCTGAGGCCGCCGCGCGAGGGATGCGCCGGATTGCCCTGGGCCTCGAAACCGCGCCCCCGGCACGGTCGTTCAGCTGTCCACCGGCCACGCAGGGCGCGCTGCCGGTGGTTGGTTGCCGATGCTATAAGCGCAATCCGGCCAGACATTCGAGTTGTCGGCGTCATTGAGTGCCAGGCAGCAAGGAGCCGGAGGGGCAAAAGGGACACGCGCCGCCCGGCACGAGAAGGCATCGGGCGCGGTGTGCCGGCCCCGATGAGTGACGCACGCCGAAGAGACGAGCGACCGGGCGCCGGGCGGCCTGTCCTCACGGACACCGCCCGCGCGCCTGTTCGACGCGGGTGACGGTGTCAAACGGGTGCATGACTCCTGCGAGTGGGTCCCGGGCCGGCCCGATCGCCGTTCCCGGCGCGCGTCGCGGGGGACCCGGATGTGATCCAGCTCGCGCCCGCCGGAAGCGGCACAACCAACGGCCGACTATCGTCATCCCGATAAAAGGGGGATCGACGCCAGGTGAAGCAGGGGTTGCCTGCGTCTCCCTCCGGGGGCGTGCGAGCCATAGGGTGCGCATAAGAACGACGGGGCGGGAGGCCGACCAGGCGTGGCGAACGTGGAGCACAGCGGGCGACCGGCGGAACCCTTCGGGGCGACGGCCGTCGGCGGGGCCGGAGGAGGTCTGCGCGCGACGCGGCTGGGCCTGTGGCTGATCGCGACGGTCCTCGCGGTACGGCAGGTGGCCGTGGTCCTCGGCACCCCCCGGGGCGACCGGCTGACGGACCTGGAGACCTGGGTCGGCCCCGACGGCGTCCTGCACGTGAAGGGGTCGCTGTACGACTCCACCCGTTTCACCGGCACACCCTTCGGCGGCCTCGTCATGAAGCCGCTCACCCGGGCGGCCGAACAGGCCCTCGGCTGGGGCTGGACCTTCGGCACGCTGCTGCTGGTCGTCGCGCTCGGCCTGGTCACCGCCCGCGCGCTGCCGCCGCCGGTGAGCAGACGCACCTCCCTGCTCGCCGCGCCCGTCGCGATCAGCCTGCTGATGCTGTCGCTGCCGGTGCGCAACACGCTCTGGCTGGGCCAGACCAGCATCATCCCGGTGCTGCTGGTGCTGCTGGGCTGCTTCGTCGTACGCGGCCGGTACACCGGCGGCCTGCTCATCGGCTTCGCCGCCGCCCTGCAGCCGACGGTCCTGCTCTTCGCGCCGCTGCTGTGGTTCACCGGCCGCCGCCGCGCCGCCCTGACCACCGGCGCCGCCTTCGCCGCCTGCACCGCGCTCGCCTGGGCGGCGATGCCGCACGACTCGTACACCTACTGGGTGCACCACATGGCGGGCACCGGCCTCGGCGGGGCGGCCGACGACCTCGCCAACCAGTCCCTGCACGGCGCCCTGCTCCGGCTCGGCCTCGCCGGGCCCCTGGAGATCGCCCTGTTCCTCGTGCTCGGCGCCGCCGTCGCCTTCCTCGGGCTGCGCCGCGCCGTGCGCTACGCCCGCGAGGGGCAGCTGCTGCTCGCCGTCGCGATCACCGGCTGCGCGGCCATCGCCGTGTCGCCGACCACCTGGCAGCACCAGCTGCTGTGGGTGCTGCTCGCCGTCGTCGGCCGGGTCGGCAAACGGGCCTCCGACCGGTACGTGTGGCCGGTCGCCGTCGTCCTGGTGATGACGCTGCCCGCGAGGATGATGCTGCCGAACATGGCGGCCCTGTACGTCCTGCGTGACAACGTCGTGCTGCTCGCCGCCCTCGCCGCGGCGACCGTCGTGCCGTTCCTGTCCCGCACCTCGCCGCACTACCGGTCGCCGATCCCCACCGAGTACGCCGATCCGGTACCGGCCCGCTTCCGCCACGTGCCGCTCCTCCCGGCCCTGCGCCGGGTGCTGACCCGCCCGAACCTGCTCCTCGAACTGCTCCTCATCCGCGTCACCTACGCCGCCTACCAGCAGGTCCGCCTCGCGGCCACCGGCGGCACCATCTCGGGCGGGCGCACGCGGGCCGAGGCGCACGGCCACCAGATCCTCGGCCTCGAGCGCGCCCTGCACATCGACATCGAGCACTGGGCCAACCACGCGGTCGTCAAGGTCGGCTGGCTGCGCGACTTCTTCGACTTCTACTACGAGTCGTTCCACTTCGTCGTCCCGCTGAGCGTCCTCGCCGTGCTGTACTGGCGCCGCCCCGTCGACTACCGCTGGGCCCGGGCCTCCCTCGGCTTCGCCACGCTGCTCGCGCTGGTCGGCTTCTGGCTCTACCCGCTGGCGCCGCCGCGGCTGCTGCCCGGCCACGGCATCATCGACACCGTGCACGGCGTGCAGGACTTCTCCAAGCCCGACTACGGCACGCTGACCGCCCTCACCAACCAGTACGCGGCGATGCCGTCGCTGCACTTCGGCTGGTCGCTGTGGTGCGGACTGGCCATCGCGGTCATCGCTCCCCGGTGGTGGATGAAGGCCCTCGGCCTGCTGCACCCGCTGTTCACCGTCTCGGCGATCGTGGCGACCGGCAACCACTGGGTGCTGGACGCGGTCGGCGGCGCGGCGGTCGTGGGCGCGGGCTTCGGGCTGGCGTACCTGCTGCAGGGGCCGCGTGCCGCCCAGGCCGCGGCCCCGGCGGCCGAAGCGGCTCGTGTGCCGCGCAAGGAACCCGCACCCGGCTGACGGCGCCGTCCCCTCCGCCCCGCGGCTGAGCCGGCGGGGGAGGCAGGGGCGGGGCGTCGGGGTGAGGTGTGCTCCTGCCTCCCTCGCGGACGGGCCGGCGGCGCCGGGATGCCGCCGGCCCGAGACGGGTCAGCCCGCTTCGACGCGGAGTTCCTTCACGCCGTTGATCCAGGAGGAGCGCAGCCGGCGCGGCTCACCGGCCAGGGTGAGGGTCGGCAGGGCGTCGGCGATCGCGTCGAAGATGAGGCCGATCTCCAGGACGGCCAGGGACTTGCCGAGGCAGTAGTGCGGGCCGCCCCCGCCGAAGCCGAGGTGCGGGTTGGGATCGCGGGTGATGTCGAAGCTGCCGGGGTCGTCGAATGCGTCGGGGTCGTGGTTGGCGGAGGCGTAGAAGAGGCCCACCCGGTCGCCCTTCCGGATCAGCTTGCCGCCGAGTTCGGTGTCCTGGGTGGCGGTGCGCTGGAAGGCGTTGACGGGGGTCGCCCACCGGACGATCTCCTCCTCCGCCGTCGCCGGGCGCTCGCGCTTGTACAGCTCCCACTGGTCCGGGTGGGTGAGGAAGGCGTGCATGCCGTGGGTGATGGCGTTGCGGGTGGTCTCGTTTCCGGCCACCGCCAGCATCAGTACGAAGAAGCCGAACTCGTCGGAGCTGAGGCTGCCCTCGTCCTCGGCCGCCACCAGCGTCGTCACGATGTCCTTCGCCGGGCACTGCTTGCGGTCGGCGGCCATGTTCATGGCGTAGGCGATGAGTTCGGTGGCCGACTCGGCGCCGACCTCTTCGGTGATGGCGTACTCGGGGTCGTCGTAGGCGATCATCTTGTTGGACCAGTCGAAGATCTTGGCCCGGTCGTCCTGCGGGATGCCGATGAGCTCGGCGATCGCCTGCAGGGGCAGCTCGCAGGCGACCTCGGTGACGAAGTCGAACGGGCCCGGGTGGGCCACGGCGGCGCGTGCGATGGCGTCGGCGCGGGCGTGCAGCCGGTCCCGCAGCGCGCGGATGGCGCGCGGGGTGAACACGCGCTGCACGATCTGGCGCACCCTGGTGTGTTCCGGGGGGTCCATGTTCAGCAGAATGAGCCGTTGGGCGTCGATCGCGTCGCGCTCGATGTGCTCGTTGAAGCGGATGATCGCCGTGTTGAGGGTGGAGGAGAACAACTCCGGGTGAGTGGAGACGTACTTGACGTCGGAATGCCGGGTGACGGCCCAGTAGCCCTCGTCCCGGAAGCCGGCCACGTTGCCCGGCTGGGGGATCCAGCGCACCGGTTCGGCCCGGCGCAGCTCCGCGAACTCCGGCAGGGGCACGCGCTGGTGCAGCACATCGGGGTCGGTGAAGTCGAACCCGTCGGGAAGCGCTGGACAGGGCATCGGCAACTCACTCCAGCCATCTGACGGTCCATCAGGAATGGCGCTGAAGGTAATAACGGGTTCTACAACTGGCAAGGGGTGCGACGCCGTCAATTGCGTGCGGGATCCGTGCAGATCTGCAGATCAAGACATCTGGCGCTGCATGACCCTTGCGAGGGTGCGTGGGGCGTCAGCACACTGCCATTAGAACTAGAACACGTACTAGTTCTGCGTGGCGGGTGGGCCGGGACGCCCCCCTCGCGCGGGTACCGGAGGAGAGGATCAACCCCCCATGGCCGCGGAACCCGTGATCGTCGAAGCCGTACGCACCCCCATCGGCAAGCGCGGTGGCGCGCTCGCCAACCTGCACCCCGCCTACCTCCTGGGCGAGACCTACCGTGAACTCCTCGGCCGCACCGGCATACCCGCCGACTGCGTCGAGCAGATCGTCGGCGGCACCGTCACGCACGCCGGCGAGCAGTCCATGAACCCCGCGCGCACGGCGTGGCTGGCCATGGGGCTGCCCTACGAGACCGCGGCGACGACGGTCGACTGCCAGTGCGGGTCCTCGCAGCAGGCGGCGCACATGGTGGCCAACATGGTCGCCACGGGCGTGATCGACGTCGGCATCTCGTGCGGCGTCGAGGCGATGTCCCGGGTGCCGCTGGGGTCGGGCTCGAAGCACGGGCCGGGCAAGCCGTTCCCCGACGAGTGGAACGTGGACCTGCCGAACCAGTTCGAGGCGGCGGAGCGGATCGCCCGCCGCCGCGGCCTGACGCGGGAGAACGTCGACTCGCTCGGCCTGGTCTCCCAGGAGCGGGCCGCCGTGGCCTGGTCCGAGGAGCGGTTCAAGCGGGAGACGTTCGCCGTCCAGGTCCCGACCACCGAGGAGGAGCAGCAGGCCGGTCAGGGCATGTGGCGCCTCGTCGACCGCGACGAGGGGCTGCGCGACACCTCGATGGAGGCGCTGGCGCGCCTGAAGCCGGTGATGCCCACGGCCGTCCACACGGCCGGCAACTCGTCGCAGATCAGCGACGGCGCGGCGGCCGTCATGTGGGCCTCGAAACGGATGGCCCGGGCGCTGAAGCTGAGGCCGCGGGCGCGGATCGTGGCCCAAGCCCTCGTGGGCGCCGACCCGCACTTCCACCTCGACGGTCCCGTCGACGCGACGCGCGCGGTGCTCGGCAAGGCGGGCATGTCGTTGAAGGACATCGACGTCGTCGAGATCAACGAGGCCTTCGCCTCCGTGGTGTTGAGCTGGGCCCAGGTCTTCGGGCAGGACCTGGAGAAGGTGAACGTGAACGGCGGCGCGATCGCGCTCGGGCATCCCGTCGGCGCCACCGGGGCCCGCCTGATCACCACCGCCCTCCACGAACTGGAGCGCACCGACAAGGAGTTCGCGCTGGTGACGATGTGCGCCGGCGGTGGCCTGGCCACCGGGACGATCCTCCAGCGGCTGTGAAAACGACTTGGCAGGGTTGACGCGGACTGATCAACTTGGCCGGTGCTGATCAACGTGATCCTCCGCGCCCTGCCCTTCTACATCCGCGAACCGGTCATGGTCGCCGTCTGCCTCGGCTTCGCCGGCCTGGCCCTCTACTGGTTCGTCATGGTGGGCGGCCTGGCCAGGGGCGGCTTCGGACTGCTGTTCCTGGCGATCGCCGTCCTGCGCGCCCACTTGTTCCGCAAGGAGTGGAGATCCCGCAGAGCGGCGAAGGAAGGCGGTGCCGCGCGGCAGGCGTAGCCCGTACCGGTGGCTCCGGTCCCGGGCCACCACCGTCCGGGTCCCCGGCCGGCGGGGGACCCGGCAGGCCCCGCCTGATCCGCGCTCACCGCTTCTCGGGGGCCTCGAAGGTGACCGCGGTCTCGAACGCGGCCCGGCGGGTGGCCCTGCGCAGTGCCCTGAGCACGGCCGGGCCCAGCGTGAGCGTCAGCACCACGGTGACCACGGCCCGGCCCAAGTCCCAGCCCAGGGACGTGGCCGCGCAGTAGGCGACGAAACGGGCCAGGTTGGCGGGGACGGCCGCGTGCGGATCGAAGGCGATGCCCGAGGCGAGCGCGCCCATGAAGGGCCAGCCGGCCAGGTTCATGATCGTGCCGTAGGCGAACGCGGCGAGGAAGCCGTAGACGGCGAGGAGGCCGGTCTCGCCGCGGCCGCGCAGCCGGTCCGGGCCCGGCAGCAGGCCCGCGCCCATGGTGAACCAGCCCATCGCCAGCATCTGGAACGGCATCCACGGGCCCACCCCGCCGGTGAGCAGCGCCGACGCGAACATGGTGAGCGAGCCGAGGGTGAAGCCGAACCCGGGACCCAGCACCCGGCCGCTGAGCACCATCAGGAAGAACATCGGCTCGATGCCGGCGGTTCCGGCGCCGATCGGACGCAGGGCGGCGCCGGCCGCCGCGAGCACCCCGAGCATGGCGACGGCCTTCGGGCCGAGCCCGGACTCGGCGATCGTCGCGGCGACGACGGCGACCAGCAGCACCAGCAGACCGGCGAAGAGCCAGGGGGCGTCCTGTGCGTGGGCGCTGAGCTGCGAGGCGGGCGGGGCGAGGAAGGGCCAGCCGAAACCGGCCACGCCCACGGCGCTGACCAGGGTGAGGGCGGCGACGGAGCGGGGGCCGAGGCGGACCGCTCCGGCTTGCGCGGTCATCCCAGTGCCTCCCGGACCTGGGCGACCGTCAGCCACTCCTGCGGGGCGAGGATCTTGGTGACCTGCGGGGCGAAGGAGGGCGAGGAGACGACGACCTCCGCGGTCGGGCCGTCCGCGATCACCTCCCCCTCGGCGAGCAGCACCACTCGGTGCGCGAGCTCGGCGGCGAGTTCGACGTCGTGCGTGGCGAGGACGATCGCGTGGCCCTCGGCGGCGAGGGAACGGAGCAGGGTCACCAGACGGGCCTTGGCCGCGTAGTCCAGGCCCCGGGTCGGTTCGTCGAGCAGGAGCAGGGGCGGGCGCGCGGCCAGCACGACGGCGAGCGCGAGCGTGAGGCGCTGGCCCTCCGAGAGGTCGCGTGGGTGGGTGTCGTCGGGTATGCCGGGGAGCAGCTCGGAGACCAGGGCGCGGCAGGTGCCCGGGTCGGCGTGGGCGTCGCGGTCGGCGGCGGCGCACTCGGCCCCGACCGTGTCGGCGTACAGCAGGTCGCGGGGTTCCTGCGGGACCAGGCCGACACGGCGCACCAGGTCGGCGGGGGGTGTGCGGTGCGGGGTCGCGCCGCCGGTCAGGACCGAGCCGGCGGTCGGGGCGACGAGGCCGACCAGGGTGCCGAGGAGGGTGGACTTGCCCGCGCCGTTGCGGCCCATGAGGGCGACGGTCTCGCCGGGGGCGACGGTGAGGTCGATCCGGCGGAGGGCGTCCACCCGGTCCCGGCGGACGGACAGGGAGCGGACCTCGGCGACGGTGGGCGCGGCGACCGCGGGGGCGCGGTGCCCGCGGAAGACCGGCCGCCACCGGCCGGCGGGGGCCGGGCGAGGGGGCGGCACGCTCGCCGCCGCCTGCACGCTCGCCGCCGCCTGCGGGGCGGCCCCGGGCCGTGCCCGTCGTGACAGCCGCTCCCGGAGGTCGCCGGCCCGGCGCCGCGCGTCCCGCACCGTCAGCGGCAGCGGGGACCAGCCGGCCAGGCGCCCCAGGTCCACCACCGGCGGACACACCGGCGACACGGCCATCATCCCGGCCGGGTCGCCGAGGACCGGGGGCGCCCCGGGGGCGGGCAGGAGGACGACCTGGTCGGCGTACTGGATGACGCGTTCCAGGCGGTGTTCCGCCAACAGGACCGTCGTGCCGAGGTCGTGCACGAGGCGCTGCAGGACCGCGAGGACCTCTTCCGCCGCCGCCGGGTCGAGGGCCGAGGTCGGTTCGTCGAGGACGAGGACGCTGGGGTGCGGGGTGAGGACCGAGCCGATGGCGACGCGCTGCTGCTGGCCGCCGGAGAGGGTGGCGATCGGACGGTCGCGGAGACCGGCCAGGCCGAGCAGGTCGAGGGTCTCCTCCACGCGGCGCCGCATCACGGCGGGCGGCAGGCCCAACGACTCCATCCCGTAGGCGAGTTCGTCCTCCACGGTGTCGGTGACGAAGTGCGAGAGCGGATCCTGCCCCACCGTCCCCACCACGTCCGCGAGTTCGCGCGGCTTGTGGGTGCGGGTGTCGCGGCCCGCGACCGTGACACGGCCGCGCAGCGTGCCGCCCGTGAAGTGCGGCACCAGGCCGCTGACCGTGCCCAGGACCGTGGACTTGCCGACCCCCGACGGGCCGACCAGCAGCACCAGTTCGCCCTCCGGGACCTCGAGGTCCACGCCCCGGACGGTGGGTTCGGCCGCACCGTCGTACGTCACGGAGACGTCCTCGAAGCGGATCACGACGGCTCCTCGGTCACGACGACTCCTTGATCACGACGGCTCCTCGGGAGCGACGGCTGCCTGGGGGTGACGGCTCCCTGGGGAGCGACGGCTCCCTGGGGGCGAGGAAGGACGGCAGCAGGCCGAGCAGTACGGCCGCCGCGGGCCACAGCGGCAGGGCGGGGGCGACGAGCGGCACGACGCCGGGGTGCAGCGCCTCCGGGTCGCCGGCGGCGGCGAGGGCGAGCAGCGCGGCGACCGCGGCGCCGGACCCCGCGACCAGCCAGGCCCGGACGTCCCACCGGTCCGGGCGGTACCGCGTGCGCGGGCTGCGGCGCCCGCCCAGCCGCAGTCCGGCCAGGGCCGCGGCCACCCCGGCGAGCAGCAGCGGCAGCCCGTAGGCGCCACCCGCGGCGGTGAGCAGCCCGTACGTTCCCGCGCAGACGCCGAGCAGACCGCCGAGGGTGAGGGCGGCGGTGGTGCGGCGTACGGCGGGAGCGACCTCGGCGGTGCGGCCGTAGCCGCGGGCGTCCATCGCGGCGGCCAGCGCGACGGACCGCTCCAACGCGCCCTCCAGCACCGGCAGTCCGACGTGCAGCAGGCCGCGGACGCCGCTGTCGGGACGGCCGCGCAGCCGACGTGCGGCGCGCAGCCGCTGGACGTCGGCGATGAGGTGCGGCGCGAAGGTCAGGGCGACGACCACCGCGACGCCCGTCTCGTACAGCGCGCCCGGGAGGGACTTCAGTAGACGGGACGGATTGGCGAGGGCGTTGGCGGCGCCCACGCAGATCAGGAGCGTGGCCAGCTTCAGGCCGTCGTAGCAGGCGAAGACGAGCGACTCGGCGGTGACCTCGCCGCCCAGACGGACGCCCTGCGCCCAGTGCGGCAGGGGGACTTCCGGGAGGGCGACGATCACGTGCGTGCCGGGGATCGGGGAGCCGAGGGCGACGGCGAAGAACAGGCGGACGACGAGGACGGCGAGCGCCAGCTTGACGAACGCGGAGTAGGAGCGCGCCCAGGGGGCCCCGGTGCGGCAGACGGCGACGACGTAGGCGGACGTCGCGACGAGCAGGGCGAGCAGCAGGGGGTTGGTGGTGCGGGTGGCCGCGGTGCCCAGACCGAGCGACCACAGCCACCAGGCGCCCGGGTGCAGCGGGGGCCTACCCGCCATGCCCGCGTCGCCGGGTCTGCCACACCGCCGCCGCGCCCAGCAGCGCGACCGCTCCCACACCGGCGAACAGCCCCACCGACGGACCGCCGCCGCCCGTCCCGTCCGCCTTGTTCGTGTTGTTCCTGTTGTTCCTGTTGTTCGTGTTGTTCGTCTCCGTCCCGCCCGCCGGCTTCTCCGCGTCGGCGACCTGCTCCCCGCACCCCTTGTGCGGATACCCGGCGATCGCGCACAGCAGGGCGTTGGTGTCGTAGCGCAGCGGCTTCGCCACCGAGGCCAGGACGTCCGCCGTGCTGGCGCCGGCCGGCACCCGCGCGCAGGCGGTACGGCCGGCCGGCGGCGTCTCACCCGAGGGCGCGTCGGCCGCCGTGCCGAAGTCGATGACGAGGCCCACCCGCTTCTCCCCCTCCCGCGCCGGAGTCCGCGCGCAGATCGTCGAGAAGGACGCGGTCCCGCGCGGTTTCGCCGCGTCGCTGGAGTCCGCGCTCAGCGAGAAGCGGAAGCCCTGGACGTCGCCGTCGGAGGGGCGGGCGGTGCCGGGGCCCTGGGTGGCGTAGGTCCACCGGCCGGCTTCCGACTCCCAGAAGGACCAGTAGCGGTAGCCGGTGGCCCGGGCCTGGCCGGTGGCGGCCAGGGCCAGCAGCACGGTGGTCAGCAGGACGGCGAGGCGGCGTGTCACGGCCGGCGCCTCTTGTTGCGGCGGCTGGGCAGCAAGCCGACGACGATGCCGGCGACGAGGCACCCGCCGACGGTCCACCAGACGCCGGAGCCGGAGTCGTCCTTCTCGCCGGCCTCGGCGGAGTGGGCCTTGGCGGAGGCGGAGGCGGGGGCCGGGACGGACGCCGGCCTGGGGCCGGTGGCGTTCAGCAGCCCGACCAGGTCCTGGCCGCCGAAGTCGCGTACGTCGGCGCGCGCCGCGTTCGCGGCGAGGATCAGCTCCGCGTAGGCGGCCGGTCCGTTGGTCCGGGCCCACTGCGCGGAGTTCGCCTCCAGCCAGCGCACGGCACCGGCCGCCCGGTCGCCCTGGCCGGCGGTGGCGAGGGCGAGGACGGCGTCGGCGGTGTTGCCGTAGTCGGGCTGGGGCTGGGCGCCCGGCATGGCCGAGGTCAGGTGCCGGTCCTTGGCCAGGGCCTTGATCAGGTACGCGGCGCCGTTGCGCGCGGCCTGCCCGGCATCGCTCGCGTCGGCGCAGACCGGGGAGGCGTCCGCCGGCTTCCCGGCGGCCCCGGTCAGACCCTTGCCGAGCGCGCCCACCACGGCCGCGGCCGTCGCGTCCGCGTTGGCGGCGAGCCCGCCCTTCTTGTCCGGCTGGTAGGCGAAGGCGCCCGCGTCCTTCGCGTCGCACGGGAGGGCGAGCTTCAGCAGGGCGTCGTAGGGGGACTTGCCGCCCTTGGTCACCCGAGCGGGCTGCTCGCCCACGGCGGCGAGGGCGCCGATGACGACGGCCGTCGAGTTGGCGTCGCTCGCCCCGCCCGGCGCGTAGCCCCAGCCGCCGTCCTTGTTCTGCACGGACTTCAGCCAGCTGACGGCCTTGCCGGTGGCGGCGTCGTGGCCGCCGAGGGCGGCGAGGGCCTGGACGGCGGCGGCCGTGCTGTTGGTGTCGACCACGACCTTGACGTCGCAGGCCTTGGCTCCGTCCGCGCGGAACGGCGCGAAGGCCCCGTTCGCGCACTGCTGGCCGACCAGCCAGTCCACTGCCTTCGCTGCCGGGCGCACGCCCGCGGTGTCCTGCGCGAGCAGCGCCAGCGACTGGCGCCAGACGCCGTCGTACTTCGGGTCGGAGGTGCCGTACAGGCCGTCGGGTATCGCCGCCGACGGGGACGGTGACGAGGTGGCGGCGACGGCGGGCGCGGCCGCGCCCATCACGGCGGTGGCTGCCAGGGCCGCGGCGGTGCGGCGGACGACGTTCATGCTCGGCGGGTGCCTTCCCCTACGGGAGCGGGCAGCACGGGACACCCCGGGCGGCTCGGCTCCGTATGCCTCGACGGTGCCGTGCGCCGGCGGACCGCCGACGCACCTGAGCCGGTCACGACCGTACGGGGCAGTCCGGCTGACCGCCCTCGGCGGACGGTTCACGGTTGCGGGTCAGCGCCGGAATTGCACCGGCTTCCCCCCGTACGGGTGTGATGACGACCTGGCTACTGTACCGGCCCGTAGGAACGCCCTGAGCGGCGGCCGTCAGTGGCACCCGTCACCCCGGCCCGGTCGTTCCGCGGGCTCCACGGGCGCCCGTTCACACGTGCCCCACGGCCACGTACGCCACCGGGTCGCTGCCCGCCACCGCCTCCGCCCGGCCCAGCTTCACCAGCCGTCGCAGGTGGGCCTCGGCCTCGGAGACCGCGATGTTCCTCGATCCGTACGGTATCCGCGCCCAGGGCCGGTTCCACTCCATGCGCTCGGCGAGCTGCCAGGGCGTGAGCGGCTCGGCCAGGAGAGCGTGCAGACCGGCGAGCCGTTCCTCGTGGTGCGCCAGCAACTCCCGTACGCGGGCGGAGGCGTCGGTGAAGGCGTGCTGGTGGGCGGGGAGCACCTCGGCGGGGGCGAGCCGGCCGACGCGTTCGAGGGAGTCGAGGTAGTCGCCGAGGGGATCGGCGGCATCCCCCACGCTCGGCTTCGCGCGCGCGGGGGCACCCCCGTCGTCGTCGGGGTCCTCGTACAGGCCGATGTGCGGGGTGATCTCGGGCAGCAGGTGGTCGCCGGAGAACAGGCGGCCGTGACCCGGGTGCCGGGCCTGGTGCCGGGCCGGATGCTCCTCCTCCAGGTGCAGGCAGACGTGTCCGGGCGTGTGGCCGGGCGTCCAGATCGCGCGCAGGCGGCGGCCGGGCAGGTCGAGGAGTTCGCCGGGGACGATCTCGCGGTCCGGCAGGGCGGGGGAGAAGCCCGGCAGGGTGGTGCGGGGGACGGCGGCGCGCAGGGGCGCGACGTGGTCCTCGGGGGCGCCGGCGGCGGTGAGTCTGGCCGCCATGTAGGCGAACCAGCGGCCCGGCCGGGTGTCGCGGGTGCGCCGCACGACGGCGGTGTCCGCGGCGTGCATGGCGATCCACGCGCCGGACGCCTCCCGCACCCGGCCGGACAGGCCGTGGTGGTCGGGATGGTGGTGGGTGATCACCACCCCGTGGATCTCGCCCACGGCCGTGCCGCACGCCGTCAGCCCCTCGGCGAGGGTGTCCCAGGAGCCGGGATCGTCCCAGCCGGTGTCGATCAGCACCGGGCCGCGGTCGGTGTCGACGACGTACACCAGCGTGTGCCCGAGGGGATTGTCCGGGATGGGGACCTCGACGGACCGTACGCCGCCGCCGTGGTCGTGCACCTGCGCCATGGGCCGCCCCGTCCTGATCGCTCGTCGCACTGACCCCGCTGCGAAGCCATTGCTCACTATAACTAGAACTGGTATCAGTTCCTGAAAGAGCGTCAGAAACGGTACCGCCCGACCCCGTAGGAGGCAGTCGGTCATGACCGGGCTCGTGGAACACGGACAGCTGTTCATCGGCGGGGAGTTGACCGATCCCCTGGGCGAGGGCGTCATCGAGGTGATCTCGCCGCACACGGAGGAGGTTCTCGGACGGGTGCCGCACGCCTCGGCGGCGGACGTGGACCGGGCGGTCGCGGTGGCGCGGACGGCGTTCGACGAGGGCCCGTGGCCTCGGATGCCCCTCGACGAGCGGATCGCGGTGGTCACCCGCATCAAGGACGGGATCGCGGCACGGCACGAGGAGATCGCCCGCGTGATCTCGTCCGAGAACGGCTCGCCGTACTCCTGGAGCGTCCTCGCGCAGGCGCTCGGCGCGATGATGGTGTGGGACGCGGCGATCACGGTCGCCCGGAACTTCCGGTACGAGGAGACACGCGACGGCGTACTGGGGAAGATCCTCGTGCGCCGCGAGCCGGTCGGGGTGGTCGCGGCCGTGGTGCCGTGGAACGTCCCGCAGTTCGTGGCCGCCGCCAAGCTCGCGCCCGCGCTGCTCACCGGCTGCACGGTGCTGCTCAAGCCGTCGCCCGAGTCGCCGCTGGACGCCTACCTCCTCGCCGACATCACCCGCGAGGCGGGGCTGCCGGAGGGCGTGCTGTCGATCCTGCCGGCCGACCGCGAGGTCAGCGAGTACCTGGTCGGCCACCCGGGCGTCGACAAGGTGTCCTTCACCGGCTCCGTCGCGGCCGGCCGGCGCGTGATGGAGGTGGCCTCGCGCAACCTGACCCGGGTGACCCTGGAACTGGGCGGCAAGTCGGCGGCGGTCGTGCTGCCGGACGCGGACCTGGAGACGTCCGTCGCGGGCATCGTCCCGGCGGCCTGGATGAACAACGGCCAGGCATGCGTGGCCCAGACCCGCATCCTCGTACCGCGGGCCCGCTACGGCGAGTTCGCCGACGCCTTCGCCGCCGCGGCGAGCGCGCTCGTGGTCGGCGACCCGCTGGACCCGGCGACCCAGGTCGGCCCCCTGGTGGCCCGGCGCCAGCAGCAGCGCAACCTGGACTACATCCGCATCGGCCAGGAGGAGGGCGCCAAGATCCTCGCCGGCGGCGGCCGCCCGGCGGGCCTGGACCGCGGCTGGTACGTCGAGCCGACGCTCTTCGGCGACGTCGACAACTCCATGCGGATCGCCCGCGAGGAGATCTTCGGCCCGGTCATCTGCCTGCTGCCCTACACCGACGAGGCCGAGGCCCTGAAGATCGCGAACGACTCGGACTACGGGCTGAGCGGCAGCGTCTGGACGGCGGACGTGGCCCACGGCATCGAGGTCGCGCGGCAGGTCCGTACCGGCACGTACTCCGTCAACACCTTCAGCCTGGACATGCTCGGCCCGTTCGGCGGCTACAAGAACTCCGGTCTGGGGCGGGAGTTCGGGCCCGAGGGCTACGGCGAGTACCTCGAACACAAGATGATCCACCTGCCGGCCGGCTGGGAGGCGTGAGGGGGCATGGGCGACCGCTGGCACGTCGAGGTCGACCGTTCCCTGTGCATCGGCTCCGCCCAGTGCGTCCACCACGCCCCTGACGGCTTCCGCCTCGACGCGGGCCGCCGGTCCCACCCCGTCGAGCCGGACACCGACGCCGACGAGCGGGTGCTGGCGGCGGCGGAGAACTGCCCGGTGGAGGCGATCGTGATCACCCTGCTGGGCAGCGGGAACGGGGAGCCGGTGTTCCCTCCGGAGGAGTAGGGGCGCGGGGCCTCTCCGTGCGACACTCCGCCTCGTCTGTCAGTGATCCATGGGGGCGGAGGAGCGAATGCGGCGAGTGGGGGCCGTTGGGGCCGCGGTTCTGGCGGCCGTGGCACTGGCGGGATGCGGGGGCGGCCCGGCCGGGCGGGCGGCGGCGGGCGGTGAGTCCGGGGCCGCCGCGGACGGCCGCGGAGGCGGCGTGGCCGCCGCGGACGACAGGACGCCGACCGCACGCGCCGTGCGGGCGGACATCCGGGCCGCCGCCGTGGCCGGGGGGTTCGGACGGCTGGAGTTCCTCGACGTGCGGCGCGAGCTCGACCGCTGGGGGCCGTGCCAGGTGTTCGGCCAGATCCTGACCTCCGCCCGGCCGGCCCGGGCCGCCGCCGCGTGGGCCGTCGCCGTGCTGGAGGACCGTGGCTGGAAGGCGAACGGGCCCATCGAGGACGAAGCCGGAGTCGGCTGGGTCCTGCAGCGGAAGGGCTGGTCGCTCTCGGCCGTGTTCGGCGTGGCCTCCGCCGAGACCGTCGCCGCCGGACTGCCGCCCGGACAGCGCGACCGGGCCAAGGACTTCAAAGGCGTGATCTTCGAGGGAACCGGCAGGGGCTGCACAGGGTCCCGGGACGGCGCGGCTAGTCCGTCTCCCTGACCTCCGTCAG
This sequence comes from Streptomyces sp. H51, assembly GCF_035656535.1. Classification (NCBI taxonomy): domain Bacteria; kingdom Bacillati; phylum Actinomycetota; class Actinomycetes; order Kitasatosporales; family Streptomycetaceae; genus Streptomyces; species Streptomyces sp. H51. The sequence continues at coordinate 105,542 of NZ_JAYMHD010000080.1, forward strand.
GTCGATCAGGCGGCACACCGTCTCGATGTCGATCTTCACCTGGGCGATGGAGGCGCGGCCCGAGAGCCAGGTGATCAGGGCCGAGTGCCAGGTGTGTTCGATGACGCGGACCGCGGAGAGCTGCTCGGGGGTGGGGCTGTCCAGGCCCATCGCGTCCAGGATGATCACCGTCGTCCGGCGGGAGACCTGGTCGACCTCCGGCGAGACGCTGCGGTCGGCGAAGGTGAGCGCGCGGACCATCGCGTCGGCCAGGTGCGGTTCGCGCTGCAGCGCCCGGAAGGCCCGCATCAGGGTCTCCGCCACCCGCTCCGCCGCCGTCTCGCCCTGCGGCGGCTTCTTGCGCAGCGTGCCGTGCATGTGCTCCAACTGGTCCTGCATCGTGGCGACCAGCAGGTGCACCTTGGACGGGAAGTAGCGGTACAGGGTGCCCAGCGCAACCTGCGAGGACTCGGCGACCTCCCGCATCTGCACCGCGTCGAAACCGCCCCGGCTGGCCAACTGGGCGCTCGCGTGCAGGATGCGGCGGCGCCGCGCCTCCTGGCGCTCGGTGAGCGGCGCCGCCGCCGGCCGCGCGGAGGCCGACCGCGCGGAGACCGGCCGCGCGGCAGTGGATTCCGCCTTGGACCCCTTGGACACCTTGGCTTCCGCGGACATGGGCACCGTTCCGTGACATTCGGTGAGGGCAGGTGATCGGACCGAGCATGACAGGGCGTCGGCCGTGGCGCGAATCACCTGATCCACTGGTCACAGCACCCCTACCTGCCGGTAGATTCAGAGCCTCCTGGACGATCAAGTCTGAAACTTGTTCTAGATTAGCGTCCCGGCGTAATCTCGCGGGACAGTGCAGCCAGAAGGGGGCCCAGAGTGACCGCTGAGGCCAGTCAGGCGGGCCCTCTCGGGGACCGTGCCGCAGACGGCGAGCGACCGCTCGACATCGCGCTCCTCACCTACAAAGGGAACCCGTTCTGTGGCGGCCAGGGCGTCTACGTACGGCACCTGTCGCGCGAACTGGCCCGCCTCGGCCACCGGGTCGAGGTCATCGGCGCGCAACCGTACCCCGTTCTGGACGAGGCCGGGGACCACGACGGCCGGCTCACCCTGACCGAACTGCCGAGCCTCGACCTCTACCGTCAGCCGGACCCCTTCCGCACCCCGAAGCGCGACGAGTACCGCGACTGGATCGACGCGCTGGAGGTCGCCACCATGTGGACCGGCGGCTTCCCCGAGCCGCTGACCTTCTCCCTGCGCGCCCGCCGCCATCTGCGCGCCCGTCGCGGCGAGTTCGATGTCGTGCACGACAACCAGACCCTCGGGTACGGCCTGTTGGGGGACGTCGGCGCGCCCCTGGTCACCACCATCCACCACCCCATCACCGTCGACCGGCAGTTGGAGCTGGACGCGGCCGAGGGATGGCAGCGCAGGTACTCCGTGCGCCGCTGGTACGCCTTCACCCGCATGCAGAAGCGCGTCGCGCGCCGGCTGCCGTCCGTGCTCACCGTCTCCGGCACCTCGCGCCAGGAGATCGTCGACCACCTCGGCGTGCGCGACGACCGCATCCACGTCGTCCACATCGGCGCCGACACCGACCTGTTCTCGCCCGACCCGTCGGTGCCCGTGGTGCCGGGCCGGATCGTGACGACGTCCAGTGCCGACGTGCCGCTCAAGGGCCTGGTCCACCTGGTCGAGGCGCTCGCCAAGGTGCGCACCGAGCACCCGGCGGCCCACCTCGTCGTCGTCGGCAAGCGGCCCGCGGAGGGGCCGGTCGCGCAGGCGGTCGAGCGCTACGGCCTCGAAGGCGCCGTCGAGTTCGTCAAGGGCATCTCGGACGCCGAACTGGTCGACCTGGTGCGTTCCGCCGAGGTGGCGTGCGTGCCGTCGTTGTACGAGGGGTTCTCGCTGCCGGCGGCCGAGGCCATGGCCACCGGCACGCCGCTGGTCGCGACGACCGGCGGGGCGATCCCGGAGGTGGCCGGCCGGGACGGCGAGACGTGCCTGGCCGTGCCGCCCGGCGACTCCGGGGCGCTGGCCGCGGGACTGGGCCGGCTGCTCGGCGACCCGGAGCTGCGGGTGCGGCTGGGCCGCGCCGGACGCGAGCGGGTGCTGCGGCGCTTCACGTGGGCCCGGGCCGCCGAGGGCACGGTGGCCCGGTACCGCGAGGCGATCGCCCGCTCCGCGACCCCCGCCACCGCCGCCCTCCGCACCGGCCCCGCTGCCGCCCCCGGCCGCGCCGCGGCCGCGACGGCGAGCGGCCGAGCGGGTGCCGTGAACGCCGCCGCCGCGGACGCCGTCGCGGGCGCGGGCGCCGAGGCGCAAGCCGATACGGACGCCCGGGCGAAGACGGAAACCGCCGCCCCGGCGAAGACGGAGACAACCGCCCCGGCGACAGCGGTTACGGCCGCCGCCCAGCCGGAGGCCGCCGCACCCATGACCGACGTCGATACCAACCGCGAAAGCAGGGCCACGTGCTGACCGTCGACTTCTCCCGGTTCCCGCTCGCCCCGGGCGACCGCGTCCTGGACCTCGGCTGCGGCGCCGGCCGGCACGCGTTCGAGTGCTACCGGCGCGGCGCGCAGGTCGTGGCGCTCGACCAGAACGGCGAGGAGATCCGCGAGGTCGCGAAGTGGTTCGCGGCGATGAAGGAGGCGGGCGAGGCCCCGGAGGGCGCCACCGCGACCGCCATGGAGGGCGACGCCCTGGCGCTGCCCTTCCCCGACGAGTCCTTCGACGTCGTGATCATCTCCGAGGTGATGGAGCACATCCCGGACGACAAGGGCGTGCTCGCCGAGATGGTGCGGGTGCTCAGGCCCGGCGGCCGGATCGCCATCACCGTGCCGCGCTACGGCCCCGAGAAGGTCTGCTGGACGCTGTCGGACGCCTACCACGAGGTCGAGGGCGGCCACATCCGCATCTACAAGGCCGACGAGCTCCTCGCGAAGATCCGCGAGGCCGGCCTGAAGCCGTACGGCACGCACCACGCGCACGCGCTGCACTCGCCGTACTGGTGGCTGAAGTGCGCCTTCGGCGTCGACAACGACAAGGTGCTGCCGGTGCGGGCGTACCACAAGCTGCTGGTCTGGGACATCATGAAGAAGCCGCTGGCCACCCGGGTCGCCGAGCAGGCGCTGAACCCGCTGATCGGCAAGAGCTTCGTGGCCTACGCGACCAAGCCCCACCTGCCCCGGGTGGACGCCAAGTGACCACACCCCGGACGGAACACCTCGTCCTGCCCGGGGTCCTCACCGCCGAGCAGGCCGCCGCGACCGTCCGCGGCATCCTCGCCCAGCAGCGGGAGGACGGGGCGATCCCGTGGTTCAGGGGCCACCACCTCGACCCGTGGGACCACACCGAGGCCGCGATGGCGCTGGACGCGGCGGGCGAGCACGAGGCCGCCGAGCGGGCCTACGAGTGGCTCGCCCGGCACCAGAACGAGGACGGCTCCTGGTACGCGGCCTACGCGGACGGCGACTTCGCCGACGTCACCGACCGCGGCCGGGAGACGAACTTCGTCGCCTACGTCGCGGTCGGCGTGTGGCACCACTACCTGTCGACCGGCGACGACACCTTCCTGGACCGCATGTGGCCGCACGTGTACGCGGCGGTCGAGTACGTGCTGCGGCTGCAGCAGCCCGGCGGGCAGATCGGCTGGAAGCGCGAGGACGACGGCACGGCCGTCACGGACGCCCTGCTGACCGGCTGCTCCTCCGTCCACCACGCCCTGCGCTGCGCCCTGGCCATCGCCGAGCAGCGGGAAGAGCCGCAGCCCGACTGGGAGTTGGCGGCCGGCGCACTGCGGCACGCGATCCGGCGCCACCCGGAGCGGTTCCTCGACAAGGACCGCTACTCGATGGACTGGTACTACCCGGTGCTGGGCGGCGCGTTGACCGGCGCGGAGGCCAAGTCCCGTATCGAGGAGGGCTGGGACCGTTTCGTGGTCCCCGGCCTCGGGGTGCGCTGCGTCGTGCCCAACCCCTGGGTGACCGGCGGCGAGTCGGCCGAACTCGCCCTGACCCTGTGGGCGATGGGCGAGTCCGACCGGGCGCTGGAGGTGCTCAAGGCGATCCAGCACCTGAGGGACGCGGACAGCGGCCTGTACTGGACGGGGTACGTCTTCGAGGACGAGGCGATCTGGCCGCAGGAGCTGACCACCTGGACCGCGGGTTCACTGCTGCTCGCGGTCGCCGCCCTCGGCGGTCACGAGGCGACCTGCACGGTCTTCGGCGGCGACCGCCTGCCGGCCGGCCTGGACCCCGACTGCTGCGACTGAGCCCGCCGCCGCCCGGCCCCCGGTGCCGCCGGGCGGGGTCGGCGCGCGGGCCCGGTCAGTGCCGCTGGGCGCGGTTGGCGATGGCGTGGCCCACGAACAGGTAGACGACCGCGGCCAGGCCGTAGCCGGCCACCACCCGTGCCCACGCCGCGTCGAACGTGAACAGGTCGTACGACCAGCCCGCCAGCCAGCGGGCGGCGTCGTGCACGAACTGCACGAAGTCGTTCGCCCGGTTGGCGTCCAGCAGGTACATCAGGATCCACAGGCCCAGGATGCCGGCCATGACGTCGGCGACGATCGCGATGACCGTACCGGCCGAGTTCGTACCGTTGCGATATCGAGGGGACATACACCCCGGATTGCCGCCGGAGCGCGGACGAAACCCGGACCGGTGGAGCGCGTTCCGCCCCCGCTCCCCTTCCGCGTGTCCCTGCCGACCGGTGGTCATTTCGCCTTCGATCAGGCCGAGTTGGCCGTTCCTGTGCCGTGCGTTCGACGCCGGATCCGTCACGGCCGACGAACCACGGCTCACCGTACGCCGGAGAGCCAGAGGCCGATTACCGCACCACCTGTGGGCCGCGTTGCGGCTGGCGGTGACCGGGCCGCTGTCCCTGCTGCTGCCGGTCTACGCCCCCGGCCCTATGAGGACATCACCACGGTCGAGGCCAGGACGGCCTTCCGAGTCCGGCTTCTTCAGAGACCCGGAGGTGCGGCGGCTGCTGCTGCGGCACGGCATCCGGGTGGACATCCACGAGCTGGGCTCCCGCGGCATCGCCACCACCTCCCTGAAGGGCATGGACGCCGTCTTCCCCTCCGGGCAGCCCGCGGCGAAACTCGTCCGCGACCGGCAGCAGCGCACGTCGGTGAAGTCGTCCTGCCGCGTCGCCTCCGCGGCGGTGCGCGAGCGGCCCGGACAGCCGGTCGCGATCGTGCTGATGACCGACGGCGAGAGCAACTCCGGCACCGGCTACGGCGAGTTCCTGCGGCGCCACCGCCGGCTCGGCGCCGCCGCGGCGGCGGTGTGGGACGCGTGGGGCCGGCAGTGGCTGGTCCGGTGGCTGCTGACGGCCGCGGCCTGGGCCTGGCTGTGCGGGTACGGCGCGCCGAACCTCGTGCGCTGGTCCAGGTCCCGGCAGGGCGGGGACCGGGGCCGGGTCCGCGGCATGTGCTTCTGCCTGCACCGCAAGCGCGTGATGGACATCTTCGAGAGCGGCGGCTTCACGGAGGCGCTGAGGCAGGAGGTCGCCGACCGCACCAACGTCTCCGCCGGCACCGGGGACCGGGCCCCGGCCAAGGGCAAGGTCTCCAGGGAACGCGTCACCACCTACGTCAGGGAGGAGACCCCGATCAAGGTGATCCGGCTGCTCATGGACACCATGCGCAAGGAGGACCGGCTGGTCGACGCCGACCTCACCACGGGCGTGCTGCAGCCCAACCGCGCGGTCGCCGCGAGACTGCGCGAGCGGCGCCGTGAGGACATCGCGCTGAGCGACGTGATGTCGGAGTTCGGGTGGGTGACCGCCCGCTTCACCGCGAGCCGGCCCGAGGGCGGCGACATCGTGCTGCGCGCCGGCCACGGCGACGGCCGGCCCGCGCACATCCGGGTGACCTGCGCGGTGCGGGACGTGCGCGAGCAGTTCCGGGACGAGGAGTACTCCGACGGCATCGAGTTCCAGGCCCGCTGCCTGGGCAAGGTGCGCAGCTGGAACCGGCAGGCCCGCGAGCTGACCCTGGACGCGGTCGCGGTCTTCCGCTGAGCGGCCAGGGGGTGTCCGGCGAACGCCCGCGACGCCGCGGGCGTTCGCCGGACACCCCCTAGGAGTTGAGTTCGGCCAGCACCCGCAGGGTCCGCCGGTCCGGGACCAGCGCCAGCAGGTCCGTCACCGGTCCCGCGCGCCACGACCGGAGCCGCTCGGCGATCCGTTCCGGCGGTCCGACCAGGGAGACCTCGTCGGCGAAGGCGTCCGGCACGGCGCGGACGGCCTCCTCGCGCCTGCCGTCCAGGAACAGCCGCTGGATCCGGCGCGCCTGCTCCTCGTACCCCATGCGGGCCATCAGGTCGGCGTGGAAGTTGCGGGCGGCGTGGCCCATGCCGCCGATGTAGAAGCCGAGCATGGCCTTGACCGGGGCGAGGCCCTCCGCCACGTCGTCGCAGACCCGGACCTGGACCAGCGGGGCGACGAGGAATCCGGGACGCACGTCCCCGACGGCGGGCCCGTACGCCTCCGGCCGGGTCGGCGACCAGTACAGCGGCAGCCAGCCGTCGGCGATCCGCAGCGTCTGCGCGACGTTCTTCGGGCCCTCCGCGCCCAGCAGCACGGGCAGACCGGGCCGCAGGGGGTGGGTGATGGGTTTCAGCGGCTTCCCGAGCCCGGTGCCGTCCTCTCCCCGGTAGGGGTGGGAGTGGAACCGGCCGTCGAGCGCGACCGGCGCGGCCCGCCGCAGCACCTGCCGTACGACGTCGACGTACTCCCGGGTCGCCGTCAGCGGCGACCTCGGGAACGGCCTGCCGTACCAGCCCTCCACCACCTGCGGCCCGGACAGTCCGAGGCCGAGCATCATGCGGCCGCCGGAGAGGTGGTCGAGGGTGAGCGCGTGCATGGCGGTGGTGGTCGGCGGACGCGCGGCCATCTGGGCAACGGCCGTCCCCAGCTTGATCGTCGACGTGTGCGCGGCGATCCAGGTCAGCGGGGTGAAGGCGTCCGACCCCCACGACTCGGCGGTCCACACGGAGTCGTAGCCGAGCCGCTCGGCCTCCTGGGCCAGCGGCACGTGGTCGGCGCGGGGGCCGCGTCCCCAGTAGCCGAGCGCGAGACCGAGCCGCATGGCGCCACCTTTCTGACGAGGCGTCAGCCACCGTCCGGGCTGCGACTGTACGACAACGGCCCCCCGCCCGGAAGGGCGAGGGGCCGCGCGACGGCCCGCGGCGGTCAGCCGCGCTGGATGCCGGAGGTGTCCTGCAGCACGCCGCGACGGCCGTCCTGCGTCTGCGCGACCAGGTTCGGTCCGCGCTGCTCGACCGCCAGGTACCAGGTGCCCGGCGCGAGTTCGGCGATCGGCGTGGGCGAGCCGTCCTCGGCGAACAGCGGCCGCGCCACCGGCACGGCGAACCAGAACGGCGCGAAGTCGGCGGCCGGCGGCGGGGTCTGCTGCGGCTGACCGCCCACCGGCTGCCCCTGCTGCGGCTGACCGCCGTACGGCTGCGCCGGGGCGCCGGCTCCGGCGCCGGGGTAGCCGTAACCGCCCTGCGGCTGACCGCCGTAGGGCTGCGGCGCGGCGGGCCCGGGAGCGGGGACGAGCGCGGCCTGCAGCGCCGGGACCAGCGGGGTGGCGATCGCCGCGCCGGCCAGGACGAGAGCGGCGATGAAGCCGAGGACGAGGCCCGCGCCGGCGCTGACGCCGTCCGGCACGTCCACCAGGGTCCAGAACAGCGTCCACGCGGTGAGGACCGCGAACGCCGCGCCCGCCGCACCCAGGTCGAGGCCCGCGACCTTGCGCGGCTGCGGCAGGCTGCGGTTGACGACGATCAGAGCGGCACCGATGACTCCGCCCATGTAGAGGCCGAAACCGGTACCGAGGCTGTCCCACGCGTTCTGGTTCCAGTTGAACCCGTCGGCGGAATAGAACTTCAGGAACGACGCGATGAACAGCAATACCGCTGCTCCGATCACCACGCCGTCGCCTCGAGTGAGGGAGCGGATATTCACTTCAGGTCCTTCTCAGGTCGTCTCGTCGTCGGTAGACACTATCGTCCGCCGGGCACGTGTGTTCGCCGGGTCGCGCTGCCGGTTCACGAAGCGCGCAGAAAACTCACGATTCCCTCGGAGATCCCCTGCGCGGCCTTCTGTCGCCAGGCTCCGCTCGTCAGCAGTGCCGCGTCCTTGCTATCGCGCATGTTCCCGCATTCGATGAACACCTTGGGAACCGTTGAGAGATTGAGACCGCCCAGGTCCTGACGCGTGACGAGACCGGTGCCGTCGCCGACGTAATTGGACGGCGCGCTGCCGGTGGCGCGGACGAAATTGCCCGCCACGCGCTCGCCGAGATCGGCGGAGGAATCGACGATCGGACGGGTGTCGGCGGCGCCCGCGTGCACCGCGCCCGGCAGGATGACGTGGAAGCCGCGGTCGCCTGCCGCGGCGCCGTCCGCGTGGATGGAGATCGCGGCGTCGGCGTGGGCGGCGTTGCCGATGCGGGCACGCTCGTCGACGCACGGACCCCAGGGACGGTCGCCGTCCTGCGTGAACTTCACCGTCACGCCCTGCTTCTGCAGGATCGTCCGCAGCCGCCGGGAGACGTCCAGCGTGAAACGGGCCTCGGAGTAACCCGCGTTGGTGGACGTGCCGGTGGTGTCGCACTCCTTGGAGTTCGTGCCGATGTTCACCTTCCGGCCGATGTCGGCGGTGTGCTGGAAATTGCCCGGGTTGTGCCCCGGGTCGATGACGACGACCTTGCCCTTGAGGGGGCCGGAGGCGGCGGGCGCGGACCGGCCGGAGGACGGCGCGGGCGACGCCGGACGCTCGTCGTCGCCCGTCGCGGACCCCGAGGACCCCGAGGACCCCGTGGAGCCCGAGGACCCCGAGGACGAGGACGCCGTGGGGGCGGCCGGGCCGCCGGACGACGCCGAACCGGACGCGGACGTGGCGACGGACGCCCGGTCCCGGCCGCCGTCGTCCCCGGAGGCGCCGACCGCCTGGTACGCCAGCCACCCGAGCAGCGCGCCCGGCACCAGCGCGGCGAGGGCGACGGTCAGCGGACGGCGGGAGCGGCGGGGCTGGGGCGGATCGAAGTCCGGGCCTACGTACGACACGTCTGCGACTCTAACCGGGCGCTCAGATCCCCGCCCGCGTTCGCCGCAGGACGCGCAACGAGTCGGTCGCCGAGACCTCGGTGAAGGCGCCGGACGCCAGCGCCCTGAGGTAGACGCGGTAGGGGGCCTGGCCGGTGAACTCGTCCTTCGGGTCCGGGAAGACGTCGTGGATGAGCAGCAGGCCGCCCTGGGCCACGTGGGGGGCCCAGCCCTCGTAGTCCGCGGTGGCGTGCTCGTCGGTGTGGCCGCCGTCGATGAAGACGAGGCCGAGCGGAGCGGCCCAGACCTTCGCCACCTGCGGGGAGCGCCCGACCAGGGCCACCACGTGGTCCTCCAGGCCCGCCCGGTACAGGGTGCGGCGGAACGTCGGCAGGGTGTCCATCAGGCCGAGTTCCGGGTCCACCGTCTCCGGGTCGTGGTAGTCCCAGCCCGGCTGCTGTTCCTCGCTGCCGCGGTGGTGGTCGACCGTCAGCGCGGTGACCGACGCCTGGCGGGCCGCGTCGGCGAGCAGGATCGTGGAGCGGCCGCAGTACGTGCCGACCTCGAGCAGCGGCAGCCCGAGCCGGCCCGCCTCGACGGCCGCCGCGTACAGGGCGAGGCCCTCGTGCGCGGGCATGAACCCCTTGGCCGCCTCGAACGCGGCCAGGATCTCCGGCTTGGGTGCCGCGGGCATCGGATACGCCTTTCCGTAGCGGTCGTCTCGGCGCCCCATGCTGCCGCACCCCCTGCCGCCGGGCGACAGGGGGTGCGGCGAGGGAGCGGACGGGGGACCGGCGAGCGCCGGGTCGGCTTCCGGGTCGGCTACGCCGAGACCGCGGTGCCCGGCAGCGGGAGGTCCACCTCGACGGCGCCCTCGTCTCCGCCGTGCGTCGCCGACGAGGCGAGCGGGCCGTGCCCGGCCGCCCGCGCGGCGAGGACGTACGCGCCGCCGGACGGCACGGCGACGGCGTAGCTGCCGTCCTGGGCGGACAGCGTCGCGCCCGCCTGGCGGCCCCGCCGGTCGATGAGCGTGACCTTGGCGCGGGCCACCGGGGCGCCGGAGGCGTCCAGCACCCGGCCGCGGAAGCCGCGCAGCGCCTCCTCGGCGCGTGCCAGGTTCGCCTCCTCCTCGCTGCTCGCGCGCAGCCGCGACGCCCGGTCGGGCCGGGGCAGGAACGCCGCCATCAGCAGGCCGACGGCGACCGCACCCGTCGCGATCAGGAAGGAGACCCGGAAGCCGTGCAGGGTCGGGACCGCGACGCCGCCGACGTCGTTCGCGGTGTTCGCGAGCACCATGCCGATGACGGCGCTCGACACGGAGGTGCCGATGGAGCGCATCAGGGTGTTCAGACCGTTGGCGGCGCCGGTCTCCGAGGCCGGTACCGCCCCGACGATCAGGGCGGGGAGCGAGGAGTAGGCCAGGCCGATGCCCGCGCCGAGGATCACCGAGATGACGAGGCTCTGCCAGGGGGCGCTCATCAGGCCGAGGCCGACGCCGTAGCCGATCCCGATGATCAGCATGCCGAGGACGAGCGTGACCTTCGGGCCGTACCGCGCCGACAGGCGGGCGTAGACGGGCGCCGTGAACATCATCGTCAGGCCCAGCGGGGCGACCAGCAGACCGGCGACCACCATCGACTGGCCGAGGCCGTAACCGGTCGCCTTCGGCAGCTGGAGCAGCTGGGGCAGGACGAGCGAGACGACGTAGAAGCTGACGCCCACCATGACCGACGCCAGGTTGGTGAAGAGGACCGCGGGGCGGGCCGTGGTGCGCAGGTCCACCAGCGGGGCCTGGACGCGCAGCTCCAGCACGCCCCACAGGAGCAGGACGGCGGCCGCCGCGCCGAACAGGCCGAGCGTGGTGCCCGAGGACCAGCCCCAGTCGCTGCCCTTGGTGATCGGCAGCAGGAACAGCACCAGACCGGCGGACAGGCCGAGCGCGCCCGGCAGGTCGAAGGACCCCTCGGCGCGCATCGGGGACTCGGGTACGACGAGGAGGGTGAGGGCGATCGAGAGGGCGCCGAGGCCGGCGGCGCCGTAGAAGAGGGCGTGCCAGTCGGCGTGCTGGGCGACCAGGGCCGCGAGCGGCAGCGCGAGGCCGCCGCCGACGCCGATCGAGGAACTCATCAGGGCCATGGCCGAGCCGAGCCGCTCGCGGGGCAGCATGTCGCGCATCAGGCCGATGCCGAGCGGGATCGCGCCCATCGCGAAGCCCTGGAGGGTGCGGCCGGCGATCATCGGCAGCAGCGTGCTGGTGAGCGCGCTGACCAGGGCGCCGGCCACCATCACCGCGAGGCTGAGGACGAGCATGCGCCGCTTGCCGTACAGGTCGCCGAGGCGGCCCATGATCGGGGTGGCCACGGCGCCCGAGAGCAGTGTCGAGGTCAGGACCCAGGTGGCGTTGCTGGGGGCGGTGTCCAGCAGCTGCGGCAGGTCCTTGATGACCGGGACGAGCAGGGTCTGCATCACCGCGACAACGATCCCCGCGAAGGCGAGGACCGGGACCACGGCCCCGCTCGCCGCCCGGGCGGGCCGGTCGTTCGTCGTGTGGGTCATGGGATGAGGCCTCCAGTGGGATAAGTGCCTGGTAAACCTCGTATGCATGAGCAACTATTCCGTTGCTTCGGGTCCCTAACGAATTCTTGACCGGCCCATGAAGATCTGACCTTCAGTCAGCCGTACGGTGCCGGGGCGGTCGGTCGGTCGGTCGGTCGGTCGGTTGGGCGTGCGTGCGTGCGGTCGGTCGGGCGGGCGGGTGGGCGGTCCTAGGTCCGACGGCCGAGAGCGGTCCGGAGCGAAATCCCGATGCACCGGGCGGCGCCGGGTTGAGAGCATGGCACCCATGCTCGGAGCCGCTGAGGACACCACCCGCACCTTCCGCCGCCGTGGCGTGCCTCCCACCTGGCTGGTCGTGGCGCTGGCCTGCGCCGGGCAGTTCCTGGTCGTCCTCGACATCTCCGTCGTCAACGTGGCGCTGCCGTCCATGCGGGCCGACCTGGGACTGAGCGCCCAGGGGCTGCAGTGGGTGGTGAACGCGTACGCGATCGCCTTCGCCGGGTTCATGCTGCTCGGCGGGCGGGCCGGTGACCTGTACGGGCGCAAGCGGATGTTCCTGGTCGGGCTCGCCCTGTTCACGCTGGCCTCGCTGGGCGGCGGACTGGCCCGGGAAGGCACCCAACTGCTGCTCGCGCGCGCCGTGCAGGGGCTCGGGGCGGCGGTTCTCGCGCCCGCCACGCTCACCATCCTCACCTCCGCCGTACCCGAGGGCCCGGCGCGCGCCCGGGCGATCGCCACCTGGACCGCGGTGGGCGCGGGCGGCGGGGCCGCGGGCGGCCTCGTCGGCGGGCTGCTGGTGGACGGACTGTCCTGGCGGTGGGTGCTGCTGATCAACGTGCCGGTCGGCGCGGTCGTCCTCGCCGGGGCCTACGGCAGGCTGGTGGAGAGCCGCGACGGCGACGGGCGCCGCCTCGACCTGCCGGGCGCGGTGCTGGTGACGGCCGGTCTCGCCACCCTCGCGTACGGCATCTCGCAGACCGAGGCCGAGGGGTGGACGGCGGCGGCCACCCTGACGCCGCTCGCCGTCGGGCTCGCGCTGATGGCGCTCTTCCTGACGGTCGAGGCGCGCACGGCGGCCCCCCTGATGCCGCTCGGGCTGCTGCGGGTGCGGACGGTGGCGTCGGCGAACGCCGCCATGTTCCTGTGCGGCTCCGCGATGTTCTGCATGTGGTTCTTCATGACGCTGTACACCCAGAACGTGCTGGGTTACACCCCGCTCCAGGCCGGTCTCGCCCTGGTGCCGAGTTCCCTGGCCGTGCTGATCGGGTCGAAGGCGGCGCCCCGCTTCATGCGGGTGTTCGGCGCGCGCACCGTGGCCGCGCTCGGGACGCTGGTGGCGGCGTCCGGCTTCGGCTGGCAGTCGGCGATGACCCCACGGGGCGCGTACCTGACCGAGATCATGTTCCCCGGCATCCTGATGATGCTGGGCGCGGGCCTGACGGCGACCCCGCTCGCCGCGCTCGCCACGTCCGGTGCGGCGCCGGGGGAGGCCGGTCTGGTCTCCGGACTGGTCAACACCTCTCGCACGATGGGCGGTTCGCTCGGCCTCGCGGTGATGTCGACGATCGCGGCGGCCCGTTCGGCGGGCAGCGACACCCCGGCGGCGCTGACGGACGGATACGCCCTGGTGTTCCGCACGGGTGCCGGCGTGCTGCTCGTGGGGACGCTGCTGATGCTGGCCTGGCTGCCCCGCGGGCGCTCCGCCAGGTGAGGCGGGAGGGCGTCCCGCGCCGTCGGGAGCCCGGGCACGGCCTCGGGCACGGCCTACCGGTCGACGGAGGCGGCGGGCCGGTCGGTGGAGGCGGCGGGCCGGTCGACGGAGGGTGCGGGCCGTGCCCTCACAGCCAGCCCTGCTGCCGTGCCTCCCGCATCGCCTCCATGCGGTTGCGGGTGCCGGTCTTGCCGATCGCGGAGGAGAGGTAGTTGCGGACGGTGGACTCCGACAGGTGCAGCCGGGCGGCGATGTCGGCGACGGTCGCGCCGTCCGCGGACGCCCTGAGGACGTCGCACTCCCGTGGGGTGAGCGGGCTGGGCCCGGCGCTCAGCGCCGCCGCGGCCAGCGCGGGGTCGATCACGGTCTCGCCGGTCAGCACCCGGCGGACCGCGGCCGCCAGTTCCTCCACGGGCCCGTCCTTGACCAGGAATCCCGCGGCTCCGGCCTCCATGGCCCGCCGCAGGTAGCCGGGACGGCCGAAGGTGGTCAGGATCAGCACCCGGCAGTCGGGCACCTGGTCGTGCAGTGCGGCGGCGGCGTCCAGACCGCTCATGCCGGGCAGTTCGATGTCCAGCAGGGCCACGTCCGGGCGGTGCAGCAGGGCGGCGTCCACGATGGCGTCGCCCGTCCCGACCTGGGCGACGACCTCGATGTCGTCCTCCATGCCGAGCAGCAGGGCGAGGGCGCCCCGCATCATTCCCTGGTCCTCGGCGAGCAGGACCCGCACGCACTTACCCGGCCGGTGACCCCGGGGCATCTCGTCCACGGCCCAAGCGTAGAGCGCCCGCGACCCCCCGGCCCGTCCGAACCCGCGCCCCCGCCCCCGGCCGACTGTGCCCCGGCCGGGGGCGGGGGCGGTCCGCGGCACCCGGGTCCGCTTGCCCGCCCGGTGCGGCCTCGGCCCGTCCGGGCCCGGCCTGCGCTCCCCGCCCGCGGTGCTCGGTCGGGGCGACCCCGGTCCGTGACGCTCCGGTCTGCTCGTGGGCCCGGGGGGTCCTGGCTTCTCCGGGTCCGGCCGGTTGTGGCCTTGGCCTGTCCGGGCGCGGGCTGCGCTCGTCGGCCGCGGTGCTAGGTCGGGGCGGGCCCGGTCCGTGATGTTCTGGTCTGCTTGTGCGGCCGGGGGGTCCTGGTTTCTCCGGGTCCGGCCGGTTGTGGCCTTGGCCTGTCCGGGCGCGGGCTGCGCTCGTCGGCCGCGGTGCTCGGTCGGGGCGGGCCCGGTCTGTGGTGCTCTGGTCTGCTTGTGCGGCCGGGGGGGCCTGGTTTCTCCGGGTCCGGCCGGTTGTGGCCTTGGCCTGTCCGGGCCCGGGCTGCGCTCGTCGGCCGCGGTGCTCGGTCGGGGCGGGCCCGGTCTGTGGTGCTCTGGTCTGCTTGTGCGGCCGGGGGGTCCTGGTTTCTCCGGGTCCGGCCGGTTGTGGCCTCGGCCTGTCCGGGCCGAGGCCGCGACGACCCGGTCCGCTCGTCCGGCGCGCCGCAACCCGGTCGGTCCGTGACATCCCGGCCCGCCTGGGCGGTACGCGGCTTCCGGCCCGTCCGCCCGGGGCGCGGTGCCGTCGGCGGCGGTGACCGTGCCGTCCGGTCTCCCGCGGCCTCGGTGTCGCTCATGGCCGCGGGGCGGCGGGCCGGTCGGCCGGCCGCCACCGCCCACCTGGCCGGCGGTCATCCGGCCGGTGGCCGCCGGCCGCCGGGCGGTCACGGCGTCCCGGCTCCGGTGCCCGTCGGCAGCGGCGACCCCGTCCGCGGCGGAAGGGGCGGCGACTCGGCGGACTCGGCGGACTCCGCCGGGTCCGCCGGCAGTTCCGCGGTGATCGTGAAGCCGTGCGGTGACGCGGTCGTCCGCAGGCTCCCGCCCGCCACCGTGAGGCGCTCCACGAGGCCCCTCAGGCCCGTGCCACCCCCCGTGCCCCCCGCGCCGCCGATGCCGTCGGCACCCCCGGCACCCCCAGCCCCGCCGGCACCCGGCCCGTCCACCGCACCGCCGACGCCTCCCGCGCCCCCGGCCCCCGCCGTCCCGGCGCCCCGGGTGCCGCCGTTGTCGGTGACCGTCAGGCTGACCCGCTCGGCGGTGCCGTCGAGGGCGATCTCGCAGCGGCTCGCCCCGCTGTGCCGTACGACGTTCGTCACGGCCTCCCGCACCACCCACCCCAGCAGCGCCTCGGTCCCCCGGGCGAGCGGTGGTCCGGACCGCGTGACCACGGGCTCGACACCGGCCGCCGTCAGCACCGAGCGGGCCCGGTCCAGTTCCGTGGCGAGGCTGCCCTCCCGGTACCCGGTCACCGCCTCGCGGATCTCCGTGAGCGCCTGCCGGCCGACCGACTCGATGTCGGTGATCTGCGCGAGTGCCCCGTCCGGGTCCCGCGGCGCGAGCCGCCGCGCCGCCTCCGACTTCACCACGATCACCGACAGCGTGTGCCCGAGCAGGTCGTGCAGGTCGCGGGAGAACCGCAGCCGCTCCTTCTCGACCGCGCGCCGGGCCAGTTCCTCGCGGGCGGCACGCAGTTCCCGTACCGCCTCCGACAGGGACAGGATCGCCGCCGTCACCATCGTCGAGATCCAGGTGGCGTACGCGATGCCGAGACCGCTCCAGCCGTCGCGGGCGCAGCAGACCGACGCCGCGAGGACGGCGACGCCCGCGCCCGTCCAGCGCAGCCGGGACCCCCGCAGCGCCGCCCCCGTCGCGAGGCCGAGCAGGGGGAAGAACAGCAGCCAGTTGCCGCCGTAGCCGATGGCGAGACCGCAGGTCAGCAGCGCCATCACCGTCAGTGCCACCCGCGTCGACACCGCCGCGCGCGTCTCCTTCACGAAGGAGCGGAACGCCACGTGGATGTAGAGGGAGTTGAAGGTGAGCAGGCCCAGGCCGCCGATCCACGGGTTGGGGGTCTCGCCCTGGAAGAGGTTGGAGAACGCGCCCATCCCCATCAGCAGCCAGGGCAGCAGCGAGAACCCGGAGGCGGGCGGGCCGGGATCCTCGGGCCCCCGCCCGCCCGGCCGCGCGGGGTGCCTGCCGGCCCGCCGCGTCGCGTCCCTCAGGTCCCCTCGGCAGGAGGCCCCGCGTAATCCGCACGCTGTCCTGCGAAACCGGTCCATCACTCTGCTCCCCGTTCCGTTCGGCGGCCCCGGAGCGTCGGTACGACGGCAGGGCCCCTCGGCCGTGCCTCGGCTGAGCCGAGGCCGTGCCGACGACGCTACGCACCGGCCGCCCGGCCCGGCAGGGGCAGCCGTACGGACTCCCACGGGACAAATGTCCCGGCCTCCCCGCCCGCCCCCGAGACCTGACGCACCGTCAGGAGACTTCACAACTGCGGGACGCTGGGCTATACAGAGGGCGCCGGACTGGAACGCGTTCTAGATCGGCCCGCAGCGACCCCGGTGCGGCCGACGGTGCGGACGGCCGCACCGGGGTCTTCCCGCCGTCACCTCCAGGAGCCCCATGCCCATCGACGCAGCCAAGGCCCTCGCCGCCGGACCCCGTTCCGCCGGGATCGCCTGGGACCGCAAGGACGTCCAGCTCTACCACCTCGGCATCGGCGCCGGCGTCCCCGCCACGGACCCGGCCGAGCTGCGCTACACCCTGGAGTCACGGCTGCACGTCCTGCCGAGCTTCGCCACCGTCGCGGGCGCGGGCGCCCCGGGCGTGATCGGCGGCCTGTCCATGCCGGGCGTCGACGTCGACCTCGCCAGGGTCCTGCACGGCGGCCAGGCACTCACCGTCCACCGCCCGATCCCGGTGGAGGGCACCGCCACCGCCACCTCCCGGGTCGCCGCCGTGTACGACAAGGGCACGGCGGCCGTCCTCGTCCTGCGCACCGAGGCCGCGGACGCCGAGGGCCCGCTGTGGACCAACGACGCCCAGATCTTCGTACGCGGCGAGGGCGGCTGGGGCGGCGACCGCGGTCCCTCCGCCCGGCTGGAGCCGCCCGCGGGCGAGCCCGACCGGACCGTCGAGCGGCCGGTCCGCGAGGACCAGGCCCTCCTCTACCGCCTCAGCGGCGACTGGAACCCGCTGCACGCCGACCCCGACTTCGCCAAGCACGCCGGATTCGAGCGCCCCATCCTGCACGGGCTGTGCACCTACGGCATGACGCTCAAGGCGGTCGTCGACACGCTGCTCGGCGGCGACACCGGCCGGGTGCGCTCGTACGCCACCCGGTTCGCCGGGGTCGTGTACCCGGGCGAGACCCTGCGCATCCGCATGTGGCGGCAGACCGGCCGGGTACGGGTGACCGTCACCGCCGTCGAGCGGGCGGACGCCCCCGTCCTCGCCGACACGATCGTCGAACACTCCTGACCCCCGGATGACCTGTGAACCCCGGATGACCTGTGAACCCTGGATGACCTGAGGGGAGCCGCACCATGCGCGCAGCGGTACTGCACGAGATCGGCCAGGACAAGCTGGAGGTCCTCGACGACGTCGAGGCGGTGGGCTTCGGGCCCGGCAGGGTCAGGATCCGGGTGCGCGCCACGGGGCTGTGCCACTCCGACCTGTCCGCGATGAGCGGGGTGCTGCCGCAGCCGGCGCCGTTCGTGCCCGGGCACGAGGGCGCGGGCGAGATCCTCGAGGTCGGCGAGGGCGTCGGCCACGTCAAGCCCGGCGACCGGGTCGTCGTGTGCTGGCTGCCGGCCTGCGGCAGCTGCCCCGCCTGCGGGCGCGGCCAGACCGAGCTGTGCCTGGCCGGGTTCATGAACGCGGGCACCCCCAACTTCCGCCGCCCGGCCGGTGACGTGTTCGGCTTCGCCGGGACGGGCACCTTCGCCGAGGAGGTCGTCGTCGACGCCGGCTGCGCGGTGCCGATCCCCGACGACGTGCCCTTCGACATCGCCGCGCTGATCGGCTGCGGGGTCACCACCGGCCTCGGCGCCGCCCTCAACACCGCCGACGTGGAGGCCGGTTCGTCGGTCGCCGTGATCGGATGCGGCGGCGTCGGCGTCTGCGCCGTCCAGGGGGCGCGGCTGAAGGGTGCCGCCGAGATCGTCGCCGTGGACCCGGTCGCCTCGCGCCGTGCGGCCGCGCTGCGGTTCGGCGCCACGCGGGCCGTGCCGCCGGACGAACTGGCCGACGTCAGGCAGCAGGTCACCGGCGGCGAGGGCTTCGACTACGTCTTCGAGGTCGTCGGCAGGTCCGCCACCGCCCGCACGGCGTACGAGAACACCCGGCGCGGCGGCACCCTGGTCGTGGTCGGCGCGGGCGCCATGGACGACTTCCTCCAGCTCAACATGTTCGAGCTGTTCTTCGACGAGAAGCGCATCCTGCCCTCGATGTACGGCGGCGGCGACATCCTGCGCTCCTACGAGCGGACCATCGCCCTGTGGCGGGCGGGCCGCGTCGACCTCGAGGGCCTGATCACGCACCGGGTGCCGCTCGCCCGGATCGACGAGGCCATCGAGCAGATGCGCACGGGCACCGCGCTGCGCACGTGCGTCGAGATCTGACGGGGATGCCGGGATGAGGGGAGTGTCCGTGTCGCTGCCACTGCAAGGAATGTCCGCCCTGGTCACCGGAGCCGGCCGGGGCCTGGGCCGCGCCGAGGCGCTGGAACTCGCCCGGCTCGGCGCGGCCGTCGTCGTCAACGACTACGGGCAGCCGGGCCGGGACGGCTCGGGGAGCGCCTCCGCGGGCCCCGCCGAGCAGGTCGCCGCCGAGATCCGCGCCGCGGGCGGCACGGCGCTGGCCCACACCGGAGACGTGTCCGACTTCGCCCAGGCCCGCGAGATGGTCGAGTCGGTGATCGCCGAGTACGGCCGTCTCGACATCCTGGTCAACAACGCGGGCATCCTGCGCGACCGCATGGTCTTCTCCATGACCGAGGACGAGTGGGACTCGGTGATCCGGGTCCACCTCAAGGGGCACTTCAACACCACCCGCTTCGCCGCGGCGCACTGGCGGGAGCGGTCCAAGGCGACCGGCGCGCCGGTGTACGGGCGGATCGTCAACACCTCGTCGGAGGCGTTCCTCGCCGGATCCGCGGGGCAGCCCAACTACGCCGCCGCGAAGGGCGGAATCGTCGGGCTGACCACCTCGACGGCGCTCGCGCTCGCCAGGTACGGCGTGACCGCGAACGTGATCTGCCCGCGCGCCCGTACCCGGATGACCGAGGACGTCTTCGCCGGGCTCGCCCGCCCGGCCGACGGCGGCCTCGACCCGCTCGCCCCCGAGCATGTCGCCCCGCTCGTCGGCTACTTGGCGTCGCCGGCCGCCTCCCGGATCAACGGCCAGCTGCTCGTCGTGCACGGCGGCATGGTGGCCGTCGTCGAACGGCCGCGGGTGCGTGCGAAGTTCGACAGCAAGCAGGAGACCTTCAGCCACGACGAACTGGACGCGCTGCTCACCCCGCACTACGCGGAGCGGCCGGCGGGGGAGACGTTCGGGGCGGCGGAGGTGCTGCGGCTCGGCCGGGAGCAGCCGTAAGCGGAGCGGGAGCAGCCGTCAGCGGAGCGGGAGCAGCGGGAAGCCGAGGGGGAGGAGCCGGGCGCGGACACGCGGAGGGGCCCGCACGCCGTCCGGCGTGCGGGCCCCTGGTCAGGAGTTCAATTCTCCTTAGCTCCACGGATCGGCAACTCCGCGGGTCGACACACTGTCGAGTTGTCAAGGATC
>NZ_JAYMHD010000081.1:0-166013 GCF_035656535.1 Streptomyces sp. H51
CACGGTCACCCGGTCGTCGGCGAGGAGCCGCTCGAAGCGGTTGATCTCGTCGTAGCGGCGGTCGGTCTCCGTGCGGGCCCGGCCGGCAGCCGGGCCACGGACCGGATCCGCTCGTCAGGTGTAGGTGTATCCACCGACCACCGAGGCACTGCCTGCCGCGGTGGTGACGACGACGGCCGCGTTTCCGGCCGTTCCCGCGGGCGTCAGCCCGGCGACAAGCGTGCCGGAGGGGTCGGCGACGACGTTGGTCGCCGGGACGCCGCCGATGGTGACCTGCGCGCCGGCCAGGTTCGCACCGGTGATCACGAAGGGAGTACCGCCCGCCGCGGGCCCGCTCGTGGGGATGATGGACGTGACGGTGGGCGGGGCCGACGCGACGTAGGTGAAGCCGCCGGGGACCTCCGCGGTCCCGGCCGGGGTGGTCACCTGCACGGACACGTTGCCCGCGGCCCCGGGCGGCGTGACGCCCGTGAGCACGACCCCGCCGATGACGTTGACGCCGGTGGCGGGGACCCCGTTGAAGGTGACCGACGCGCCTGCCAGGTTGGTGCCGACGATGACGAAGGGGGTGCCTCCGGTGGTGGGTCCGGACTGCGGCGTGATGCCGACGACGGTCGGCGGCTGCGCCGTCGGCGGGGCGATGTAGGTGTAGTTGGCGGGTGAGCCGGCTCCGGCCGCGGTCGTCACGACGACGGGCACGTTCCCGGCGGCGTGCGGCGGGGCCGTCACCGTGATCAGGAAACCGAACGGGTCCTGCGACAGGATCGTCGCCGGGGTGCCGCCGAAGGTGACGGACGTGGCTGCGCCGAGGTTCGCGCCGATGAGCAGCACGACGTTACCGCCGGTGGTGGGACCGAAGCCCGGTACCACGGCAAGCAGGGTCGGCTGCGTCAGCACGGGGGGCAGGCCAGGCAGCAGGTTCACAGACATGTGGACTCCTAGCGAGCTTGGTGGTTGATCCGCCGCATGCGGCTGACGTGCCCGGAGGTGCCGGTCGGGGCCCGGCCCCAGGGCTCGCCTTCGGGGGCGGGCGATCTTCCGGGAGCCGGCTTCGTCACTGAGGCACGCATCGCGACGGCTGACTGGGCGGCCCTCATGGGCCGCCTTCGGCCTGCCGGGTTCCGTCGCTCGGGCGGCGACGTCGAACGAGCTGTGGCAGCTCCATCGGACAGGCCAGTGGACATCCGGGATGTCGCACTACCCGGCGGGGCTGGGCTGCCTACCGGTACTTCAGTGATAATTGGCCGCTGCAAAGGAGGCCAGGCCCTCGTACGGACGCCACCCGTACGAGTGAGCGCACGGGTGGTGTGCAACACCGACGGCGTACCACCGGGCACACGGCCGGACGCCGTGGCCGACCGGCCCTGCCGCACGGACGGACCTGCCCTCCGGCATGACGAAAGCCCCGGCGGATTCGCCTGTGCGGCGACCCGCCAGGGGCGGCCCCGGATCGCGAGCCCACGGCCCGCGGCGCTCTCGCGGCGCGCCTTCGACGTCGCGCGGAAGGCGCTGGATCGATTCCTCGGTCGCTGCGGCTCACCTACGGAACGCGCGGAGACGCTGCTCGCCGATCCGGGCTCGCGCGCTCGGATCCGTGACGCCCAGGCCGGTGGCCGGCGCGAGGCACAACACTCCCACCTTGCCCATGTGCCGATTGAGCTGCACGGTTCTCGCCGCGGCACCCACCTCGTCCAACGGGTAGGTCTCGGAAAGGGCCGGCATCAGGGAGCCCAGCGCGATCAGCCGGTTGACCTCCCACTGCTCGTGGAAGTTGGCGCCATGGCTTCCGATGATGCGTTTCAGACGCATCCACAGATACCTGTTGTCGTACACGTGCTCATATCCCGTACTCGAACCGCAGGTGACGACGGTGCCTCCCCTTCTCGCCAGAAAGACCGACGCGGCGAAGGTGCTCCTCCCCACGTGTTCGAACACGATGTGCGGGTCCTCTCCGACAGCGGCGCGGACCGCCTTTCCCATCTTCTTCCAGCCCTCGGGACGCTGCAGGAGTGTGCTGTCGCCCTCTTCGACCTCCGTGCGATCGATGACCGCCGAGCATCCGAGTGACTTCAGCACCTCGGCCTTCTCCGGAGAATTGACGACTCCGACGGGAATGCCTCCGCCGTTGAGCACGAGTTGAACGGCATAGGCGCCCAGACCCCCGGTCGCGCCCCACACCAGGACGATGTCCCCCTGTTTCATCCGGGCCCCGCGCTCGCTGACCAGCATGCGGTAGGCAGTACTGGCGCACAGGGGGTTCACCGCCGCTTCTTCCCAGGTGAGGGCGGCAGGCTTCGGCATCAACTGGCTGGCGCGCACGACGGTGTAGTGGGCCAGCCCGCCGAAGTTGGTCTCGAATCCCCAGGCCTTCTGTCCCTCGCCGAGCATGCCGTCCCGGTGCGTGTCGTGATCCTGTTCGTCGACATAGGCGGGGGAAATGACGACGCGGTCGCCCACCTTCCATTTGCGTACCGACGAACCCGTCCGGACGATCACCCCTGACGCGTCGGAGCCCACGATGTGGTAGGGAAGGTCATGGCGTTCCTCCCATCCACCGTTCCTGCCCATGCTCTTGAGAAATTGAAACGTGGGGACCGGTTCGAACATGGCGGTCCATACGGTGTTGTAGTTGACGGAACTCGCCATGACGGCGACCAGCGCCTCGTCGGGCGCCAACTCGGGCATCGGAACCTTCTCGACGTGCAGGGTCTTGCTGACGTCCTTGTCCGTCATGGACTGGAAGGTGTCGGCGTCCTCCTCGCGGACGACCGCAGCGGGAAAGTAATCCGGCACCGGAAGGGATTCCAGTTCCGCAGCCTCGGCGCCTGCGAGGACCGCTTCGGACATGTACGACTGCATCGAGGCTCCATGTTTTTCGATGGTTGAGGCGGCTTTCACCGAGGTGGTTCACAAGCCGTTCAAAGGTTATGGAAAGCGGTAACCATGGAGTGACGCAACCGCAAGAGAGAAGCACTCACCCCACCATCGGGCGGGAAAAGGACAGCCTCAGACCGGCCCTCGCGCGTTAAAAAACTGCGAGTTCCTGGTCAGCCGAGGCCCGGTCGGGCCGTGTCCGCACGGCCCGGCCCTCAGCTCACATAGATGTTGTTGTTGACGTTCCCGGTCGTGAAGCCGAACAGACCGCCGCAGAACAGCAGGCAGCCGCCCGACGGCTGGGTGGGTGGAACAGGGGTCTCCGAAACCTGTACCGACGTGGTGCTGTTGGAGGCGTCACAGGAGGCGTTCCCGTTGTAGGCAGCCGTGATGGTGTGGGCACCGACCCTGCTGAGCGTCGTGGTGTACTGGGCCTGACCGCCGCTCGTCACGTCCACCGTGGCCAGTTCCTCGGTGTCGTCGTAGAACGTCACCCCGATGCCGCCACTCGGGTCGGACGCGCAGGTGACCGTCGCGGTGAGTCTGACCGTCCCTCCGACGGTGGTCTGGGCGGGGGACGCGGTGACGACCGTGGTGGACGGGACCGCCGACGCCGGTGACGCGACGGCGAGCACCGTCGCCACAGCTGCCGCTGTGAGCCCGGCCCACCTGCTACGGATAAATCTGCGCTCCACGATTCGGCTCCTTCGTCGTCGACTGCGACCGACTGTTGCGATCAGCCTCACGCTAGGTGCCTGGGAGAGGTGACGCCGGGCGGCTCCCTCGCGATCAGCCCGCTTGGGTCAGCGAAGTGAGGCGATCGCGTGAAGGACGGCCCGCGAGCCCGGAACCGAGTGGGCGGCCCTCCCGGAACTCGACGTTCCGCCTGACCGGTGACCGCCCTTCCGGTGATCGCCGGCGGCATCCCGGTGTGTCACCTGGTGCTCCAGGCCCCGTCTCGGCACGGTCGTCAGCGTGAACGTTGCCGCAGCTCATGCAGGCGGACGGACGCGAAGGAACCAGCTCGCCCGGTCTCCCTCGCCCGGGCACCCCCCACGGGCTTCCCGGCACATCGCTGACGCATGCCCCGGGCCCTGTCACCGTCTCGTCCGGGGCTGGTCGCTTCTCCGAGGAGTATCCGCAGCTCATGTCATGCCACCTCGCCCTCTCCCCCGCCGACCGTGAGCGGAAGACCAGACGCACCCCGCTTCTCGCCTGCTCCCTCCTGCTCGTCACCGCGCTGCTCGGCTCCGGGACCGCACACGCCCGTGCGGAGCGGGCATCTCCGTCGGACGCCGCCGACCAGGCCCGGATCACCGCGGTCAGGCAACTGGACGCCCGGGTGCTGGACCTGACGGTCAGTTCTCCGGCAATGGGCACGTCCGTCCCGGTCAGGGTCATCCTGCCCAGGGACTGGTACACGGAGCCGCAGGCCACCTTTCCCGTGCTGTACATGCTGCACGGCGGGGACGACGACTACACGTCCTGGACACGCGAGACGGACATCGAGGCGCTCGCCGAACGATCCGACGTCCTCGTCGTGATGCCCGACGCGGGAAGGGCCGGCTATTACTCCGACTGGCGCGTGGGGAGGCCCCGCTGGGAGACCTTCCACACGGTCGAGCTGGTCCGGCTCATGGAGCGGGACTTCCGGGCCAACGCCTCACGCGCCGTCGTGGGCCTGTCGATGGGAGGTTTCGGCGCGCTCAACTACGCGGCACACCACCCGGGGATGTTCCGTTACGTGGCGTCGATGAGCTCCTACGTCGACCTCGACGACCCCGCAGCGCGTCTGTCCCTGCTGCTCGGATCCCGCAGGGAGGGCACCGACCTCAAGGACGTCTGGGGCGACCCCGGCGAGAACGCGGACATCTGGCGGGCGCACAACCCGTCGGCGATGCCGGCCGCCTTCCGCGGGACGACGGTCCACCTGTCCGCGGGCAACGGGGCGCCCGGCCCCTGGGACGCGAACCGGCCACGCGACGCCCTGCTGGCGAGCACGCTGGCCGAGGCCGTACTCCCCCGGTCGACGAAGAGATTCGCCTCGTCGCTCCGTGCCTCGGGCGTCAGCACCACGACGCATTTCTACGCGCCCGGAACGCACTCCTGGCCGTACTGGAAGCAGGAACTGCACCGCATCTGGCCCGCCATCGAGATGACCCTGGAAAGCGGCTCAGCCGGCTCCGGAACGAACCTGCGGCCGTGACGAGGGCAGGATCGTGAACCGAACAGTGGTCATCTTCGCGGCGGGGTCCCGGGGGGACGTGCAGCCCTGTCTGGCACTCGGCCGAGCGCTGGCCCGGCGGGGCGACACCGTGCGCCTTCTCGCCAGCACCCGCTATCAGCGCCTCGTCGACGGGGCCGGACTGGAGTTCCGTCCGCTCCCCGCCGATCCCGCCGAAATCATCCAGTCGGCGGAAGGCCAGGCACTGCTGGCAGGCCGGAACAACGCCGTGGCGTTCCTGCGCGGTTTCGGCCGAGTGCTGCGCCCCCGCATGGCAGGCATCCTCGAACAGACCCAGGACGGCGCCAGAGGGGCCGACCTCGTCCTGGCCCCCACGTTCGGCTTCCTCGGCGTTCACCTCAGCCAGTACCTGCGCGTCCCGCACGCGATCATCCATTTTCAGCCGAGCCATCCCACCGGTGAGTTCCCCCACCCCCTCGTCCCGGGCAGCCGGTTCCTCGGCGCTCCCGGAAACCGCCTCGGTTTCGCCGCGGTGGACGCGGGTTCCTGGCTCATGTGCCGCCGATTCGTCAACGAGTGGCGCGGCGAGCGCCTCGGCCTGCCGGCCATGTCCCCGCTGGGACTCCTCCGCCGGGCCCGCCGCGCCACCGTGCTGTGCGCGTTCAGCCCCGCCCTGGTGCCCCGGCCGCCGGACTGGGGGGACAACGTCCACGTCACCGGTTTCTGGCACCACGACCAGCCGCTGTGGGAGCCACCTCGGCGACTCCTCGCCTACCTGGCCGACGGGCCCCCGCCGGTGTACGTCGGCTTCGGCAGTATGAAGACCGGCGATCCGCAGGCCACCGACCGGCTCGTACGCGCGGCACTCAGACACGCCGGACTGCGGGGCGTACTCGCCGGGGACCCGGCGACGAGCGATGACGACATGCTGGTGGTCGACGACATTCCCCACGACTGGTTGTTCCCCCGGATGGCCGCCGTGGTCCACCACGGCGGCGCGGGGACAACCGCCTCCGGACTTCGCGCGGGGGTCCCCTCCCTGCTCTGTCCCTTCTTCGGGGACCAGACCTACTGGGCCACTCGCGTGCACCGCCTCGGTGCCGGCCCGCTTCCGCTGCCGGCACGCGGGTTCACGGTCCCTGCCCTCAGCCGACGCCTGCACGACCTCACTCGGAACCCCGCCTACGCACAGGCGGCCCGCCGGCTCGGCCACACGCTGAGGTCCGAGGACGGCACTTCCCACGCCTGCGAGGTGCTCGGCCGCCTTCGCCGTCCCTAGTCACCGGAAACGTGCCGACCGCCCGGAAGGACGCTGCGCACGCGCGCGTGCCGGGATGCCGTGGACCGGCCCGCCGGCCGCCTTCACCGGTGCCGCGGAGCCCTTCCCTCGGGATGGGGCCGGCCGGACCGGCCGCCCTCGGAGCCGGTGTCCGTCCGCGCCCGGGAGACGGTGTCGGTGCCCCGGGCCGGGAACGACTTGGTGTCACCGCCGTCGGTCCACAAGTAGGTGACGGTCACCCAGCCGTTGTCGTTCAGGCCGACGTTGTAGAAGGTGCCGTCGGCCAGGTCGATGCCGGCCCGGTTGGCGACCTCGCGGCCGAACTCGTCCCGTCCGTCGTTGTAGCCCTCCTCGTAGGCCGCCTGCGCCTCGGGCAGGCCGCGGGGAAGGTCGCTCCACTGCTCCCGCTGCGCGGCGGGGTTCCAGTGGTCGTCGTGCGTGTTCCAGGGACCGACGTCCCACACCGGCGCCGTCTCGCAGCGCACCGGTCCGCACACCTGCACCGAGTACTGGCGACTGCCCTTGGGCGACAGGGCGCGCCGTGAGGGCAGGGCGACGAAGTGGTCGTCGCCGGTGATGACGTGACCGTTGGCGGTGGTGCCGCCGACCAGTCCCTCCCGGGTGGCGTAGACGCGGGCCGAGAAAGGGGCGGCCGCACGCTCGGCGGGCGAGCCACCGGTGTCGTCCGCGGTCAGCGTCAGGCGGCGGACGAGGGGCTCGGCACCGGCCTCGGTGCTCCACAGCGTCACCCGGGCCTGCACGTCATCGGCCATGCGGGGCAGCCGGGCCCGGGTGCCCGCGGCCGCCTGCCGCCATTCGGACCAGACTCCGTCGGCGTCCCGGCCTCGGACGTCGACCACCACGCTCGCGCCGGCCGGCACGGCGGCGTCCAGGTCCACCATCACCCGGTTCACCGGCCGGTCGAGGTGGTGCGACCGGAGTACGGCGGAGGCGTATCCCCGGTTCCGGCCCAGCGAGGCGGGGCTCAGGGAACGGTCGCGCATGCCCAGCGCGCCGCCGCTGTAGCGGACGTTGACGCCGTCGACGCCGAGTGCGGAGAGGTCCACGCGCCAGGACTGCCGCGACGCCTCGGCGCCGGGTGTGCCGGTGCGGGGGGCGGCGGTGGACGGCGGGGCCGTGCTCAGCGCGGTGCCGGCGAAGGCGAGCAGGCAGACGGCGCCGCTCAGCGCGGGCCGGAGACGGGTTCTGTGGCGGGTCGCGGCACCTGGGTGTCCGGTGCGGGGGGTCGGCATGAAGGACTCCTGGGTTGTGAGCGTCATCGACGTCGGGGAGGTACATACCCCCGGCCGGCATCTCCGGGCCGCACACGGGGCCAGGCGGGGGACGCGCCGACGCCGCCGGCCACCCGTGCGGGTGGTCGAGCGGCCGCTCCGGTGGCCCCGGGTTCCGCTGCCGGCCCCGCCGGCGCGGACCGTCGGCGCGGACCGTCGGCGCGGACCGTCGGCCGGCGTGGCCGGCGCCGACTTCGCGCCCCGTCGTCTCCCGCTCCCCGGCCGGGCGGGCACCGCGCGGCCGGCCGGCCCTGCGCGGCAGTCGTGCCTTCGCGCGTCGCCCGGCTGCGCTCCGCGCCGAAGGCGCGGTCTTCCTCGCTGCGTCGTGTCCGCCCTCGACCGCCCCGGGGCGCGTCGCGGTCTCCGGACGAGTACGAGCGGGACACACGCGCCGACGGGTCCGTCAACGGTGTCGTCCTCTCGTTCGGGTGACCCGGCCGCCGGGGTGTCGGCCATCGGGGTGAGAGTCGAGCCGGAGCGAATCGGCGCGCCGATAGATTCCCGCCGTGACCACACCCCCACGTGCAACGCCGTCCTTGCGCACCTCGGACCTCGGCAAGATCGTCGTCATGGCCTGGAACCGCCCCACCGAGCGAGGGACCCTGCCCTACCTCCTCGCCTGTTCCCTCGGGGACCGCGAGCACTCGTCGGCAGCCGTCGAGCAGCTTCTGCTGAGCACCGGACTCACCGTGGGCGGCGATGTCGTCGACGCGACCCGGCGATCGGACCTGCCGGTCAGCCTGCTCGTGGTGCCCGGGTCGGCCGTCTTCACCATGCCGCACATCACCGCCCAGTTCGTCCCGCCGGAGGGGTGGCTGGCCGCGGCCGAGGAGCAGGGGATCGCCTGTCTGGTCTTCACCACGCGCCCGTGGGCCGGCGGGGATCCGGGCGACTACGGGGCCCTGGCTGCCTTCGCCAACGACGAGGAGACGCTGAAGTCGTCGGCGCGGGTCGTCGTCCCCGCGCGCGGCCTGCGCGGCTGAGCCCCGCCCGGGAGGCGGCGCTCGTCCGCTGCGGGCACCGGCCGGCCGTTGTTTACTGGCTATGAGCGGTGACCGGCAGGGCACGCGCTGCCGGGGCGGCCGGAGCGGTGGTGCTCGCCCTCACCCCGCGCACGCACGGGCTGAGCGACGAGGGAAACCCGCCGTCGAGCGGCACCTCGCCGCGGCCGGAAGAGGCCGGCACGCGTGGCCGGCCGACCCTGATCGCGCCCGCCGAGCGGGCCCGGCCCCGTCACCACCTCGAAAGGAAGATCGAATGACTCAGAACCAGCCCGGAGAACCCGACGCCCCGCTCGGACCGGAAGCCCGGCTGAGCCGGCTGGAAGCACAGGTCGCGACCCTGGCCGAGGCCGTACGGGTACTCGCCCGTGGCCTGGAGAACGTGCCCTCCGAGGAAGTGGCGCCCGATGAAGCCGCACGCGGCGCCCGGTTCGCCCACGAGCTCCTGCTCTCCCAGGGCCTGTAGCCGCCCGGCGCGCGGGACCACCGGGAGTCCGCAATGACGCACGCACCAGGACGTGAACCGATCGTGGCCGGCCTCGACCCCGATCCCGGCAGACGCGTCGCGCTCGCCTGGGCCGCCGACGAGGCGGCCCGACGGCACCTGCCCCTGCTGGTGGTCCTCGCGCAGAACGTGCCGACCCCCGGGTACCGGCCGGCCGGCGGGCTGCCGTCCTGGGAAGAATGGAACACGGCGCTGCACGCGACGGGGGATCGCGCGCTGCACGAGGCGGTGGCCTTCGCCGAGTCCCGGCATCCGCAGCTACGGGTGACCGGGCTGCTCGCGGAGGGACATCCCGCGTGGGTGCTGCGCGAGCAGGCCCAGCACGCCGGCATGGTGGTGCTCGGCTCCTGGCACCTGAGCGCTCTCCACGAACTGTTCGCCTCCACCGCGGTCGCCCTGCCGCTCGTCGCCCGGGCCCCCTGCCCCGTGGTGGTCGTGCCCGAGGCGGAGCACACCACGCAGCAGCCGCCGTACTTCGTGGTCGGGGTGGACGGCAGCCCACAGTCCGCGGCCGCCGTCGACGTCGCCTTCGAGGAGGCCGCGCTGCGCGGCGCCGTCCTGCGGGCCCTGTACGCGTGGCACCCGCCGCGGCTCGGCGTGCTGGACGAGGACGCGGCCGTCGAGGAGTGCCGCCGGCTGCTGTCCGAGACGGTGGCCGGGCGCACCGCCGCCCACCCCGAGGTGGAACTGCGCCACGAGGTCGTGCACGGCCACCCGGTGCAGGTCCTGGCCGACGCGGCCGAGCACGCCCTCGGTCTGGTCGTGGGCACCCGCGGGCACGGCGGCTTCACCGGCATGCTGCTGGGCTCCGTCAGCCACGGCGTACTGCACCACGCGCGCTGCCCGGTCATCACCGTTCCCCACACGCGGCGCCCTTAGAGCGTTTCCCAGCCCCGGCGGCTGTATCCGGACACGGCCCGCGACGGCGCTGATCCGCGCTCTGTTCGAGCCGGTTGCGGTACGCGTGACCGGCTGCTCGACGAGCTGCGTCAGGAGCTGGAGGTCGCGCGCGGTCTCCAAAATCGCGAGGACGCCGGTTCAAATCCGGTCGGCTCCGCCTGTCCGGCGCCGCCCGTCACCCGGTGTGGGCGACGAGGAAGTCGGCGCTGGCGGACAGGGTGCCGAGCCGTGGCGTGTCCTCGTCCTCGATGCGCACGCCGGACCGCTCGCTGAGGACCTCGACGAAATTCAGGAAGTCCAGCGAATCCATCTCCAGCACCTCGCGGAACGCGTCGTCGGGACCCAGGGCGGCGACGTCGGCGCCGGGGACGACCCGGGAGATCGATTCCCTGACCATGTCCAGTGCATCGGTTCGGTTCATGTCACAGCTGCTCCGGGTTCTGCAGGAGGTGGGTGACCGACGTGAGGTAGTGGGCGCCGACGGCACCGTCCGTCGCCCGGTGGTCGGCCGAGAGGGTCGCCGTGACCGCGGGCCGCACGCCCAGCAGCCCGTCGACGGCGCACGGCCGGTCGACCACCCGGCCGAAGCCGACCAGGGCCACCTGCGGCGGGTAGATCACGCCGAAGACCGTCTCCACGCCCTGATCGCCGAGGTTGGTGACGGTGATCGTGGCGTCGGACACCTCGGAACCGCGCAGCCGGCCGGTACGGGCCCGGGCGACCAGGTCCCTCAGGGCGGTCATCAGCTCCGGGAGTGCCAGGGTGTCGGCGTGGTGCAGAGCGGGGGCCACGAGTCCTCCGCCGCGCAGGGACACGGCCACGCCGAGGTGGACGTCCTCGCCCGCGACGAAGTGGTCGTCGGTCCAGAAGCCGTTGAGCTCGGGCACCTCCCGGGCCGCCAGGGCCGCCGCCTTGAGCAGCAGAGCCGCGGGGAGCAGCCGTTCGCCGACCGGGCGTCGCCGGTTGCGCTCGCGCAGCCAGTCCATCGCGGCGGCCAGGTCCACGGTCGTGGAGAGGTAGTAGTGGGGGATGTCCCGGTTGGCGCGGCTCATCAGGCCGGCGATCGCCTGGCGCATGGCCGCCGCCCGCTCTTCGGCGGGCCGCGGAGCAGGGCGTACGGTCGCGGCGTCCGCGGGCGGGGCCGGGGCGACCGGGCCGGGGGCGGCCGGGCCGGGGGCCGCTCGGCGTACGTCCGCGGCCCGCACGGCGGACCCGCTGCCCGTGCCCGTCACCGTGGCCGGGTCGACGCCCAGTTCGGCGGCGAGCCGCCGGGCGAGCGGGGTGGCCCGCACGCGCGGTGCCCCGGGAGCGGCCCGGGCGGCCGCGGCCCGCTCGACGTCGGTCCGGGTGACGCGCCCTCCGGGTCCGGAGCCGTGCAGGGTCTCCAGGTCGACGTCGCCGTGTTCCGCGAGATGCCGGACCAAGGGGCCGGCCTCGACGTGGCCGGGCAGCCGGTCGGCGGGCGGTTCCGGCATGGGTTCCGGCACCGGAACGGGCGCGGCGGGCGTGGCCTTCTTCGGTGCCTGACGGGCCGGTCCCCGTTCCTCCGCCCTCCCGGCTTCCGCGGGTACCCCGCGTTTGCCGGCCTTCGCCGGTTTCCCGGCCTTCGCCGGTTTCCCAGGCTTGTGCGGCCGTCCCGCTTCCTCCGGTTCCGCGGTCTTCTCCGCCGCCGGCCCGATCAGCGCGAGCGGCGTGCCCACCGGCACCGTCGTGCCGGGCTCGACGAGCAGCTCCGTCATGGTCCCGGTCTCGAAGCACTCCACCTCGATGGTCGACTTGGCGGTCTCGACGACCGCGACCGGGTCACCCCGGCGGACCGGGTCGCCCGCCGACACCAGCCATTCCAGGAGCGTGCCCTCGTCCATGTCCGCGCCGAGGGAGGGCATGGTGAACTCGGCCATGATCAGTCCACCGCCCGGTGGGCCGCCGCGACGATGTCGGCGGTCTGCGGCAGGGCGGCCTCCTCCAGCCGCCGGGCGTACGGCATGGGCACCTCGGCGCTGCACACCCGCTCGACGGGCGCGTCCAGTTCGTAGAACGCCGTTTCCGCGATGCGGGCCGACACTTCGGCGGCGAGGCTTCCGGTCCGCCATGCCTCGTCGACGACCACCGCACGGTGGGTTCGGGTCACCGAGGCGGTGACGGCCGCGACGTCGAGGGGGCGGAGCGTGCGCAGGTCGATCACTTCGGCGCTGATGCCCTCGGCGGCCAGTTCGTCCGCCGCGGCGAGGGCCTTGGGCAGTGAACCGCCGTAGGTGATGAGGGAGATGTCGCTGCCGGGGCGGCGGACGGCGGCATGGTCGAGGTCGATCGGGGCGGCGGGCGGCGGGAGTTCACCGGAGGCGTTGTAGAGGCTGCCGTGTTCGAAGATCAGTACGGGGTCGGGGTCGGCGAGCGCCGGGGCCAGCATGTGGCGGGCGTCCTCCAGGGTGGCGGGGGCGAGGACGCGGATGCCGGGGATGTGCGCGTACCAGCCCTCCAGGCTGTGCGAGTGCTGTGCGGCGAGCTGCCGTCCGGCGCCCGTGGTCATGCGGATGACCAGCGGCACGGGCAGCTGGCCGCCCGACATGTGCAGCAGGGTGGCG
This sequence comes from Streptomyces sp. H51, assembly GCF_035656535.1. NCBI lineage: Bacteria > Bacillati > Actinomycetota > Actinomycetes > Kitasatosporales > Streptomycetaceae > Streptomyces > Streptomyces sp. H51. The sequence goes on from NZ_JAYMHD010000081.1 coordinate 12,622, forward strand.
GCGTTGTTGAGGATCTGGTCGAGGGCGAGCAGGCTGAAGTTGACGGTCATGATCTCGACGACGGGCCGCAGCCCGGCCAGCGCGGCGCCGATGCCGGCGCCCACGAAGGCGGACTCCGACAGCGGGGTGTCGCGGACGCGTTCGGGCCCGAACTCCTCCAGCAGGCCGAGGCTGACGCCGAAGCAGCCGCCGTACCGGCCCACGTCCTCGCCCATGAGGAAGACCCGGTCGTCGGTGCGCAGGGCCTCCCGGAGCGCCTCGCGCAGCGCCTCCCGGTAGGTCGTCCTCGCCTCCCGCGTTCCGGCGGCGCCCATGGTCAGCTCACCGACTCCGCCGAGGTGCTGGTGACGTGGCGGAGCAGGTTCTCCACCGGTTCCTCGGGTGCCTGCTCGGCCGCTTCCACGGCGTCGTCGATCTCGGCGGCGATGCGCTGTTCCATCCGGGCGAGTTCCTTGTCGCCGGGCTCGCCGGCCGGCTCACCGCTCTCCCGCATGCGGTCCGTGAGCAGGCTGATCGGGTCCCGTTCCTTCCACCGCTCGACCTCCGCCTTGGCGCGGTAGCGGTCCGGGTCGTACATCGAGTGGGCGCGGAAGCGGTAGGTGCGCAGCTCCAGGAAGTGCGGCCCGGTGCCGGCCCGGATGCCCTCCACGGCCCGGCGGGCGGCCTGCTCGACGGCCTCGACGTCCATGCCGTTCACGGCCCAGGCGGGCATGCCGTAGGAGGCGGCGCGCATCGCCAGGTCGGTCTGCGCGTGCTCCCGGGCCAGCGCGGTGCCCATGGCGTAGAGGTTGTTCTCGCAGACGAGCAGCAGCGGCAGCTTCCACAGGGCCGCCAGGTTCGCCGTCTCGTGGAACGCGCCCTCGGCGAAGGCGCCGTCGCCGAAGAAGCAGCAGGTGACGTCGGTCCGTCCGCGCATGCGGTCGGCGAGCGCCAGGCCCGCGGCGAGCGGAAGCCCGCCGGCGACGATCGCGCTGCCGCCGTAGAAGCGGCGGCTCGCGTCGAACAGGTGCATCGATCCGCCCCGGCCGCCGCTGCAGCCGGTCGTCCGGCCGTACATCTCCGCCATGACGGCCTCGGCGGTGATCCCGCGGGCCAGGGCGTGACCGTGTTCCCGGTAGGTGGAGACGACCGCGTCCGCGGGGGTCAGCGCTTCGTTGACGCCGACGGCCACGGCCTCCTCACCGATGTAGAGGTGGACGAAACCGCGGATCTTCGCGGCGCTGTAGAGCTCCACGCAGCGTTCCTCGAAGCGCCGGATGCGCAGCATCGCCTCCAGCAGATCCATGCGGTGCCCGTTCGTCGCCTTCTCCTTGTCCGCGGCGGGCTTCGCGGCGGACCTCCCGGCGGATTCCGCGGCGGACTTCGCGGCGGACGCGGCGGACTTCGCGGGGGGCTTCGGGTGCGTCGGGTCCGTCCGCGCACGGGTGCGGGCCACATTCATGAGGGTCCCTCCAAGGTCGACAAGTCGCCGGTGGGCAGCCCGAGTTCGCGGGCGCGCAGCAGACGGCGCATCACCTTCCCGCTGCGCGTCTTGGGCAGGTTCTGGTCGAACGCGATCTCCCGGGGCGCCACGGCCGGGCCCAGCTTGCGGCGGCCGAAGGCGAGCAGGTCGCGCTCCAGGTCCGGGCTCGGCTCGACACCGGGGCACAGCGACACGAACGCCTTGACGACGCTCCCGGCGACCGGGTCCGGCCGCCCGATCACCCCGGCCTCGGCCACCGACGGGTGCTCCATCAGCGCGCTCTCCACCTCGAACGGGCCGATCAGGTGCCCCGCCGACTTGATGACGTCGTCGGCCCGCCCCACGAACCAGTACCACCCGTCCGCGTCCCGGCGCACCAGGTCACCGGTCAGGTACCAGCCGTCGGCGAACGCGGCGTCGTAGCGCTCCTTGTCGTGCAGGTAGCCGCGGAACATCGACGGCCAGCCCGGGCGCAGCGCCAGCTCGCCCTCGACGTCCGGGCCGCGCACCTCCTTGACCCTGCCGCCGACGACCAGCGCCCGGCCGTCCTCTCCCTGCTCCAGCACGGTGGCGTGGACGCCGGGCAGCGGCCGTCCCATCGATCCGGGCCGTATCTCGCACGCCGCGTAGTTCGCGATCATGATGCAACCGGTCTCCGTCTGCCACCAGTTGTCGTGCACGGGCAGGCCCAGCACGTCCCGGCCCCACACGACGGCCTCCGGATTGAGCGGCTCGCCGACGGAGGCGATGAAGCGCAGGGCCGACAGATCGTAGGAGCGCGGCAGGTCGTACGGGCCCTGGCGGGGGGTGGCGCGCATCAGCATGCGCAGCGCCGTGGGGGCCGTGTACCAGACGGTGACCCGCTCCCGGCCGAGGATCCGGTACCAGCGCCGGGCGTCGTAGTCTCCCTCGTCCACGACCACCGTCACGCCGTGGGCGAGCGGGGCGATGATGCCGTACGACATGCCGGTGACCCAGCCGGGGTCGGCGGTGCACCAGTACACGTCCTCGGGGCGCAGATCGAGCGCGTACGCGGCGGTGGCGTGGTGGGCGACGACGGCCTCGTGGACGTGGACCGCACCCTTGGGGGTGCCGGTGGTGCCGCTCGTGAAGTGCAGCAGGGCCATGTCGTCGGGCGAGGTCGGCGGGATGGTGAAGGTGTCCGGGGCGGCGGACAGCACGTCGTCGAAGGACGCGGTGCCCGGCAGGTCCTCGGCGCCCGGGCCGGTGATCAGGACGTGTTCGAGCCGGGGGAGCGATGCCCGGCGCTCGGCGACCTTGCGCCGGTAGAGGGCAGCGGTGGTGACCAGGACCCGCGCGTCACCGAGCCCGAGGCGCTGTTGAACCGGATCGGGGCCGAAGGCGGAGAAGAGCGGGCACAGCACGCTGGTGTTCTTCAGTGTGCCCAGCACCGTGGTGTAGAGCTCGGGGCAGCGGCCGAGCAGGGTGAACACCCGGTCCCCGTGGCCGATGCCGAGCGAGCGCAGGACGTTCGCGAAGCGGGCCGTACGGCGGGCCAGTTCCGCGTAGGTGACGGTCGTGACGGAGTCGTCCCGGGCGACGCACCGCAGCGCGGCTTTGTCCGCCAGGTCCGAGCCCGCGTGCCGGTCGACCGCCTCGTGGGCCATGTTGAGGCCACCGCCGGGCAGCCCGGCCAGTGCGGTACGCGCCTGCGACCAGGTGAACGCGGAGCGTGTCCGGTCGTAGTCGGTGAGGCGGGGAGCGACGACCGGTGCGGTGTCCTTGTGGATGGTTTCCCAGTGCATGGGCGCTCCTCCCGCCACTGCCCCCGGTCTCCAGAGTCGCCGAGCCCGGCCCCGGCTGCACCTCGGCCGGGGCGGCCGGTCACGGGGCCGGGCCGGCGCCCGGCCGGGCGGGGCGCGGCCGGGCGGGGCGCGGCGCGGCGGGGCCGGGCGGGGCGCGGCGCGGCGGGGCCGGGCGCGGCCGGGCGGCGGGGCCGGGCGCGGCCGGGCGGCGAGTCCTGAGCCGGACGTCGGCCCCGCGGGGACTTTCGGCCCTGTGCCGGGCCGCTCCGCCGTTCGATGGTGGGACCAAGCGGTCGTGGAACGGCGGGCGACCTGCCGGAGGCCGGCTTCGACGGGCGGGCGTGCCGCTGTGGTGCCTGCCGGGGACGGAGGGGGCGACCGGGCGAAGGCCGAGGAGGTGCCGCCCATGTCCGATGCGACGACCACCGATCTGTACGAAGTGACGATGGCCATGTCCTATCTGCGGGAGGGCATGACCGGCCCGGCGACCTTCAGTCTCTTCGTTCGCGAGCTGCCTCCCGAACGGGGCTTCCTGGTCGCCGCGGGGCTGGAGTCGGCCCTGGACCACCTGTCCGGCCTGCGTGTCGGCCCCGAGGACGTCGACGCCTTCGCCTCCGTGCTGCACCGGCCGCCACGAGACCTGGAGCCGCTGCTCGGCATGGAGTTCACCGGCAGCGTGCGGGCGGTGCCGGAGGGGCGGATCGTGCTCGCGGGAGAGCCCCTGCTGGAGGTGACGGCGCCGCTTCCGCAGGCACAGTTGGCCGAGACGTACATGCTCAACCAGCTCAGCCACCAGACCACGATCGCCTCGAAGGCCGCGCGCTGCGTGCTCGCCGCGGCCGGGCGTCCGGTCGTGGACTTCTCGCTGCGGCGCACCCACGGTCCCCAGTCCGGGTTCCAGGCGGCCCGCCTCGGTGGGCTGGTCGGCTTCGCCGGGACGAGCAACGTGGCCGCGGCGACCGCCGTGGGCATTCCCGCCGTCGGCACCATGGCCCACTCCTTCGTGGAGGCGTTCGACACGGAGGAGGAGGCGTTCCGCGCCTTCGCGCGCTGCCACCCCGGTCCGGTGACCTTCCTGGTGGACACCTACGACACCGAGGAAGGGGTGCGCGTCGCGGCGCGCGTGCTGCGGGACCTGGACCGCGGGCCGGGCTCGGCCGTACGGCTGGACAGCGGCGACCTCGGGGCGCTGGCGGTGCGCGCACGGGCCGTCCTCGACGGCGCGGGCCTGCCCGACGTACGGATCACCGCCAGCGGCGGTCTCGACGAGTACGGCGTGGACGACCTGGTCCGCCGGGGCGCCCCGATCGACGTCTACGCGGTCGGCACCCGTGTCGGGGTCTCGGCCGACGCGCCCTTCCTGGACTCCGCCTACAAGATGGTGGAGTACGACGGCCGGCCGGTGATGAAGCTGTCCTCGGCCAAGGTGACGGCGCCCGCGCCGAAGCAGGTGTTCCGCCGCCCCGGGTACACCGACGTGATCGGGCTCGCCGACGAACCGCCGCCCGAGGACGGCAGACCGTTGCTGGAGACGGTGATGCGGGACGGGCGACGCACCGGCCACCGGTCCACGCTCGACGAGTGCCGGCGGCGATTCGCCGCGGACCTGGGTGAACTGCCGTCGGCGGCCCGGCGGGTGCGAGCGCCGGTCGCGCCGCGCGCGACGGCCTCCGAGCGCCTGACCGCGCTCGCCGCCCGCGTCCGGCGCCACATCGAGGAGCGGGTGTCGGCCGGCTCCGCGCGGCCCCGGCCGTCGGGACGCTGAAGGCGCCGGGCCGGCCATCAGCGGCCGAACCGGGGAACTCGTGATTTCGCACCGGCCGAGGGCGTGCGCCGCCGCCTGTAGTGCCTGCACCTGACGCTCGTCATGGTGATCGAGACCGTCTACCGGGGCCACACCGACCCCGCACAGTACGAGTGGACGCGCGGGCAACCGGCCGAGATCACGGCGCAGCTGGGCCGCGCCCGCCGGTGAGGGCCGGCCGGTGCGGCACGCCGGCATCCGGCGCCCGTCGGGCAGGCAGGCCGACGCCCACGCGCTCGCGGGCAGCCCGTCCGGTGCGCGACCTGCCGGCCGTTGTCCGCACCGGGCTCGAAGCCGCCGACGTCGCAGGTCACCAGGACGCGGCCGTGGTGCGGCGGGACGGAGACGGTGCGGCACGATGCCGGGCGTGGTCGCCGCGGACGTCGAGGCGCGTCCTGCCGGGCCGGCAGCCGACCGATCGTCGCGACGGCGGTGGTGTTCACCGGGCCGCGCCGCAGGGCGGCTCCCCTCGGGGCCGCCGTCCGACGGCCTGGGAGTGCCGGGGCCGCTTCCCGGCGGAGTCGTCCCCGTCCGATACCGCCTTCCGGCGATGCGGTACGGCCCGGCTCTTGCCGAGCGGCCTTCCGCTGCCCCATGCTCTGCGCGACCCCACGCCCGCCCCGACGACCGTCCTGGATGCCGATGCAGCAGAGTCCCGCCCCCGACCCGCGCGGTCCGGGCATTCCCGCGGCGCGGTCCGGCGCCGAGAGCCACGTGCCGGCCGACGGCGGCGGGACGGCGCTGCCCCGCACCGTGCGGATCGGGTACGGGCTGGGCTCCCTGGCCACCGGCGCCTTCGGTACCGTCCCCGGACTGATCCTGCTGTACTACCTGACCGACGTGCTGGCCGTACCGGCGGCGGTCGCCGGCGCCGCGGTCTTCCTGCCCAAGGCGTGGGACGTCCTGATCAACCCGCTGGTCGGCGCCGCCGCCGACCGCAGCCGCGCCCACAGCGGCTCGCGCCGTCCCTTCCTGCTGGCGGGCGCCCTGACCCTGCCGCCGCTGTTCGCGCTGATCTTCGCCGCTCCCCCGCTGCACGGCACGGTCGCCGCCGGGTACGTGTCCGTGCTGTTCCTGCTCGCGGCGACCGCGTACGCCGTTTTCCAGGTGCCGTACGTGACGATGCCGGCCGAGATGACGGAGGATCCCGGCGAACGCGGCCGCGTGCTGGGCTGGCGGGTCGGCTTCCTCGGTGTGGCCATCCTGCTGTCCGGGGCGCTGGCGCCCGCCGTCGCCCACGCCGACGGGGACACCCCGGCCGGCTACCGGGCGATGGGCGTGCTGGTCGCCGGCTTCCTGGCGGCGGGGATGCTCGGGGCCTGGCGCGCCACCCGGCACGCGCCGGTCGTCGCGCGCAGCGCGGCGGAGGGGTCGCTGCGCGCACAGCTCGCGGCGGCCCGGGACAACCGCGCCTTCGCCCACCTGGCCGGGATGTGGACGGTCCAGGCGCTCGCGGTGGGCGTGATGCTGGCCGGGGCCCAGTACTTCGCCACGTACGTCCTCGAATCGGCGAGCGCCGTCACGCCCTTGTTCGCCTGCATGATCGGCCCGCTGATCCTGGTGACGCCGCTGTGGAACCGGCTCGCCCGCTCCCGGGGCGCCGAGTACGCCCAGTGGTGCGCCTCGGTGCTGTTCACCGCCGCCGCCGTGCTGCTGTCCGCGACGCGGTACACGCACCTCGCCGTCGGGTACGTGGCCGTGGCCCTGGTGGGCGTGGCCTACGCCGGTCTCCAGTTGCTGCCGTTGACGCTGCTGGCGCAGACCCAGTCGGCGGACGCCGAGCGGACCGGGCGGCGCCGGGCGGCGACGTTCACCGGAGTGTGGACGGCGGCGGAGACACTCGCGATGGCCACCGGACCCGCGGTGTTCGCTCTCGTCCTGGCGGTCACGGGGTTCCGTTCCTCCGACGCCGACGAGGAGGTGGCGCAGCCGGCCGCGGCCCTCACCGGCATCGCGACCGGGATGAGCCTGTTGCCGGCGTTCCTGTCCCTGGCCGCGCTCTGGCTGTTGCGCCGCTACGGGCAGGAGTCCGCCCGGCTCGCCCGCGAGGTGCCGCGGGGCGAGCCGGGCGGCGCCACGCCGTCCGCGGACTCCGCTGCCGTCGCCGCCGGCACGGAGTCCCCCACCCCCGACCCCGCCCGCATCCCGGAAGAGAGACGCCGTGCCCCCTGAGTCCGCAGCCGATCCCGTCGCGCACACCGCCCCGCAGGCCGCCGCGCCGACCGCTGGGCAGACCACCGAGCAGCCTCCCGAACAGCCTCCCGAGCCGACCACCGAGCAGACCGCCGTCGCGCTGCCCGCCGGCCGCCCGGCCGAGGCGCTGCTGGCGGAGCTGCGGGAACTGCGCGCGGGCGACGCCCCGACCCGGGGCGGCCGGACGTTCGCCTACGTCTACGACGCCGGGCTGCCGGCGGCCGACGAGCTGGCCGCCGCCGCGTACGGCGTCTTCGCCACCGTCAACGGCCTCGACCCCACGGTGTTTCCGAGCGTGGCCCGGCTGGAGAACGACGTGGTCGGCGCGGTGAACTCCGTGCTGGGCGCACCCGGCGCGCAGGGCAGTTTCACCAGCGGCGGGACCGAGTCCATCCTGCTCGCCGTGAAGACGGCCCGCGATCACGCGCTTAACGTCCGCGGGGTGACCCGGCCTCAGCTGGTGCTGCCGTCCACCGCGCACGCGGCCTTCCACAAGGCCGCCCATTATCTGGGGCTGGAGACGGTGGTGGTGCCCGTCGATCCGGTGACGTTCCGTGCCGACGCGGCGGCCGTCGCGGACGCGCTGACCGACCGCAGCGTCCTGGTGGTCGCGTCGGCGCCGTCGTACGCGCACGGCGTGATGGATCCGGTGTCCGAGATCGCGGCGGCCGCCGCGGCGCGGGACGTGCTGTGCCATGTCGACGCGTGCATCGGCGGCTGGTTCCTGCCGTTCCTGTCCCGCACCGGCCGTACGGTCGAACCGTTCGGTCTCTCGGTGCCCGGGGTGACCTCGGTCTCGGTGGACCTGCACAAGTACGGTTACGCCGACAAGGGGGCGTCCGTGGTCCTGTACCGGGACGCCGAGCTGCGGCGCCACCAGTACTTCGCGCACGCGGACTGGCCCGGCTACCCGGTGGTGAACCCGACCGTGCAGGGCACCAAACCGGGCGGACTGCTGGCTCAGGCGTGGGCGGTCCTCCACCACCTCGGCCACGACGGCTACACCGAGCTGGCCCGGCAGGTGGCGCGGGCGGCGGACCTGGTACTGGCCGGACTGCGTGCCACGGACGGGGTCCGGGTGCTGGGCGAACCGGCAGGCAGCCTGGTCGCGTTCACGGTGACCGGTGCCGACGGCACCGGCGATCTGGGGCGGACGCTGCAGGTGGCCGACGAGATGCGCGAACGCGGCTGGTACCTCCAGCCGCAGCTCTCCCACGACGGCCTGCCTGCGAACCTGCACCTGACGCTGACCCCGGCGACCGGCGGCCAGGTCGAGGCCCTGCTCGCGGATCTGGCCGAGTCGGTCGCGGCGGCGCGCGCGAGCGAACCGGTGACCGTCGACCCGGCGCTGGCGGAACTCGCCGCCACCCTCGACCCCGACGCGCTCACCCCCGAAGAGGTGGCGGGCGTCCTGGCGTTCGCGGGGCTGGGCGGCGGGCAGGGACTGCCGTCGCGGACGGCACCGGTGCTGGTGCTGCTGGACGCACTGCCGTCCCGGTTGAAGGAGCGGCTGCTGACGGAGTACATCGGTACGCTCTTCCGCGTCTGAGCGGGAGCGGCACGAGCGCCCCCGTCCGGGTGGACGGGGGCGCTCGTCGAACGCGCCTTCTCCTGCCGTGCGTTCAGCCAGGGCGACCCGGCGGCTCACGCCTGTTACGCGTGGACGTGATGACGTCCGCGACCGTGCCCCCGGCCGGTGAACAGCCGGTACAGCGCGAGCAGGATGACGGAGCCGACGATGGCCGCGATCCAGGTGGACAGGTCGAAGAAGCCGTCGATCGAGTCGACGCCGAATATCACCTTGCCGAGGAATCCGCCGAGAAGTCCTCCGGCGATTCCGATGAGCATGGTGATGATGATTCCGCCCGGGTCCTTGCCCGGCATGAGCGCCTTGGCGATGGCGCCCGCGAGCAGGCCGATGACTATCCACGCGATGATGCCCATAGCAGAATGTCTCCTTGCTGTCGGTTCGCCGGACGTGTTTCCCGGCAACACACCGTCAAACCGTCAAGCGTGAGAACCCGCCACGGATCACCCGGCGTCCGTGTCCTCCGAGGCGTCGGTGTCTTCCGAGGAGCCGACTCCGCGCGTACCACTGCCGCCGCACCGGCGAAGGGGCTGGCCGGGCTCCTACGGCTGAAGCTGCCCGCACTCGGCGGGTGGCCGACACAACAGCCACGGCCGGCACCGGTGTCCGACCCTGCGTGGCGGGCGCGATTCCTCACAGCCGGACTCGACGCCGACATCGACTTCCACCTGGGCAGCGGCCTGCCCGGCGACCGCACCGGGGTGGTCAGGCTCTACCCGGCGATGCCGGGGCTGATCGTGGACGAGCTGACCGTCCCGGAACTCCTCGCACAGGACCGGTTCGAGGCCCTGGTCGACGCGATGGTCACGCGCCTCCTCCGACGGTAAGCCGCCCTGCCTTCACGGCGTGCGCATGGAGCAGGGGAAGCGGCGCCGACCTCCCCAGGCGTTGCGCCGCGCTCCCCTGCCGCTCGCTGCGTGTACCCGCCCGCGACGCCTCCACACCTCTCATGACGCTCACCGTTCGGGTCGTCGCCGGGCGGGCGGGTGCCGGGGCCGTCACCCCTCGTCGTCCGGCCAGCCCAGGAGCCGGGCGCCGATCACCGCCGTCTGCAGGGTGTAGCGGTGCACGGGGTCGGCCGGGTCGGCGCCGGTGAGCTTGTGGATGCGGGCCAGACGGTAGGTGAGGGCGCGCACGCTCAGGTTGAGCCGGCGGGCCGCCTCCGCCGCTACGCAGCCCGCGTCGAAGTAGGCGGTCAGCGTGTCGACGAGCGGCCCGGCGCCGCCGCGTGCCGTCCGCAGCGGGCCGAGGGTGTTGTCGACCAGGTCGACCATGGCCTGCCGGTCACGGGTCAGCACCGGGTAGACGAGGAGGTCGGCGTGGCGCAGCACCGGTTCCCGCAGGTGCAGCCTGTCGGCCAACTCCAGGGCGTTGAGCGCCTCTTCGTAGGAGTGCACGACTCCTCCGGCTCCCGGGTGGGCGCGCCCGATGGCGACCCGGCCGCCTCCGGTGGCCGTGAGGGCCTGCTCGGCGAAGAAGGTCAGGACGTCGTCCTGGTCCCCGGGGGCGATGCAGACCAGCCGTCCGTCCTTCGTGGTGAGCAGGATGCGCCGTTCGCCGAACCGGCCGATCACGGCACTCTCGACCTGCCGGGTGGCCGGGTGGGTGTCCTCCACCGGCTCCCCGCCCTGGGCCACGGCGACGGCGTGGGCACGCGCGAGGAGCAGCCCGAAGCGTTCGGCGCGTTCGGCCAGGCGGCCCAGGTCGCTGCGGCCGTAGAGCAGGTCGTCGACGAACTCCCGGCGCATGGCCTCCTCCTGCCGCACGGCGAGCCGCTGAGCCCGCTCGTGCCCCTCGGCGAGGGCGTCGATCGCCTGCTCGACGGCGGCGAGCACCGCGTGCCCGTCCGCGGCGGACAGGGCGGGCCACCGCTCACGGGTCACGGACAGGTGCCGGCGGACGAGGGCCCGCAGCCCGAAGCCCGCCTCGGCGGCGGCCTCTCCCCGGGTGCGCAGCGCCTCCAGTTCGTCCCGCGTGAGGCGGCGTCCCGTCGCGGACGCGTCGGCCACCGTCCGGTCGTAGCCCGCCACGTACTCGTCCGGGATCTCCCGCCCTGTCACCGGTTCCTCCTGTGCTCTTGACGCGTGTCCATCACGCGCAGCCGGCGCATGTCCGGCGCGGGCCGGGCAGGCCTGACGAACCCGCCGCGACGCCCGAGGCCTCGCTGCGGGAGATCATCGCAGGCCGCCCGCGCCGTCCCGGCACCGCGGTCCCGGCGGGAGGCGGAGTCGGCGTCCGGCATCAACGAGCCGTCAAGATTGCCGGGACACGGCAATGCGCTGTGAGCATGCCACGTCGAAGATGGTGGTCGGCAGAAACAGGGGGAGATTGCGGTGCCGGGCACTGGCAACAGCGCCCGGCGCCGGCCACCAGAGCGCAACGCGGGGCCCCCGGCACACCCAGCACCGGCCCGGTCCACAGGAGCAGTCGATGGTCTTCTTCCTCACGCCTCTCGTCGTCGCCGTCATGATCGTCGCGAGCGGTACGGCGGTGCTGGTCCGCCGGGACCGGCGGCTCATGGGGAGCGGCCCCGGCACCGTACGCCGGGCCCGTGGTCACCAGCGGCGGTTCCTGCGCGCGGGCGACTGACCCGGAAGGCCCCGCCCTCCCGGACACCGCGACCGGCGTCCGGGAGGGCGGAACGGGCGCGCCGGGGGTCCGCGAGCCGGGGACCCCGCCCGGCGGGGCTACAGCGTCCGCTCCAACCGCTCAGCCACCGCCTTCACGAACCGTGCCGGCTCCTTCGGCTGGCCGCCCTCCGCCAGCACCGCCAGGTCGCGCAGCAGGGCGGCCGTCTCGACGAGTCCGGAGCGGTCGTCGCGTTCCTGGTAGGCCTCGTTCAGGTGCCGCACCAGCGGATGGCCGGGGTTGAGTTCGAGGATGCGCTTGGCGGTCGGGACCTCCTGGCCCATCGCCCGGTACATGTTCTCCAGCGCCGGGGTGAGGTCGTGGGTGTCGGAGACGACGCAGGCCGGGGAGACGGTGAGCCGGGTCGACAGGCGGACGTCCTTCAGGTCCTCCGCCAGCTGCTCCTTCATCCAGCCGAGCAGACCGGCGTACTCCTCGGCCTGCTTCTCCTTCTCGCCGTCGTCGGCCCGGTCGTCCGGCACGGCGTCCAGGCCGGTCTCGCCCTTGGCGACGGACCGCAGCCGCTTGCCCTCGAACTCGCCCACGGCGTCCACCCAGACCTCGTCCACGGGGTCGGTGAGCAGCAGGACCTCGATGCCGCGGGCCTGGAACGCCTCCATGTGCGGCGAGTTCTCGATGCTCCGCCGGGACTCGCCGGTCATGTAGTAGATGTCGTCCTGGCCGTCCTTCATCCGCTCCACGTAACTCTGCAGCGTGGTCGGCTCGTCCTCGGAGTGCGTGCTGGCGAAGGACGCGACGGCGAGCAGGGCGTCCCGGTTGTCGGGGTCGCTGAGCAGGCCCTCCTTCAGCACGGCGCCGAACTCCCGCCAGAACGTGGCGTACTTGTCCGGGTCCTTGGCCCGCATCTCCTTGACCGAGGAGAGGACCTTCTTGGTCAGCCGGCGCTGGATCATCCGGATGTGCCGGTCCTGCTGGAGGATCTCGCGGGAGACGTTGAGCGAGAGGTCCTGCGCGTCCACGACGCCCTTGACGAAGCGGAGGTAGGACGGCAGCAGCGCCTCGCAGTCGTCCATGATCAGCACGCGCTTGACGTACAGCTGCAGACCGCGCCGGAAGTCCCGGGTGAACAGGTCGGCGGGGGCGTGTTCCGGCAGGAACAGCAGGGCCTGGTACTCGAAGGTGCCCTCGGCCTGGAGGCGGACGGTCTCCAGGGGGTCGCGCCAGTCGTGGCTGACGTGCTTGTACAGGACGTGGTACTCGTCGTCGGAGACCTCCTCGCGCGGGCGCGCCCACAGCGCCTTCATCGAGTTCAGCGTCTCGGGCTCGGGCGTGTCCTCGCCGTCGCCGGGCTTGGGCACGAGCCGGACCGGCCAGGTGATGAAGTCGGAGTACCGCTTGACGATCTCCCTGATCTTCCAGGCGGAGGTGTAGTCGTGCAGGTTGTTCTCGGGGTCGGCGGGCTTGAGGTGGAGCGTGACGGCGGTCCCCTGCGGCGCGTCGGCGACCGTCTCCAGGGTGTACGTCCCCTCGCCGCGCGACGACCAGCGGGTGCCGCCGCTCTCCCCCGCCCGCCGGGTCACCAGGGTCATCTCGTCGGCCACCATGAAGCCGGAGTAGAAGCCGACGCCGAACTGGCCGATGAGCCCCTCGGCCCCGGCCGCGTCCTGCGCCTCCTTCAGCTCCTTGAGGAAGGCGGCCGTGCCGGAGTTGGCGATGGTGCCGATCAGCTTGCCGACCTCGTCGTACGACATCCCGATGCCGTTGTCCCGCACGGTGAGCGTACGGGCGTCGTCGTCGACCTCGATGTCGATGTGCAGGTCGGACGTGTCGGCCTCGAGGCTGTCGTCGCGCAGTGCGGCCAGGCGCAGTTTGTCGAGCGCGTCGGAGGCGTTGGAGACGAGCTCGCGCAGGAAGACGTCCTTGTTCGAGTAGACCGAGTGGATCATCAGCTGGAGCAGCTGACGGGCCTCTACCTGGAACTCCAACGTTTCGGTCGGCATGGTTCGCGTGTCCCCCACAGGTCACTGGGTCGCCAACAGGTCAATTGAGGTCACTGTAAAACACCGGGTCAGGCCCGCGACGGCTTTGTCCGGGGTACGACGGCGGTGCCTCTCCGGCCCGGCTCCGCGACCGGCCCGGGTCAGGTCTCCCGCACCGGCGCGTACTCGGCGGCCGGCACGCCGAACGTCCAGGCGACGCCCGCCTTGGCGGTCCGGGTCGAGGGGGGTACCCGGAGCCAGTAGGTGCGCCGGGTGCCGTCCGGTTCCGGCGTGGAGTTGAGCACCTCGACCATCACCACGGGTTCGTCGTCGGGCAGGTCGATCCGCCACAGGGTGCCCGTTCGGTCCTGGTGCACGGGCCGGGCCCCCGAGTCAGCGAGGTAGCGGTCGTAGCCGTAGTACTCCAGCATCACCCGGCGCAGCTCCGCGTTCTCCTCGGAGCGGATGCGTTCCGGTGTCAGGGAGGGCAGTTCCGCGACGAAGGCGGGCGGCACAGGCATGCCGCGCCAGGCGTGCAGGGCGAACCCGTCGGGGTAGGCGAGCGCCGGCCCACTCCCGCAGTCGAGCCGGCCGGCCTCGTCGCGGTGCAGGGCCACGGGCCGTTCGGACACCACCGCCACGCGGCCGTACGGCCACCACCAGCCGGCGCTGCGGCTCACCTCGGCCAGCGCGCCGAGCGGGCCGCCGTCGGCCGGGAACGCGGCGAGCCACGGCGCGTCGTGCTGTCCGAGGACGGCGTCCAGGAGGAGCAGCCGGACCTCCGCGGCCTCCTTGCCCGTGTCGCGGCCCACGAGTTCCTCGAGCAGCCCGGCGGTGATCCGGTCCACGAGGGCCTGGACGGACGCCCACAGCCGTCCCCCTGTCGCCGCCCAGTGCGCCGACCAGCCCGCCGCTCCCAGCTCGGCGTGCAGCCGGCGTCTCTCCAGCGCCCAGGGTGCGGTGCGCACCGCCTCGCGCACACTGGGTCCGCGGTCGGTGAGCTGCCGTATCAGCGCTGTGGCCGCGCGCGGGGAGCCGGCCCACACCACCTGCTCCGGTTCCGCGAGCCCCGCTCGCCGGTACGCCCGCCGGACGCCCTCCTCGGCGGCCGCCCGGTCGGCGGGGCCGGTCGCCCACGCACACGCCCGCCACGCGTCGAGACCGTCTGCGGTGTCACGCGCCGCCGCCCGGTCGGTGCCCGTCCCGTCGGTGCCCGCCGCGGTGCCTGTGGTGTCCATGTGACTCTCCATCAAGTTTCCGTCCGTCATCCCGTCGTCCCGTCGTCCTTCGTCCGCCGTTCAGTCGGCGACGATCCGGACGGACCCGGGCACGTACTCCCGCTGCCTGATCACCCGGTACCACCCCTTCGGCAGCGGGATCACCGCGTGTTCCTCGTGCACCACCCGGCCGCCCTGGGGCAGGTGCAGCAGCAGCGGTCCGAGGGGGCCCGGCTCCCGCACCAGCTCGCCCGGCCCGACGACCGCGTGGGCGTGCCCGGTGACCTCGCCCAGCGCCAGCACCAGCCGGCCCCGTCCGTCCCGCTGTTCCCTGGGCGCGTGTGCCACGTGCGCCGGGACCGCTTCCTCCGTCACGGGCACGATCAGCACGTCTCCCTGCCGGTACATGGCTCTCCCCCCACCGCCGGGTGCACCGCGCACCGGCCTCATGAACAGGACCGTAGAGGCCGGCACTGACAACGCCCCCGGTCCCGCCCCGGCGACGGGCGTTGTCAGTGCCTGTTGGTAGAACTGCCGACATCACGAGCCAGGCCCTTCCTCGTCCCAGGAGCAGCCGCATGACCATCCACAGCCATCTCGACGCGTTGTACCGGCTGCCCGCCCACACGTTCCCGGGTCCGGACGCGAAGGCCGCGAACCTGCCCGACGCGGACGCCGTCGCCTGGCGGATCACCAGCGACGTGTACGACTCCGACGAGCAGTGGACCGACGCCTTCGCGCGTTTCTGCGCCGCCGTCGACACCACCCGGGTGCGGGCCCTGATCGTGGGCGCCTGGCAGGAGGCCTACGACACCGCGCCCTCCGCCGTCGTGTCGGCCCTGCTGGCCGCGCGGGACCGCTTCCCCGCGCTGCGTGCGCTGTTCTTCGGCGACATCGTGATGGAGGAGTGCGAGATCTCCTGGATCACCCAGACCGACGTCACTCCCCTGCTGACCGGCTTCCCGGCGCTGGAGGTGTTCGGGGTGCGCGGCGGGTCGAACCTGCGGTTCGACGGCGTGCGCCACCAGGCACTGCGCGAACTCGTCGTGCAGGCGGGCGGGTTGCCCGGCCATGTGGTGCGCGGGATCGGCGCCTGCGACCTGCCCGCGCTGGAACACCTCGACCTGTGGCTCGGCACCCCCGACTACGGCGGCGACAGCGAGGTCTCCGACCTGGAGCCCATCCTGTCCGGCACCCGGCTGCCGCGGCTGCGTCATCTGGCCCTGCGCAACAGCGAGATGCAGGACGCCGTGGCCGCGGCGCTCGCCTCCGCGCCCGTCGTCGCGCAGTTGGAGGTGCTGGACCTGTCCATGGGCGTGCTGACCGACGAGGGAGCCGGCGCGCTGCTCGGGGGTCAGCCGCTCACCCATCTGAAGAAGCTGGACCTCCACCATCACTACCTGAGCGAGTCCTTCGTGGACCGCGTCCTCAAGACGCTGGAACCGGCGGGCGTGGAGGTCGATCTCAGCCGCGACGACGCCGAGGAGGACACCGAGGACGACGGCACGGTCTGGCGCTACGTCGCCGTGGGCGAGTGAGCACGCCCTCCGGCACCCGGCCGCGCTTCGCCGTGGTCGGCAACCCCGAGAACCGCCGGGTGGCCCTGTTCGCCGACGCGGTGCGCGCGGCGGGTCTGCCCGGCCCGCGTGTCGTGCCCTGGGCAGGCGTCCTGCGCGACGGGGGTGCGGACTTCGCCGCCGAGGAGATCGTCCGCATCGACTCCCCCGGCGAGAACGCCGACGTCGACCGGCTGCTCAGGGGCACCTCGGACGCCACCCGGGTCGAGGGCTCGGCCCGCTGGTACGCCGGGTTCACCGCCGCGCTGCGCACGCTGCGCGGCGGCATCCGGCTGGACGACGCCGACGACCTGGCCGTGCTGTTCGACAAGCGCCGCTGCCACGGCGTACTGCGCGCGGCCGGGGTTCCCGTCCCGGCCTCGCCCACGTCCGGCCCGCACGGCGCCCGGGTGCGCGGCTGGGACGACGTACGCGCGCTGATGCGCGAGCACCGCATGCCCCGGCTGTTCGTCAAGCCCGCCCACGGGTCGTCCGCGTCCGGGGTCCTCGCCGTCGAGACGGGCGGCGGCGGCCGGATCAGGGCCACCACCTCGGTGGAGATCGCCGCCGACGGCCGGCTGCACAACTCGCTGAAGGTGCGCCGCTACGAGCGCGAAGCGGACATCGCCGGCATCGTCGACGCGCTCGCGCCCGACGGGCTGCACCTCGAACGCTGGCTGCCGAAGGCCTCGTTGCACGGTCGCGTCACCGACCTGCGGGTGGTCGTGGTGGCCGGCCGGGCCACCCACGCCGTCGTCCGCACCAGCCGCACCCCGCTGACCAACCTCCATCTCGGCGGCAGCCGCGGCGACCTGGACGCGGCCCGGCAGGCCGTCGAGGCGGCGGGCGCCCGCTGGGCCGACGTGCTGGAGGTGTGCGAGCGGGCCGCGGCCTGCTTCCCGCGCACCCTGTGCGTCGGCGTGGACCTGCTGCCGGCGGTCGGCTGGCGCAGAGCGTCCGTCGGCGAGGTCAACGCCTTCGGGGACCTGCTGCCCCGGCTGACCGGCCTGCCCGGCAGCGGCGCCGAAGGCCTGGACACGTATGCCGCGCAGGTGACGGCCGCCCTGCGCGCGCACGCCCGGACCGACCCGCCGCCCGGGCCGCCCCGCCCGCACTCCGGCCCGCTCGACCGGCATGACCGCACGATCCGCACGACCCGCACGCTCCGCTCCACCCGCTCCCCCTCTCCACCCGCTCCACCCGCTCCACCCGCTCCACCCGCACAGAACAGGAACACCGCGTGCCCGTACCCGATGAGCCCGACATGAACGAGGTCGTCGGCCGCCACGACATCCTCCTCGTCACGCTGGACACGCTCCGCTACGACGTGGCCGCCGAGCTGGCCGCCGAGGGCCGTATCCCGCGCCTCGCCCGCCGTCTCCCCGGCGGCGCCTGGCAGCAGCGGCACGCGCCGGGCAGCTTCACCTACGCCTCCCACCAGGCGATGTTCGCCGGATTCCTGCCGACCCCGGCGACGCCAGGACCGCATCCCCGGCTGTTCGCGGCGCGCTTCGCCGGCAGCGAGACCACCGCCGCCCGCACCTTCGTCCACGACACCCCGGACCTGGTCTCCGGACTGGCGGAGGCGGGCTATCACACCGTGTGCATCGGGGGCGTGGGCTTCTTCAACAAGCAGGCCCCGCTCGGTTCCGTCCTGCCGGGCCTGTTCCAGGAGTCCCACTGGGAGCCGGAGTTCGGCGTCACCTCGCCCCACTCCTTCGAGCACCAGATCGCCCGCGCCGAGCAGGTCGTCGCCCGACTGCCCGCCGAGCAGCGGCTGTTCCTCTTCGTGAACGTCTCCGCCCTGCACCAGCCGAACTGGTTCCACCTGCCCGGCGCGACCCGCGAGGCCGGTGACACCCGCGAGACGCACGCCGCCGCGCTGGAGTACGTCGACCGGCACATCGACCGCCTCTTCGCCGCCGCGAGCTCCCGCCGCCGCTGCTTCGCGATCGTCTGCTCCGACCACGGCACCGCCTACGGCGACGACGGCTTCACCGGCCACCGCCTCGGCCACGAGTCCGTGTGGACCGTGCCGTACGCCCACTTCTTCCTCGACCCCGCCGAGGCCGTCCGATGACCACCGCACAGCTCACCGGCCCGTACCAGCACTACGTGTACGCCTACCCGCACAAGACCGCCTACCGCGCGTTGCCGGACCGTCCCCCGCTGCGGTCCCTGTGGGCGGCGGAGGACAAGCGCGCCCTCTCCCTCTACCTGCACATACCGTTCTGCGAGGTCCGCTGCGGCTTCTGCAACCTCTTCACCCGCATCGGCGCCCCCGACGGCCTGACCGGCGCCTACCTGGACGCGCTGGCACGGCAGGCCGACGCCGTGCGCGAGGCCCTCGGCGACCCGGCCGACGTCCGGTTCGCCACCGCGGCCTTCGGCGGCGGCACCCCCACCTTCCTCACCGCGGCCGAGCTGGAGCGCCTCTGCGACATCGCCGAGCAGCGGATGGGCGCCGACCTGCGCGCCGTTCCCCTGTCCGTCGAGGCCTCGCCCGCCACGGCCACCGCCGACCGGCTCGCCGTCCTCGCGGACCGCGGCACCACGCGCCTCAGCCTGGGCGTGCAGAGCTTCGTCGACTCCGAGGCGCGTTCCGCCGTACGCCCGCAGCGCCGCTGCGACGTCGAGGCCGCGCTCGCCCGCATCCGGAACACCTCCGTCCCGGTGCTCAACATCGACCTCATCTACGGCATCGACGGCCAGACCGAGCGGACCTGGCGGCAGTCCCTGGACGCGGCCCTGGCCTGGCGGCCCGAGGAGCTCTACCTGTACCCGCTCTACGTCCGCCCGCTGACCGGCCTGGGGCGGCACCGCACCGCTCCCGGACCCGACCCGGCGTGGGACGAGCAGCGGCTGCGGCTGTACCGCGCGGGCCGCGACCACCTGCTCGCTCACGGCTACACCCAGCAGTCCATGCGGATGTTCCGCCGGGCCGACGCCCCGCCGCAGGGCGCCGACGACTACGCCTGCCAGACCGACGGCATGATCGGACTGGGCTGCGGCGCCCGCTCCTACACCAGCACGCTGCACTACTCCTTCGACTACGCGGTCGGCATGCACGAGATCCGCGGCATCATCGACTCCTACGTCGCCACGACGGACTTCGCCCACGCGGAGACCGGCTACCGCGTCGACGCCCACGAGGCACGCCGCCGCCACCTCCTGCAGTCCCTCCTGCAGGCCGAGGGCCTGCCGGCCGCCGACTACCGCGCCCGCTTCGGCAGCGCCCCCGCAGACGACTTCGGGGCCGAACTCCAGCGCCTCGCCGACCGCGGCTGGCTGGCCGACACCGGTCCCGCCCACCTGCGCCTGACCCCGGAGGGCCTCGCCCACTCCGACGCCATAGGCCCGGAACTGTTCTCCCCGGCCGTCCGGGCCGCCATGGCCGCCTACGACAGGAAGTGACCGCGCCGCCATGGACCTGACCGTCCTGTACCGGGGCCCCCTCGCCTCCTGCGACTACGACTGCCCCTACTGCCCGTTCGCCAAGCGGCGCGACTCCCCGGCCGAGCTCCGCGCCGACCGCGCCGCCCTGGAACGCTTCGCGCGGTGGGCGGGCACCCGGCACGACGACCGCCTCTCCCTGCTGTTCACCCCGTGGGGCGAGGGCCTGGTGCGTTCCTGGTACCGGCGCACCCTGACCGAGCTGTCCCACCTGCCGCACATCCGCCGGGTCGCCGTCCAGACCAACCTCAGCTGCCGCACCGGCTGGCTCGCCGAGGCCGACCTCGCCACCCTCGCCCTGTGGTGCACCTACCACCCGGGCCAGACGCCCTACGACCGCTTCCTCGCCAAGTGCCGCGAACTCGCCGGCCTCGGTGTCCGTTTCAGCGTCGGCGTCGTGGGGCTGCCCGAACACCTGGAGGCGGCGCGCCGGCTGCGCGCCGATCTGCCCGGACACGTCTACCTGTGGATCAACGCGGCCGAGGGGCACACCTACCACGACGCCGAGGCCGACGAGTGGACCGCGCTCGACCCGCTGTTCCCCTACAGTCGCCGGCCGCACGCCAGTGCCGGGCTGCCCTGCCGCACCGGCGACACCGTCGTCTCGGTGGACGGCGCCGGCACCGTGCGCCGCTGCCACTTCGTCCGCGACGAACTGGGCAACCTCTACGACGGTTCCTACCGCGCCGCCCTGCGTCCCCGGCCGTGCCCGCTGGCCTCCTGCGACTGCCACATCGGGTACGTGCACCTGGAGACCCTGCCGCTGTACGACGTCTTCGCGGGCGGCGTGCTGGAACGCGTCCCGGCCGCCGTGCCCGCACCGCCGTCCGTCACCCGGCTCTCCCCGCCGCGGTCACGGGGACGGTGAGCACGCCGGACCGGCCGCGGTCAGGTCATGCCGCTCTGGGCACTGATCAGGTCGGTGACCGCGCGCAGGCCGCCCTCGGCGAGGGCGGCGCGCTGCCGGTCCGCGCCGGTGCCGTCCTGCAACAGCCGGTGGGTCAGGGAGGTCACCTGCCGGGTGTCACCGGACACGTCGAGCGCGGGAGCGACGTACCGCAGGAGTTCGTACAGCACGTCTCCGGCCCGGCGGGGCCGGCCGATCGGGTCGACCAGGGTGCCGCCCAGGCCGTGGCGGGCGGCGTGCCACATGCTCGCCTGCAGCAGTTCGGGGGCGCACTCGAGGGCGGGAGCTCCGGCGGCCACCTCCGTCAGGGCCGTGTCCACCAGGGCGCGGACGATCCCCGCGAGCATCACCGCGTCGTCCACCCGGAGCTGGACGTCCGGACACCGCACCTCAAGGGTGGGATACCGGTCCGAGAGGCGGGCCTGCCAGTACAGCTGACCGGTGTCGGAGATCAGTCCGCTCTCCAGCAGCCGCTGCACCCGCTGGTCGTAGTCGGCTACGTCGTGGAAGTGCGGGGGGACGCCGCTGACCGGCCAGCGGCTGAAGATCACCGTGCGCCAGCTCGCGAAGCCGGTGTCGTGGCTGTCCCACAGCGGGGAGTTCGCCGACATGGCCGTGAGTGTCGGCAGCCAGACGCGGAGGCGGTTCAGCACCTGGACGCCCTCCTCGCGTCCGGGGACGGCGACGTGCACGTGCATGCCGTTGACCAGTTGCTCCGCGACCAGCTGCGGCGCCTGGGTGACCATGGCCCGGTACCGTGCCTGGTCGGTCACGGCCACCGGACGGCCGTGCCGCACGGGCGGCGTCCCGCAGGCCGCGATCCGGCAGCCGTGCTCCTCCGCGGCCACTCCCACGGCGTGCCGCAGTCGCAGCAGGTGCCCTCCGATCTCCTCCAGCGCGCCGCACACCGGTGTGGCCACCTCGACCTGAGCCTGGAGCAGTTCGTACTGCACCTCCTGGTCGGCCACGAGATGTCCCAGGCCCGCCGCGACGCGGACCTTGTCCGCCTGCGGCACCGGCAGGCCCGTGACCGGGTCGAGCAGCAGAAACTCTTCTTCCACGCCGATCGTCGTCATCGACCGCCCTCTGTTCCGCCCGGCTGCCGGGCTGCCGGGCCGGATCCCGATGCGCCGGCCGGCCGGCGTTTCTCCCGCGGCGACGGCCGCCTCGGAGGGGGCGGGGTCACATGCGGAGAGATCCGAGTGCCGCAGCCAGATTACGACAAAACATCACAATCGGGGATGAAACCACCTCCGGCGAGGGGGTGCCGGACCGTGCCCGGCCGGATGCCGCGGCTCGCTAAGGGCGCGGCGCGAGATAGACCCGGTAGCCGGCGAGCCGGCCGGGGGCGGGCAGCGGGCGGGAGGGCCAGGACCTGGCGAAGGCGGGCGGGCGGCCGCCCGGGGCGACGAGGGCGGCGACGTTGTGGTCGCGGGCGGCAGCCGCGATCCCGGCCGTGGTGATGTTGACGTTGGGTCCCGTGGTGGCGATGGACAGGCAGCCGCCGTAGTAGGCGATGGGGATCGTCGCGGGGCCGTTCACCAGGCACGGCGGCCGGACCCCGAGCTGTCGCAGGCCGTCGGCGATGCGCTTCCAGTCCCGGTGGTTGGCGTCGGTGCGGACGACGATGTGGTGCAGGACGGCGTACTGCACGGCCAGGTGCCCCAGGAACGCGAGGGCGACCAGGGAGGCGGTCGCCCGTCGCCACCGGGGGCCGGCCGCCGCGAACACCACCCACACCAGGCAGTCCGCGACCGGCAGGGCGAACAGCGCGTAGGCGGGCAGCAGGAAGCGGGGCGCCGCGTAGTCGATGAAGAACAGGTACGGGACCGCGGAGGTCACCGCGCAGGCCGTGACCAGCAGTGTGTCGGCGCGGCGGCGCCTGCTGCGGGATCTCAGGGCGAGCGTCACCCCGCCGGCGGCGGCGACCGGGAGCACCAGCCACCACAGGTAGACGGCGGGGCTCGGCCAGGGGGCCTGGCAGGGGCGGCACAGGCTGATCCCGGCGAGTGAGCGGAGCTGGTCGCCGACGGCGATGTGCCAGCCCAGGCCGCCCTGGAACTCGCTGCCCTGGTGCAGCCGCTCGGCCAGGCCGCCGAAGCGCACGTACGCCTCGACGACCCACTCGGCCGCCCCGGCGGCCAGCCCCAGCAGCACCGCGCCGAACAGCGCCGGGCGCCGCCAGCGGCGTACCAGGACGGGTGCGGCCAGCAGGGGCAGCGCCGTCCAGACGGCGTCCGTGGGCCGCATCAGAGCCGTCACGGCGGCACAGCCCGCGAGCCCCCACAGGGGTCCGCGCGCGTGCGGGTCGTCCGCGGCGCGCAGGAAGCAGCCGACCGCCGCGAGGGCGGCGAGCGCGACCCACAGGTTCGGCATGGCCTGCGGCCCGTAGAAGACGGTGACCCACAGGCTGGAGAAGAGCAGTCCCGCCAGTGCCAGCACCGCCGGGGGACGCCGTCCGCGCCAGGCCCGCAGGGCCAGGAACAGGGCCAGTCCGGAGACGGCCGCGAGGTAGACGCGCAGCGCGACGGTCGAGGAGGTGAGGGTCGCCACCGGCCACACCAGCACCGAGACGCCACGGGCGCGGGGCGCGCTGAAGGCGGTGGTGGGAGCGTGGTGGCCGACCTGGCTGACGTAGATGACCTCGTCCCAGCCCAGGCCGAGGCCGGGCGGCACGAGGAGCAGTTGGGCGAGGGTGAACACGGCCGCGGCCGCGGCCGGCCACCGCCACCAGCGGCCTTGCGCACCGGGTGCGGCCGGGCCGGGTACCTCGGGGGTGGCCGGCGTGTCCGCGCCACGGGTGACGGTCTCCCGAACGGCCGCCGACGAGGTGGGCGCCGTTCGGTCCAGGTCCTGCTCTCGCTCCATCGGAGTCTTCCTCCCGTCGTCGCGGCCAGTCAAAGCGACGGGTGGGAGCAGTGCACTCGGAGCGGGGCAAACGACTGACGCGGCGGCCGGTTCGTCGGGCGGATTCGTCGAGCCGGTTCGTCGCGCGGGTTTGTCGAGCCGGTTCGTCGCGCGGCTTCGTCGAGCCGGTTCGTCGCGCGGCTTCGTCGAGCCGGTTCGTCGCGCGGGTTCGTCGCGCGGGCGGACGGGCCGGCGGACGGGCCTGCGGACGGGCCGGTGACCGTCGAGGGGCCGGAGCAGCCGTCAGACCAGGCCCCCGTTGGCCCGCAGGACCTGGCCGTTCACCCAGTGCCCTTCGGGGCCGGTGAGGAAGGCGACCAGGCGGGCGATGTCCTCCGGGGTGCCCAGCCGTTCCAAGGGCGGGGCCTTGGCGAGCCGGTCGATCTGCTCGGGGGTCTTGTCGGCGAGGAACAGATCCGTGGCCGTGGGCCCGGGGGCGACCGTGTTCACGGTGACGTCGCGTCCGCGCAGCTCGCGGGCGAGGATCAGCGTCATCGCCTCGACGGCGGCCTTGCCGGCCGCGTAGGCGCCGTAGCCGGGGAACTGGGTGCCGACCACGGAGGTCGAGAACCCCACGAACGAGCCGCCCGCACGCAGTCGCCGGGCGGCCTGCTGGGCGACGACGAACGCGCCGCGGACGTTGGTGCGGTGCAGGGCGTCGAACGCGGCCAGGTCGAGGTCGGCGATCGGCGACAGAGCGAGCCGGCCGGCGGAGTTCACGACGACGTCCACGCCGCCGAACTCCGCCTCCGCCCGGTCGAACAGCGCGGCGACCTCGTTCTCGTCCGCCACGTCCGCCCGCACGGAGATCGCCCGTCCGCCGGCCGCGGTGATCGCCGCCACCGTCTCCTCGGCGGCGGTCGCGTCACTGGCGTAGTTCACCACGACGGCCAGGCCGTCCCCGGCGAGCCGGTGTGCGACGGCCCGCCCGATGCCGCGTGATCCGCCGGTGACGACGGCGACGCGTGCGGCCGTCGCGGGTGCGTGAGTGGGGTGGTTCGTAGTCATGCCTCCACGATGCGCGACGCCGGGCGGGGCAACCAGGGGACGTCATCCCCTGGGTCGGCGGCCCCGGGCGGGCGAGGTCGACCGCGGGCGGGTGTGTGCCGGGCGGCGCGCAGGGCCATGACGGACAGCGCCGGGCCGGAATCGACCGAACGGCTCGGTGGCGGACCGTCCTCCCACGGCCTCCGCCACCGTTCTCGCCGCGATCGGTTCCACCGTCGTCGTCCTCGACGCCGTCGCGCGTCTGCCGCGGGCGGTGTCCGGCCCGGCCCGCGCCTGCATCCCGGCGGTGACGGCGCTGCGTGAACTGCGCGCCGCCGTCACCGGACGCGGGTGCGGGTGCGGATCGGGGTGCCCTGCCGCGGGGCGAGAACGGCGAGCCGTTCCGCTTCCACCGTCACGGCCGCCGGCCACGGGGGGCCGCTCCGAGGCGGACGGTTCAGACCGGCACGACAGGCAGGGGTACGCCGGAGCAGCGGACCGGCGACACGCGTGGGCGCTCCTCGGCGGGCCGACCGGTGGGTGGGCAGGCCGGGCCTGCCGCCGGCCCATGCCGGTGCGCCCATGCTGGTGCGGCCATGCCGGTGCGCCCGGGCCGTGCGCGTACACGTACTCCCGGGATCCCGCCGGAAGGACCGGCGCATCCGCTGCGCGTCGCGGGTCGCGGCGGGCGCCGCTCAGCCGCGGACGCACTCCTCGATCACCGCGGCGACCTGCCGCGTCGCCGGGGAGTTGCGGTCCGCCCGGCGGGCCAGGACCAGATCGACGGACTCCGTCTCGGCCAGCGGTACGTAGGTCACGCCGTCGAGCCGCAGGCTCTGCACCGACTGCGGCACCAGGGCCACGCCGTGTCCGGCGGCCACCAGGACGACCAGGGTGGCCGTCTCGCCGACCTCGACGAGCGACGCGGGCCGGAAACCCGCCCGGTCGCAGGCGGACAGGACGCGGTCGTACATGGCGGAGCGCGGCTGGGAGGGGTGGATGACGAACGTCTCGCCGGCCAGCGCCCGCAGCGAGATCCGCGGGCCGGCGGCCAGCTGGTGGTGCGCCGGCAGTACGGCCACCAGCGGCTCGGTCCGCAGCGGGGTGACGTCGACCCGTGCGGCGTCGGCCGTGCCGGCGCGGGACACCGCGAGGTCGTAGGCGCCGGTGAGCAGGCCGTCCACGAGCTGTGGGGTGAGCAGTTCCCCGTGCAGGTCCAGGGTGATACCGGGCAGCCGGGCGCGCACGGTGCGGGCGACGCGCGGCAGTACGTCGTAGGTGGCGGTGCCGATGAAGCCGACGGACACCCGCCCGGCGCGGCCGGTGGCCAGCTCCGCCAGGTGGACGCGCGCCCGCTCCTCCTCGGCGACCAGGGTGCGCGCGTAGCCGGTCAGGTGCCGGCCGGCCTCGGTGAGCTCCACGTGCCGGGTGGACCGGGCGAACAGGGCGGTCCCCAGCTCCCGCTCCAGCTGCTTGATCTGCTGGGAGAGGGCCGGCTGGGCGACGTGCAGGCGGGCCGCCGCGCGGCCGAAGTGGCATTCCTCCGCGAGGGCGAGGAAGTAGCGGACCTGACGCAGTTCCATGGAGCCATTTTATAGCGCCTGCTTATCAATGCCTCATTACTAGGTCTTGGACGTGATGAAGTGCAGTGCCTACCGTGAAGGCGTGACCGACAGTTACCTGTACGCAGCGTCAAGAACACCCTTCGGACGGTTCTCGGGTGCCCTCGCCGGCGTCCGGCCGGACGATCTCGCGGCCCACGCCGTGACCTCGGTGCTGGCCAAGACGCCGGCGCTGGACCCCGGCGAGATCGACGACGTCGTCTGGGGCAACGCCAACGGCGCCGGCGAGGACAACCGGAACGTCGGCCGGATGGCCGTCCTGCTGGCCGGGCTGCCGACCTCGGTGCCCGCCACGACCGTCAACCGGCTGTGCGGCTCCTCCCTGGACGCGGCGATCATCGCCTCCCGCGCCGTCGAGACCGGCGACGCCGACATCGTCCTGACCGGCGGTGTGGAGTCGATGACCCGTGCCCCGTGGGTCCTGCCCAAGCCCGAGCGCGCCTTCCCCGCCGGGGACGTCACCGCGGTGTCCACCACGCTCGGCTGGCGGCTGGTCAACCAGCGCATGCCGAAGGAGTGGACGGTCTCCCTCGGCGAGGCCAACGAGCGGCTGGCCGACCGGTTCGGCATCCCCCGGGAGCGCCAGGACGAGTTCGCCGCACGGTCCCACGACCTCGCCGACGCCGCCTGGAACGCCGGCTTCTACGACGACCTGGTGGCGCCGGTCGCCACCGACGCCGAGGGCGGCGCCCTCAGCCGGGACGAGGGCATCCGCCCGGGATCCGGCGTGGACAAGCTCGCCGCGCTGAAGCCGGTGTTCCGCGCCGACGGCGTGATCACGGCGGGCAACGCCTCCCCGCTGAGCGACGGCGCCTCCGCCGTGCTGCTGGGCTCCGGGGCCGCCGCGGACCGCATCGGCGCCGATCCGCTGGCCCGCGTCGCCGGCCGCGGCGTCTTCGCGCTGGACCCGCAGGAGTTCGGCTTCGCCCCCGTGGAGGCGGCGAACCGGGCCCTGAAGAACGCCGGCATCTCCTGGTCCGACGTTTCCGCGGTCGAGCTCAACGAGGCGTTCGCCGTCCAGGCGCTGGCCTGCGTGGACGCCTGGAGGATCGACCCGGAGACGGTCAACGCCAAGGGCGGCGCCATCGCGCTCGGCCACCCGCTGGGCGCCTCCGGCGGCCGGCTGCTGGGCACGCTGGCCCACCGGCTGCGGGAGTCCGGCGAGCGGTGGGGCGTCGCGGCCATCTGCATCGGCGTCGGCCAGGCACTCGCCGTCGTCCTGGAGAACGTCACGGAGCGGACCCGATGACCGTACAGCTGTGTGATCACGCCGACGAGGCGGTGGCCGGGATCGAGGACGGCTCCACGGTCCTCGTCGGGGGGTTCGGCATGGCCGGCATGCCCGTCGAGCTGATCGACGCGCTCATCCGCCAGGGCGCCACGGACCTGACCGTGGTGTCCAACAACGCCGGCAACGGCGACACCGGACTCGCCGCGCTGCTGGCGAAGGGCCGGGTCCGCAAGGTGGTCTGTTCCTTCCCGCGCCAGTCCGACTCGTGGGTCTTCGACGGCCTGTACCGGGCCGGCCGGATCGAGCTGGAGGTCGTGCCGCAGGGCAACCTCGCCGAGCGGATCCGCGCCGCCGGGGCCGGCATCGGCGCCTTCTTCTGCCCCACCGGCGTCGGCACCCTGCTGGCCGAGGGCAAGGAGACCCGGGTCATCGACGGCCGCACCTACGTCCTGGAGTACCCGATCAAGGGCGACGTGGCGCTGATCGGCGCGCACCGGGCCGACCGGATGGGCAACCTCGTATACCGCAAGACCGCCCGCAACTTCGGGCCGGTCATGGCGACCGCCGCGACCACCGTCGTCGCGCAGGTCCGCGAGATCGTCGAGACCGGCGCGATCGACCCGGAGACCGTCGTGACGCCGGGCATCCATGTCGACCGCGTGGTGCAGGAGACGTCCGCATGAGCACGAACGCACGGTCCACCGAGATGCGCGGCCCTCTGGGCAAGCACGACATCGCCGCCCTCATAGCCCGCGACATCCCCCGGGGCGCCTACGTCAACCTCGGCATCGGCCAGCCCACCCTCGTCGCCGACCACCTGCCGGCCGACTCCGGGGTGGTGCTCCACACCGAGAACGGCATGCTCAACATGGGGCCCGCCGCGCACGGCGACGAGATCGACCCCGACCTCACCAACGCGGGCAAGATCCCCGTCACCGAGCTGCCCGGAGCGGCGTACTTCCACCACGCCGACTCCTTCGCCATGATGCGCGGCGGCCACCTCGACGTGTGCGTGCTGGGCGCCTTCCAGGTCTCCGCGGCCGGCGACCTCGCCAACTGGCACACCGGCGAACCCGACGCCATCCCCGCCGTCGGCGGGGCCATGGACCTGGCGATCGGGGCCAAGAAGGTGTTCGTCATGATGACGCTGTTCACCAAGACGGGCGCGCCCAAGCTGGTTCCCCGGTGCACCTACCCGCTGACCGGGCTGGGCTGCGTCGACCGCGTCTACACCGACCTCGCGGTCTTCGACATCATCCCGGAGGGCGTCGTGGTCCGCGAGACCTTCGGCATCACCCTCGACGAGCTGGCGGGCCGTCTGGACCTGCCCCTGGCCACGGCCGGTCACTGACCGGCCCGCCCCGCCGCATCGCCCCGCCTCCCCCGCCTCCACCGCCTCCCCCGCATCGCCCCACCTCGCCCCGCCGAGCCGCCGGTGACCGGCGAACCGTGGCGCGCTGCCGCTGACGGCCACCACGGTGGCCACGGCGCCCTGAGGACGTGGCACCGCTCGCCCTCCTCGGACTCGCCGTCGTGCCTGCTGATCGCCGTACTGCGGCGGAACCGACGGCCGGGCACCTCCGCTCCCACAGCCCCCGCATCCCCGGTGACGGCCTCCGAGCCGCAGGAGGCGCCCGCCGAATGACACCGTCTCCAGCGGTTTCCCAGTCGCGGTCCGCACCATGTCAGGGGCGGTTCCCAGGGCCGCCCGTGACAGCGGAGACGAGAGACAGGAAGTCCAATGTCGTCAACGAGCGGAGGAGCTGGGCACAGCGGGGCGTTCGGTGTGCCGCCCGGGAAGGAGACCGCGTTCTCGTGTCCTGCCACGCGCCGGGCCTGGCGCCGGTCGAGAGCGCTGCACCAGGTACGCCACCTCGGCCCCTACGCGCTTCTCGCCGTGCTGTCGGGACTGTGCACCGCGCTGGGCGTGCCCCGGTGGCTCGTCGCCGTGGTGGTCGGGACGGGTCTGGTCGTCGCCGTGCCCGCCCACCGGTGGCACTGCCGACACGCCTCGGTCAACGCCCGCCGGGCGCGGCTGGTCCTGGAGCACTACCCGTGGCGGCCGTGTCTGCTGGAACGCGGGGCGGATCTGGACGACCAGGCGGACCGCGCCTCCGCGCGCAAGTGGCGGGGCCCGTTCTTCCGGCTGGCCGATCCCGACGTCGCCGGGGGCGTGTGGGTGCACGGCGTTCCGGGGCCCGGCCCGCTGAACTCCTCCGTCCGGTCGCCGTGCGCCCCGCACGTCCTGGACGAGGCGTTCGACGCCGCCGGCGGTCAGCAGCAGGCGTGGTTCGCGGGTGACCTGCGGTTCGGCGGCGTGGTGTCTCCCGTCGGCGGCGGTCGGCCGGTCCTGACGCACGCCCGCGGACGGCGGGGCCTCAAGGGCGAGCACAAGGCCGCCCCGCCCGAACAGGACGCCCTGGCGGTCCGCGCCGGGCTGCTGGAGTACGACGAACTGCCCAAGTCGCATCCGCTGCGCCGCGCGCACGAGAACGGCGGTCCGGGCGGCGGTCAGGCCGCGCCCCGGCCGGGTCCGGCCCGGCCGGTGACGGGCGGCAGCCCTGCGGCACGGGCCGCCGTTCGCACCGCGCTGGCCCTGTTCGCCGCGCTGGCCCTGCTCACCGGGCTGTTGCTGGCGTTCGGTGCGGTACGGCCGGACGACACGGACGCGGTGACGCGGATCGTCGTCGGCATGCTGGCGTCGCTGGCGCTGGGTGTCTCCTTCGGCGCGGGCGCCGCCCTCGCCGACGACATGGACGGCCGCAGTCCGCTGCGGTGGCTGCGCAGGCTCTCCGAGTGCTTCTTCTGGACGGCGTTCGCGCTGTTCTGGGCCTGCCTGTTCGCCGCGTCGTGAGCGGCGGACGGAGGCGGGGGACGGAGGCGGGGGACGGGGCGGGCGCGGGTCCTGCGCACCGCCGGCGGTCTGCCGGTCCCTTCCCGGCGCGGCGGGCGAGAGTACTCGCGTACGGCGGTCGGACTGCTCGTCGGCCGCGACCGCCGGTCCTGTACGGCTCGCTCCCGCACCCGACGGATCGTCGAGGCGCGTCCGCCGGCCGCTGTTCGGGGTCGCCGCCGGACCGCTCGGCGCGGTGGCCACGCCCGTCACCGACGTCCACCCCGAGGAGCGCCCGGGAGCGGCCACGGCCCGATCGTCAGGTGAGAGCGGTGTGAGGAGACCGGTGGGACGGTCCGCCGGCCGGCGAAAGGTGATCCTGCCGTCGGCCGGCGGTCCCGTCCGGCATCAGCGCCGCGCGTGGCGGATCGTCAGGCGTCCGAATCCCATGGCGCCGGAGATCCGGATCGTCGGCCCGCCGGGACCTGAGCGCGGCCGGGCCTTGTGCCGCGTGTCCTTCCATTCGGTACGCAGACCGTCGAAGTCGACGACGGCGTCGCGAGGCACCGTGATCCTGGCCTTGCCGGTGCCGAGCTGCAACTCGACGTCGACCACCGGGTGCTCGATGACCGCCTCGGACAGGTCCAGGTGCACGCGTCCGTACGCCGACTCGACCTTGAGCGCCCGCGGCACCCGCCAGGGGCCGCGCCGCCTGATCCGTCCGCCGGCCGCGGCGATCAGGGACGTCGTGCCCGGGCTCTCCGGCGGGAGCGAGGCCAGGACCGGCCAAAGCTCGCCGTGCGTCCTGGCGGTCAGCGCCCGTTGGAGACGTTCGTCCATCTCCTCGTGCGAGAGGTGCCCGGCGGCGTACGCCTCCTGCACACGCCGGACGGCCGTGTCGCGGTCGTCCTCGCGGAGCGGGAGCGGGGGCTTTTCCGGCAGGGAGGTCACCGTCCCACTCCAGTGGGCGCCGCGGGCGCGGGCGGAACGGAACGGCGCGCGAAAACGGTTTCGCACGAGCCGTCCTGACCTCACGTCACCGCGGTCGGCGCGATCCGTCAGCACGGGCAGTACTCCGTGCCCAGCCCCAGGAAGGGGATGTCCTGGTTGCTGAACGCTCCGGAGTAGGCCTGCACCTCGTCCACGTCGCCGTGCAGGTACTCGCCCCAGCCGTCGCCGACCTTCGCCCGGCCGACCAGCTGACAGGGGCCACTGACAGGCCGTCCCGAATTATCGGCGCCGTCGGTGTTCAGCGCGGTCCGGGCCGGTGGGCGGGTGGGCGGGCCGGGTCAGAGCCAGTGCCAGGTGATCTGCGCGCGGGAGCGGCGTTCGGCCAGCCATGCGGCGACGGCCGCGCGGCCCGCCGCGGCGAGGGTTTCGTCGTCGTGGGGTGCGGGACGGCGGGAGAGGACGGCGCCGACGAGGAGTTCGCCGTCGTGCCGGACGGGCCGGGGGACGAGCGTGCCCGCCGGGAGGTGGCGCAGCGGGAGCGGCAGGCGGTCGGGCAGGCTCGTGCCGGTGGTCACGCGCAGCGGCGCGCCCGCGTCGGCCGCCGCGCGGGCGAACGCGGCGAACTCCTCGGCGCTGCCGGCCGCGGCGAGGGGGGCCAGGAGCGCGGGGTGCGGTGCGGTCGCCCATACGGCGTGGACGTGCTCGAAGTCCCGTTCGTGGGCGCGCAGATGGTCGCGGGCCTGGCTCTCGGCGATGCGGCGGCGGAGCCGGGCCACCAGCGCCTCCTCGGTCATCTGCCGCTCGAACGCGGCGCGGGTGAGGCCGAGCGAGTCGAGCCAGGCGAACAGCGCGTCGCGGCTGTGCAGGCCCAGGCGGCGGCGGAAGTCGTCCGCGGCGGCCTGGATCTCGGCCGGGGTCGCCGGACCGGGGTCGGCGTGGGCGTCCGCGAGCAGCAGGACGTGGTCCACGAGCCGGTCGTGCAGGGTGCGGTCGGGCAGGCCCGCGGCCCGCAGGAGGTACAGCGCCGCGGGGATGGGCAGCGAGTGCCGCCCGTCGACGGTGAGCACCCGGCCGGCCGCCCAGTGGGTGGAGTGGTCGACGGCCCACGGCAGGCCGTCCTCCGCCTGGGAGTTGACGGCGACGCAGCCGCCGTCGGGGTGGTCGATGAGCAGGTCGTAGTCGACCAGCGGGGTGCCCGGCGGCTCGTCGACCACGAGCAGGGCGGCGGGCCCGCCGCGGCGGCGCACGTCCGCGGCCCAGTGCTCCACGGTGCGGCGGGCGCCGGGCAGGCTCTCGCGGCGGCGCGGCAGGGCGCGCAGCAGGGTGACGGCCTCGGCGAGGGCGGCGTCGAAGGACAGGGCCGGGGCCGGCGTGGGCCGCGCGGAGGCGGCCGGGACGGCGGGGGCGGGGGCGGGGGTCATGGCGTCACAACCTTCGCGGGCTGGTCGGGGGCGGTGGGGGCGGCGGAGCCGCGGGCGGGTTCGTCGGCACTGAGCCAGTCGGCGACGGCGTGGGCGATGGGCATGCCGGTGAGCGTCTCCACCCAGCCCCACCGGCCGTTGACGTCGATCTCCAGGAAGACGTAGTCGCCGTCGGGCGTGAGGGCCAGGTCGATCGCGCCGTAGGACAGTCCGAGCGACTCGACGAGGGCCGCACAGCGCCGCCGGACCTCGTCGGGCAGCCGGTGCTCGCGGCAGGCGACGGCGGCGTCCTGGTGGTGGCGCCGGTCCTGCCCGCCGGTGCGGGCGGCGTGCGAGTCGGTCTCGGCGGCGAACACCTCTCCCGCGACGACGGTGACCCGCAGCGCGACCCGCTGGGGCACGTCGGGCTGGAGGATCACCGGCGCGTGGCGGATGCGGGCGCGTCCGGCGAGGTCACGGCGGCGCACCGGCACGGTGTGCATGTGGTGGCGCTCACCGTCGACACGGACGTCGTGGCAGGTCAGGGTCTTGCTGATCAGGCGTCCGCCGGCGGTCTCCCAGGCGGGCACCAGTTCGTCCGGGTCGTTGGTGACCAGGGTGTCCGGGACGGTGAAGCCCAGCTCGGCCGCGCGGGTCAGGTTGACCAGCTTGTTGTCGGCGACGGCGGCGCGTGAGACCGGTCCGGGCATCCAGCGGCGCGCCGGCAGGATCTCCGTCAGGCCGCGCAGGAAGTACGTCGAGACGTGCTCCGCCCAGGCGCGGTGCGTCGGTTCCCGGACGCTGTCCGCCGTACGGGCGTGCCCGGGGCGGCGTACCCACACCGCGGTCACGTCGGCGAGGTCGTGGGTGGCGCCACCGGTGTGCAGCAGCGCGCGGGGGAGCCCGCCCCGCACCTGGAGGGTCAGGCGGCTCTCCGCCGGGAAGCGGTCCTCGTTCCACCACAGCACCTCGGCGCCGAACCGCTCCAGGTGCGGGAGCACGAAGTGGACCGTCGCGTCCTGCGGGTCGCTTATGATCAGGATCATGGTGTGGGCTCCTTGGCCGCGCTGTGCGTTCCGGATCCGGACGGGCACCGGGCCGGGCGGGCCGGAGTGCGGCCGCCCGGACCGTCGGATCAGGTGTTCCAGCAGTCCTCGCTGCTGCGGGCCTGGCATCGGCCACGGGAGGAACACTCACGGATCTGACTGGGAAGCCACTGGCAGCGAGCCGGAGCACCCGTCCCCAGTCGGTTGCCAGCCGCCGGCAAGAAGCTCACCGGAAAACGACCGGCGAGGGGACGCATGACCGACATACGCCTTGGGGTACTGGGACGCATCAGTGCGGACGTGGCCGGTGAACCGGCCGCGCTGGGCGGCCGGGTGCCCCGCTCGCTCCTCGCCCTGCTGGTGTCCGAGCGAGGCCGCATGGTCAGCGCGGACCGGATCGTCGACGAGCTGTGGGAGGGCGCGCCGCCCGCGAGCGCCGTCACCACCCTGCACGGCTACATCGCCTCGCTGCGCCGGGCCCTGGAACCGGACCGCGCGGCCCGCGCGCCGTCCACGCTCCTGGTGCGGCAGGGCCCCGGCTACGTGCTGCGCGTGCCGCCGGAGGCCGTGGACGCCGAACGTTTCACCCAGCACGCCCAGCTCGGCAGCCGCGCCCTGGCCGCGGGTGACCCGGCCCGCGCCGCCGAGGAGCTGGACGCCGCGGAACGGCTGTGGCGCGGCCCCGCCTACGCCGACTGCCGCGACGCCGCGTTCGCCCGCCCCGAGGTGGTGCGGCTGGAGGCGCTGCGACTGGCCGCCCGTGAGGACCGCTTCGCGTGCGCCCTGCGGCAGGGCGAGCACGTGACGGCGGTGGCGGCGCTGCAGGCGCACGCCGACGAGCACCCGCTGCGGGAGCGGACGTGGTCGCTGCTGGCCCTGGCGCTGTACCGGTGCGGGCGGCAGGGAGACGCGCTCGCCGCGCTGCGCACCGTCCGGGAGCGGCTGGTGGACGAGCTCGGCGCCGACCCGGGCCCGGAGTTGCGCGAGCTGGAGGCGGACATCCTCGCGCAGTCCCCGTCGCTGGATCTGCCCGGGCCGGTCGCGGCGTCGTTCGCTCCGGCCGCGCGGACCGGTTCCGGCCCGGAGCCGGTGCACACGGCGTCCGCCTCCGACCGCACCCGCAACCTGCCCCGGCACGTCTCCAGCTTCGTCGGCCGCCAGGAGCAGCTGGCGGGCCTGCGCTCGCTGCTGGACGAGCACCGGCTGGTCTCCGTCGTCGGACCGGGCGGCATGGGCAAGACCAGGCTCGCCAACGAAGCCGCGGCGGCCCGCGACGACCTCGACGGTCCCTGGCTCGTCGAGCTGACGACCGTCACGGACCCGGCCGACCTGCCGCACGCGATCGGCTCCGTGCTCGGCCTGGCGGGCGCGGACTCCGCCCGCTCGCTGGCCCCGGCGCTGGCCGGCCGCAGCGCACTGCTCGTGCTGGACAACTGCGAGCACGTCATCGACGCCGCCGCCGGACTCGTGGAGTCGCTGCTGGAGCAGTGCCCCGAGCTGCGGGTGCTCGCCACCAGCCGGGAGCCCCTGCGGATCGCCGGTGAGGCCGTGCTCGACCTGCCGCCGCTGGACGCGGACGGCCCCGACTCCGAGGCCGTCCGCCTCTTCCGCGACCGTGCCCGCACCCTCGTGCCCACCTGGCAGCCCTCGGCCGAGGAACTCGCGACGCTAGCCGAGGTGTGCCGCACGCTCGACGGCATGCCGCTGGCGATCGAGCTCGCCGCCGCGCACAGCCGCACCCTGTCGGTGCGGCAGATCGCCGACCACCTGGACGACCGCTTCGCCCTGCTCAGCGGCGGCACCCGCACCGCGCCGCAGCGGCACCGCTCGCTGGAGGCGGCGGTGGCCTGGAGCCACGAGTCGCTGGACGTCGCCGAGCGGCGCTTCTTCGACCGGCTCAGCGTGTTCGCGGGCAGCTTCGACCTGGACGCCGCACGCCGGGTGACCGGGGACACCGCCGCGCTGTCGCGGATCACCGGCCTGGTCGCCAAGTCGCTGGTGGCGGTCGAGCCGGGCACCGAGCCGCGCCGCTACCGCATGCTGGAGACACTGCGCCACTACGGCGACCGGCAGCTGACCGAGGGGGAACGCCGCGAGGTGGCCGCCCGTCACCGGGCGTGGGCAGAGCAGTTCGCCGAGGAGGCAGGGCGCCGGGCGCGCAGTGCCGACACCTCCCGCTGGCTCGGCCGCCTGGAGGCGGAGCTGCCGAACTTCCGCACCGCCATCGCGTCGGCGTTCGCGGTCGGGGAGCCGGTCGTCGCCCTGCGCATCGCGACCGAGCTGTACTGGTTCTTCTACCGGCGCGGGCATGTCGGCGAGGGCCTGGACTGGCTCACCCGCGGGCTCGCCGAGGCGCCGCCGGCCGACCCCGCGCTGTACGCCCGCAGCTACATCGGCAAGGCGGTGCTGCACTACCTCTCGGGCGACCTGCCCTCGGCGGGCGCCGCCCTGGACGCGGCGCAGCCGTTCGCCCTCGAGGCGGAGGACCCCGAGCACCGTGCGCTGGTGCTGTGCTACCGCGCCTACTTCCTCGCCGCGACCGGCGACGTGCCGGGCGCGGCCGAGTGCGGCGAGCGGGCGCTCGCGCTGGCCCGCGAGGCGGCCCAGCCGTGGGTGGAGGCGGAGGCGCTGATGGTGCTGGGCCAGGTCGCCCGGGCGAGCGGCGACCTGGCGGCGGCCGACGCGCTGATCGTCCGCGCGGTGTCGGCGGCCCACGCGTCGGGGCACGAGTGGGCCGCGCTGTCGTCCACCTGGATCGGCCTGAAGATCGCGATGGACATGGGCGACCGGGACCATCTGGTGCGCCGCGCCCGGGAATTGGTGCACGAGCTGTACGAGGAGTGGGACGTCACCTCCTGGCTGGTCGGCCTGCACTCGCTCGCGGGCTGCCTGGCGATGCTGGGCCGTCCCGGGGACGGCGCCGTGCTGCTGGGCACGGTGGCGGCGATCGGCGGGCGGATCGGCTTCTTCCCGGAGCGGATGGACCCCCTGGACGGACCGCGCAACGCCGAGGCCGTGCGGGCGGCGCTCAGCGCGGAGGAATTCGACGCGCGGTTCGCCGAGGGGCGCGGGATGGCACGCGCCGAGGCGACCGCGTACATCCGCGACCTCCTGGGCTGAGGCCGCCGGCCGGGTATCCGGTGCGCCGGTTGCACGGTGCGCCCGGTTGCGCGGTGCGCCGGTTGCGCGGTGCGCCGGGCACCCGGCGCACCGGACGGGCCTGTCCTTGATCCCTCTGGAATAGGATCCTCCGTTTCCGATCCGGTTCCCAGCCGCTTCCCAGCCCTGGCGGACACCCTGGGGACATGGCAGGCGGCGAAACCTTTCATCGGCACCCTTCGCCGCCGTGCCGCGACCGGCTTTCCGGCGCCGTACGGGGGGCGGCGCCGGGCAGCCGGGACTCATTTCTCCAGGTCGGCGCGCATCGCGACGAACAGCTTGGCCGCCTCGGCCGGGGTGCTGCCGGGGAAGTGGGCCACGCCCACGGTGCCGGCGTCGGCCCAGCCGCAGATGACGTCGCCGTCCTTGCCGAGCGAGGCGAGCATGCACTCCACCGAGCCGCCGAGGGCGCCCGGGTCGTCGACCGGCCGGGCCTCGGGCCGGCCCCGGTCGTCGTCCCACCGGATGTGGTCCAGCATGCCCCGCCACAGGTGCTCGCGGCGGCCGGTGGTCTCCTCGGGCACGTTGTCGACCGCGACGACGAGGACGGCGTCGCCGCTCCCCGCGCCGGAGCGGGCGTAGCCGTTCACCACCAGGCGCATGCCGCCGCGCATCTCGCCCGGGTCGATGACCGTGTCGCCGGGCGCGTCCGGTCCGGTGACCCTGGCCAGTCCGCCCGCCGTGGCGGCGTCGACCACCCGGCGCGCCCTCGCGGTGGCGGAGGGCCGGGCGGTCCGTGTCTTCCCGGACCCGGCGGACGGACCCGTCCCGGAGGAGCCCTTGGAGATGCCCCTGGAGGAGCCCTTGGAGGTGCCCTTGGACGATCTGCCGTGCCCGCCCCCGAGGCCGTCGGTGCGGCAGCCGGCCAGCAGCACGAGGGCGAGGACGGCGGCGGTGAGTGCAGGAATTCGCGTGACGCGCATGAACGGCTCCCCCTGACGACCGGCGGTCCGCCGGCCGGATCGGCGTGGACGGGCGCGGCGCTCGGAACGAGGCCCGCACACGATGTGTCGAGGCGTCACCACCGGACCGGTGGCCGCCTTCCCGTCAGACGGTGCCGTCGGCCGCTGGCAATCACCTGGGAAGCGACTGGAGACGCGCGCCCAGTGTTCGCACGGGCCGGCGTCCAGGGCGTGGCAGCGGTGGGGCCGCACCGCTCCGCGGCCCGCCCGGTGGGGCCTTCCGGCCGCCGGTCAGGGGCGGCGGACGGCGTAGGCGACGGTCTCGGTGAGGGCGAACGAGCGGCCCACCGCGACGGCCTCGTCGAAGGCCGCGGCGCCCAGTGTCCCGCGGGCGCGGACGGCCGCACCGTCCCGCAGCGAGTCGTCCGGCTGGTAGTAGCCGTAGACCGGGGAACCCACGGACTCGCGCAGGGACTGCGCGGCGCCCAGCAGCGTCGCGACGCGTACGGCGTCCCCGGCGGCGTCCTCCACGACCGCCAGCGCGTCGAGGAAGTAGGCCAGGTTGGCCAGGTCGCGCGTCTGTTCCGACAGGCGCACGCCCTCCTCCAGGTGCTCCCTGGCCCGCTCGTGGTCGCCCTCGCTGATCCTCGCCTGGGAGAGGTTGAACAGCGCGACGTAGATCGCGAGGAGGTCACCGCGGCTGCGTGCGGAGGCGAGCCCGAGTTCGATGTACGGGACGGCGTCCGTGGGACCCGTCTCCATCATGATCGTCGTGCCGAGCCACACGTGGATCAGCGACCACAGCCACGGGCCCGTCTCACCCGCCCGCTCCGCCAGCGGTATCGAGTCGCGGAACAGGGCCGCGGCCTTCCCCGCATCGCCCTCGGCGAGCGCCACCAGTCCGACACCGGCCAGCGAATGCGCCCGCGCCGCCACGTCCTGCGCCGCCTCCCCGTCCTCGTACGCCTGCTGCCACCAGCGGCCGGCGGCCGCGAAGTCGCCCTGCGCGAAGGCCATCCCGGCGGCCGCGGACCGCACCCGGGAGCGCAGCCCGGCCGGCAGCGGCTGCTCCAGCGTCGCCTCCAGCGCGCGGCGGCCGAGCAGCAGGTCCCCCCGCACCCACCAGTACAGCCACAGTGCCCAGCCCAGCCGTCCCGCGGTCTCCGGCGAGCCGTCGCTGAGCGCCCAGTGGATCGCCCGGGTCATGTTGCCGTGCTCGGCGTCGGTCACCTCCAGCCAGCCCACCTGGTCGGCGCCCATGTACTCCGGCGCGGCCCGCTCGGCCAGCTCCAGGAAGTGGGCGGCGTGGGCGTGACCGGCCGCCCAGGCCTCC
Organism: Streptomyces sp. H51; assembly: GCF_035656535.1. Lineage (NCBI taxonomy): Bacteria > Bacillati > Actinomycetota > Actinomycetes > Kitasatosporales > Streptomycetaceae > Streptomyces > Streptomyces sp. H51. The sequence continues at coordinate 51,507 of NZ_JAYMHD010000081.1, forward strand.
GCCCGGCCGCGGGCGAGGTGGGTCCGGGCGTACTGGGCCACCGGTTCGAGCATGCGGTAGCGGAACCGGCAGCCCCTGTCGGTGACCGTGACGACGAGCGACTGGTCCACCAGTTCCGCCAGCGGCCCGAGCACCGGGTCGTCGCCGTCCGGGCCGGAGCCGACGGCCTCCGCGGCCTCCAGGGTGAAGCTGTCGGAGAAGGCCCCCAGCCGCCTGAACAGCCGTTGTTCGGGCTCGCCGAGCAGGCCGTAGCTCCAGTCGAGGGTGGCGCGCATGGTCCGCTGGCGGTCGGGCAGGTCCCGTGCCCCGTCGGCGGCCATCGCCTCGTCGAGCCGGGCGAGCAGCAGCGACGGGGGCAGGAAACGGGCCTTGGCCGCGGCGATCTCCAGGGCCAGCGGGATACCGGCGAGCCGCTCGCAGACGGCGGCCACGGTGGGGGCGTTGTCCGGGGTGAGCGCGAATCCGGGCGCCACCGCGCGGGCGCGTTCGACGAACAGCCGCACCGCGGAGGCCGACCCGACGGCCTCCGGGTCCGTCCGCGAGCCGGATGGCAGGTCCAGGGGCTGCACCGGGTGGACGGTCTCGTCGCGGACGCGGAGGGCCGCCCGGCTCGTCACCAGCACGCTCAGCAGCGGGCACGCGGCGAGCAGCCGGGCCACCGCCGGCGCGGCGTCGACGACGTGCTCGAAGTTGTCGAGGACGAGCAGCATCCGCCGGCCTCGCACCTGGTCGACGACCAGCGCCTCGACGTCCAGCCCCTCCTGCGCTCCCGGCGCGACGGCGTGGCCGACGGCCGACAGCACCAGCGCGGGGTCGCGCACCGAGGCGAGCGCCACGAAGACGATCCCGTCGGGGAAGTCGTCCGCCAGCCGTCGGCTCACCGCCATGCCCAGCCGCGTCTTGCCCACCCCGCCCGTCCCGGTGAGCGTCACCAGCCGGTGTTCCGGCCGCAGCAGCAGCGCGGCGACCTCGGCGATGTCGCGGTCCCGGCCGACCAGCGGCGTGCCCGGCGTGTGCGGTGTGTGCGGCGACCGGCGGGTGGCGGCGACGCCGTCCGAGGTGTCCGGCGGCCGCCCGGCCACGGGTGCCGCTTGCGGGCCGTCCGGGTCGGCCGGTGGCGGCGCGGGCGGCCACCGGGACGGCCGGACGGCGGGCCGCGCCGCGGCCGGCCCCGGCCGGGCCGCGGGGGGCGCGGCGAGGTCGTCGTCCTGTGCGAGGACGGCCGTCTCCAGCTGCCGCAGCCCGGGCCCGGGGTCGACGCCCAGTTCCTCGGCGAGGGTACGGCGCGCGGCGCGCAGGGCGCCCAGCGCGTCGCCCTGGCGCCCGGACCGGTACAGGGCCAGTGTCAGCAGTTCCCAGCCGCGTTCGCTGAGGGGATGCTCGGCGGTGTGCTTCTCCAGGTCGCCGACGATCACGGCGTGCCGGCCCGTCGACAGTTCGGCGGCGTACAGGTCCTCCTGGGCGGCCAGACGCAGACCGTCCAGGCGGGCGATCTCCGGCCGGGCGAAGGGGGCGTCGGCGAACTCGGCGTAGGCCGGGCCCCGCCACAGGGCGAGTCCCTCGCGCAGCGCCGTCACCGCCGCGGCGGCCTCGCCGCGCTGGAGGAGGCGCTGCCCGTGTTCGGTCAGCGTGGTGAACCGCTCGGCGTCCACCGCCTCCGCGTCCAGCCTCAGCACGTAGCCGACGCCCTCGCGCACCAGGACCTGGGCGGGCTGCCGGGCGGGGCGGCCGGGTTCCAGCAGCTTGCGCAGTTCGCCGACGTAGGAGTGGAGCGTGGCCGCGGACGCGCTGCGCGTCTGCCCCCAGGCGTCGGCGCGCAGCCGGTCCTCCGGGACCATGCGTCCGCGTGCGGCGACCAGCACGGCGAGGACGGCGCGCTGCCGCAGTCCGCCGAGGCCGGTGTGCCGCCCCGAGACCATGGCCGTCATCGGCCCCAGAACACCGACCTGTATGTCCACCGATGCCCCGCCTTTTCTCACAGTTCTGGCGCATAGGGTGCCAGACGGCGGCGGTTCACTGCGACAGCGGGATCAGCGGATACACAGAAACCGCGGGGACATAAGGGGTGAAGGTGAGATACCGGCCGACCGGCCGGTGCGGTGGCCCGCGTCACGGCATACGGCGAAGGACCCGGGACCTCGCGGTGTGCGAGGTCCCGGGTCTTCGAGCGGTCCGGCCGCCGGGTCAGTAGCCGCCCGTGGCGCCGCTGTCGGTGCCCATGTCCCACATGCCGCCGTCGCTGCACGTGCCCGTGGGGCGGACGGTCGCCGACTGCACGGGGTCGGGTGCGACGACGTTCACCTGCGCGGCGGCGAGCGAGCCGCTCAGGATGTACTCCGAGTGGAAGAAACTCTTCGTCACCGACGTCTTGCCGGCCGGGACGCTCAGGGTCTCCTCCTTCATCGTGCTGCTGGTCGCGCCGTAGCGGACGGTGACCTTGCCTCCCCGGTGGCCCTTGGCGAAGGTGATCACCGCCAGGTAGCTCTCCGGCACGGCCGTCCTGCACTTCACCGAGGTGAGACCGGCGGGCACGACGGTCAGCGACACGCCCGTGACCCTGAGGCCGCCGGCCGGCTCCTGGTCCGCCCCGTCCCCCTCGGCGGAGGCCCCGGCCGACGGGCGGCCGGTGCCGTTCACGTCGACGGCGGCGTCGTCCGTCCGGCATCCCGAGGCGAGCAGGACGCCGCCGAGGGCCACCGCCGCCACGAGACCGCGCCGGACCCCCCGCGCTCCCCCGCGCCCGGACGCCCGAACGCAACCGTTCGGCTCCTTCGTCTCCTTCATCCCCATGTCGCCCATGCGGTGTCCCCGTTCCCCGTCGTCCGTCACGCCCGGCGCACCGGGCGTGGGCGGTGAGGCGATCGCCTCACCGCCCACGATGGGCGACGGCACTGGCAGTCGGCTGGGAACGCGCTGGACGGGGCCGGGCGCCGGGCCTCCGAACGAACCACGCCCTCGCGGCGTCGGTGTTCTGGGAGCCCGACGCGTTCCCGGAGCGTGTTCCGCCTCCGCGTCCGCGGACGGGACGCCGAGCCGATGCGGCATGAGGAGGCATGGTGACGAGGATTCCGCGCGCGACCGGCGGAACGGGAGCGGTACGGGTGCTGGTGGCGGTGGTCACGGCCGCGACGGCCGTCGGCTGCACGGCGTCGGGCAGCGGCGGTGACGGTGGGTCCGCGTCGTCGTGCGCGTACCTGGTGGTGTACCAGGAGCGCGCGTACGCGGGTACGGAGGTCGCCGGGTTCACCATCGGCGACGAGCTCGGTGCCGCCACGATCCCCCCGTGCGACGACACACCCGACGACGACAGTGACGGCCGGACGACGCCGGACCTCACAACGGCCTACTCGATCGAGGGGGTCGACCCGGGCGTCGCCATCGCGTCGAAGCAGGCCGGGGACCACATCGTCATCGTCGGCGTCGATTCGGGCACCGGTCCGACCGAGATCAAGAAGCTGGTCCACGGCTCCTGACCGGGGCCGCCTGGGGAAGCACTGGGGGAGCAGGGGGACAGGGGGAACGAGAAAGGCAAGGAGTTCGCCCACTCCTTGCCACTCTCAACCTATAGCGCACCGGGGGGCTTGCGGCAAGGCCCCGTCGGTGTCGCACAATCACCGGTCTGGCCGTCACCACGGCCGCAGCCGCCGCCTCGCGGCTCTGCCCCCGCCTTGCCGCCGCGCGCCATGTCCGGTGCGGCCCCAGATCGGAGCCCCTAGCGTGAAACCGCTGACCACCAGCGTGTTCGACCTTCCCGACCGCCTGTCCGCCAAGGCCGACCCGGCACTGGTCTCCGACGACGAACGGCACTTCGCGGCCGTCGCGGAGTGCCTCGAACTGACGATCGCCGAACTGTCCGACCGCCTCGACGCCGAGCGCAGGGCGCCCGGTGGGCTGGGGCGGCAGGCGATGGACCGGGACGCGGAGGTCCACCGGCTGACCGCGCGCCTGCGCGCACTGCGCCGCTTCGGTCTGGACCTGTGCCTCGGACGCATGGTCGGCACGGACGACCCCGAGCCGGTGTACGTGGGCCGGTTCGGCCTCACCGACAGCACGGGCCGCAGGCTGCTGGTCGACTGGCGTTCCCCCGCCGCCGAACCGTTCTTCGGCGCCACCCACGCCAACCCGATGGGGCTGGCGAGCCGGCGCAGGTACCGCTGGACCCGCGGCCGGATCGGCGACTACTGGGACGAGGTCTTCACCGCCGACGGGCTGGAGCGGCACGCCGCGCTCGACGACCAGTCCGCCTTCATCGCCGGCCTGGGCGGCAGCCGCTCGCCGCGGATGCGGGACGTCCTCGGCACCATCCAGGCCGACCAGGACGCCGTCATCCGCGCGGGGTCCCGCGGTGCCCTCGTCGTCGACGGCGGTCCGGGCACCGGCAAGACCGTCGTCGCGCTGCACCGCTCGGCCTACCTGCTCCACTCCGACCCCCGGCTCGGGCACCGCCGTGGCGGGGTCCTGTTCGTCGGCCCGCACCGGCCCTACCTCGCCTACGTCGCCGATGTGCTGCCCAGCCTCGGCGAGGAGGGCGTGCAGACCTGCGTCCTGCGGGACCTCGTCGCCGAGGGCGCCGGGGCGGCCGTCGAGACCGACCCGGACGTGGCCCGTCTGAAGTCCTCCGCGGACATGGTGGTCAAGGCGATCGAGACGGCCGTCGGGTTCTACGAGGAGCCGCCCGCCGAGGGGATGACGGTCACCACCCACTGGTCCGACATCCAACTGAGTGCCGACGACTGGGCCTTGGCGTTCGACGCCGCGGAACCCGGAACGCCGCACAACGAGGCGCGCCACCAGGTCTGGGACGAGCTGCTCACGATCCTGATGGAAAAGCACCAGGGCGAGGTCTCGCCCGACCTGCTGCGGCGCTCGCTGCTGCGGAACAGGGAACTGGTGACGGCCTTCGACCGCTCGTGGCCGCTGCTCGAAGCGGCCGACCTGGTGTCGGACCTGTGGACGGTGCCCGCCTATCTGCGCCTGTGCGCCCCATGGCTGAGCCCCGACGAGGTGCGCAGGCTGCGGCGGGCGGACGGCCGGGCCTGGACGGTGTCCGACCTGCCGCTGCTGGACGCGGCACGGCAGCGGCTCGGCGACCCCGAGACGGCCCGGCGCAAGCGCCGGCAGGAGGCGGCCCTCGCCGCGCAGCGTGAGCGGATGACACGGGTCGTCGACACCCTGATCGAGGCCGTGGCCGACTCCGGCGCCGACGGTGACGACGGCGAGGGCCTGGTGACCATGCTGCGCGGCGCGGACGCCCGGGTCAGCCTGGTCGACGAGTCCGAACTGCCCACCGCCGACCCCGATCTGCTGGCCGGCCCGTTCGCGCACATCGTCGTCGACGAGGCGCAGGAACTGACCGACGCGGAGTGGCAGATGCTGCTGACGCGGTGTCCGTCGCGGAGTTTCACCGTCGTCGGGGACCGTGCCCAGGCCCGGCACGGGTTCACCGAGTCGTGGCAGGAGCGGCTCGGACGGGTCGGGTTCGACCGGATCCGTCTGGCTTCCCTGAGCATCAACTACCGGACACCGCGGGAAGTCATGGCGCAGGCCGAGCCGGTCATCCGGGCCGCGCTCCCGGACGCCAACGTGCCGGTCTCCGTCCGCGGCACCGGCATCCCCGTCGAACACGGCTCCGTCGCCGATCTGGACGCGGTCCTCGGCGCCTGGCTCACCTCGCACGCCGACGGAATCGCCTGCGTCATCGGCGATCCGGCGTTCCGGCCGACCGCGCGCGTCCGGTCCCTGTCCCCGGAACTGGCGAAGGGGCTCGAGTTCGACCTGGTCGTCCTCGTCGGTCCGGAGCGGTTCGGCGACGGCATCGAGGGAGCGGTCGACCGTTACGTCGCGATGACCCGGGCGACCCAGCGACTCGTCGTCCTCACCGGCTCCTGAGGCCGGCCGGGCGTGACGTGCTCGCGGACCCCCACAGGCACCCGCCCTGACCGTGCGGCGTCGCCGGGCCGCCCGCACGGCCGGCACCGCCCCGGACGGCGTGGCCGGACCGAGCCGCAGGATCCGGCGCCGCGAGGTGCCGAGGGGTCCCGGGGAACGGGCGGCCGTGCGGCGGCTGCTCGGGCGGCTGGAGGCCGCGGTCGGCGACATCCTCGGCGGGCTCGCCGTGCAGACGGCGGTGCCGACGGGGCCGTCCTGCCGGTGCTGTTCCCGGCCGCCGTCGGCTCGTGACCCGCCCGGCCGGGCGCGCGGCCGGAGAGGGCTTTTCGACGGGCGTGATCAGGGAACCCGGTGGCCCGGGCACGACGCCCGGACGAATCCCGGACCGATGAGGAGGCCGACGTGAGCCACGAGCGGGACGCCCGGCAGGACCCGACCACGCAGCACCCCCGGCCCGACTTCCCCTCCCAGGACCAGCCGCATCCGGGCTGGACCGGTCCGATGGACCCGCCGCCCGACCACGGCGAGGAGTCCTACCGCGGTTCCGGCCGCCTGGAGGGGCGCAAGACGGTCGTCACGGGCGGGGACTCCGGCATCGGGAGGGCCGTCGCGCTGGCCTACGCGCGTGAGGGCGCCGACGTGCTGTTCACCCACCTGGAGGAGGAGGCGGACGAGGCGCGCGAGACGTCCCGGCTGGTGGAGGAGGCGGGCCGCAGGGCGGTCGCCGTCTCGTGCGACATCCGCCAGGAGGACAACTGCCGGGCGCTGATCGAACGCGCGGTCGCGGAGTTCGGGCGGATCGACGTCCTGGTGAACAACGCCGCCTACCAGATGTCGCAGCCGGACGGCATCGAGGCCATCACGACCGAGCAGTTCGACCGGGTGCTGCGCACGAACCTCTACGGGATGTTCTGGCTGACCAAGTTCGCCCTGCCGCACGTCCCCGCGGGCGGCAGCGTCATCAACTCCGCGTCGGTGCAGGCATACAAGCCCAGCCCGCACCTGCTGGACTACGCGATGACCAAGGGCGCGATCGTCACCTTCACGCAGGGCCTGGCGCAGATGGTCGCGGAACGCGGCATCCGGGTCAACGCGGTCGCGCCCGGCCCGGTGTGGACGCCGCTGATCCCGGCGACGATGCCCGACACCGCGGAGTTCGGCAAGCAGAGCCCGCTGGGCCGTCCGGCGCAGCCGGCGGAACTGGCGCCGGCGTACGTCTACCTCGCCTCCCAGGACGCGAGCTTCGTCACCGCGGAGATCCTCAACGCCACCGGCGGCACCCCTCTGCCGTAGGCCCCGGCCCGGTCGCCGCACCCCACGCCCCATCGAACTCATCCACGGAGGCTCACGTGAGCACGCGCACCCTCGCCCTTCAGCCGTCGGCGGGCGTCGTCCCTCCCTGGGCTGCCGTCGCCGTCCTCGTACTGGTCATGACCGCGGTGCTGGTGGCGCGCACCTACCGCAGGGGGGACCGGCACCGGAGATGAGACCGGCCCCGGAGGCGGGCCGGTGACCGCCGCGCCCGGCCCGGTGGCCGTCACCGGGCCAGGGCGGAGGCGAGTTCCCGGGTGGCCTGGACGAGTTCGGTGTCCCGCTCGGCGAGCAGGCGCGGGATGGCGCCGCTCTGGCCGCGTACGGCGCGGCGGGCCGCCGACTCCCATTCGACGTAGTCGTTGTGGTGACGGCGCAGCTTGGGGTAGGCGGCGGCCGTGGTCTCCCACTGGCGCGCGTCCGCGATGTTCTTCAGCAGGCGCAGGATCCGCGCCCGGCAGGTGACCTGGGGGCGCTGGGCGAGGTCCCACAGGAAGGGGACGGTGACGGCGGTGGCCTGGCCGACGACGAAGCCGTACTGGCAGATGCGGTGGCGCAGCCTGTCCAGCGCGGTGTCGGCGGCGGCCGGGTCGCCGGAGGCGATGGCGGCGAGCAGGAACGGGATGGCCGCGGCGGACCCGGTGGCGTCCTCGATGTCGCTCCAGGGCACGCGTACCAGGTCCCCGAACACCGGTGCCGGTTCGGTCTGCGTCGGGACGCCTGTCATCGGTCTTCTCCGAGCCGTCGTCTCAGGGGCACGACCGGGTGGGCAGCATGGCCCAGACGGTCTTGCCGGCGGGGTTGCACCTGGGTCAGCCCCAGTGTTCGGACAGGGCCTCGACGATGTGCAGGCCGCGTCCGTGCTCTTGCAGCGGGCTGGTCAGGGGCCGGTACAGGGGCAGGCTGTCGCTTCGGTCGGTGACCGCGCACACCAGGTGGCGGGGGCGCAGGGTGAGCTTCAGCCGCGCCTCGAAGGCGGTCCCGTCGGCCGGGGTGGGCGGCCGGGCGTGCAGCACGGCGTTGCCCACGAGTTCGCTGACGACGGCGAGCGCGTCGTCACGGCGGTGCTCCAGCTCCCAGGCGGCGAGGGTGCGGCCGGTGAAGTCCCGCGCCTCGGCGCAGCCGTGGTCGTCGCCGGTCAGCCACAGGGCGGCGGTCAGCGGCGCGGCGCGCCGGCGAGCACCGGCCGGCGGGGGCCGCCTCGCCGGCCGGGCGGGCGGGACTTCCGCACCGGTCCCCGACCAGGGCGCTGGGTGCACGGGCAGCGACACGGCGCCTCCCTGAGGTGACGTCAGGACAAAGCGTCAGCGCGGAGGTTGACGCCTTGGCTATTATCCACGCCGTCAGCAACTTCATGCAATTTCACGGGAAATTGCGCACGATCGAGTGAAGGGGCCGCCACGCGGAGCACGCCGCTTCGGAGCGGCCGACGTGGCGGAACACGTGGAGGAGGATGCATGGCATCGGTTCCGAACGGGGTGCGGGCCAGTTCATTGGGCGTCGACTGGATCAAGAGCCGCCACAGCAACGCCGAGGGCAACTGCGTCGAGGTCGCCGCCCTGGCCGGGGGAGGCATCGCGATGCGCAACTCCCGTGACCCGCACGGGCCGGCGCTGATCTACACGCCGGCCGAGGTGGCCGCCTTCCTCGCGGGCGCGAAGGAGGGCGAGTTCGACCACCTCCTGTGACCCGGGGACGCGACCGCCACCGCACCGGGAGACGCGACCGCCACCGCACCGGGGGACGCACCGCCGCCCCACCCGGAGGCGGACCGCGGCGCTCCGCTTCGGTCGGTGCCCTGCGACAGCGGGTCCCCCGGTGCGATAATGCGTCCTGTCGCCGTCTGCCCACCGGGAGTCAGGATGCCCTCCGAGTCACCGCGTATCTCCCGCCTGGAGCCGTATCTGAGCCGCACCGAGCCCGCCCCGACCCTGCTGAAGATGTTGGTCGGCGTGCAGTTGGCGGGCATCCGGGAGGACGCGGGCCTCGCCCAGGAGCAGGCCGCCCGCGCGGCGGGCTTCAGCGCGGCGAAGCTGTCGCGGATCGAGGCGGGCAAGGGCCGCCGACCACCCACCGAGGCGGACGTCCGCGCGCTGCTGGAGCTGTACGGGACCGGGGAGCACGAGACGTCGGTGCTGCTGCAGTTGCTGCGGCGGGCCGGGGAACCGGGGTGGTGGCAGCGGTTCGACAAGCGGCTGATGCCGGAGTGGTTCGACCGGCTGGTCGGGCTGCAGGAGGCGGCCGACGCCATCCGTACCTTCGAGATCCAGTACGTGCCCGGCCTGCTGCAGACACCGGCCTACACGCGCGCCGTGGTCGAGCGCGGGTTGCCCACCGCGACCGGCCGCGAGATCGAGCGCCGCGTCGAACTGCGCATGCGGCGGCGGGAGTTGCTGGAGCGGCCGGACGCGCCCCAACTGTGGGCGATCATCGACGAGTCGGTGCTGCTGCGGGTGCTGGGCAGCCGGGAGATCATGCGCGAGCAGCTCGAGCACCTGATCAAGATGGCCCGACTGCCGCACGTGACGCTCCAGATCGTGCCGCTGGACGTCACGAACGCCTCCGCGCCCGCCATCCCCGTCACCTACCTGCGGTTCGGCGGCGCCGACCTGCCCGACGTCGTCTACCTCGAGCACATCAGGAGCGCCACGTTCCTGGAGGACCGCGACGAGACGGAGGAGTACCGGGTGGCCCTGGACCGGCTGGCCGACGAAGCCCTCGACCCCCGTGATTCCCTGGCCCGCCTCCGCGACACCGCCGTCCGGCGGTACGCGGAGACGTGACCGGGCGACCTGCTAGCGCAGGCGCCCCACTCCCCCGAACTCGATCCATTCCTGGGTGAGCTGACGGGGCGCCACCTCGGTGTCCGGGCGCCAGGTGGACACCTCCACCAGGCCCGGATCGAGTATGTCCATGCCGTCGAACCACTCCGCGACGTCCTTCTCCTCGCGCACCCGCCCCCAGTTGCCCTGCGTGGCCTGGCCCATGAAGTCGGTGACGAACTTCCGCACCTCGGGGTCGTCGCTGACGAGCTGGCACATCACCAGGTGACTGCCGGGCACCAGCCGTTCGGTCACCCGCCGGATCACCGCGAGGGGGCCGTCGGTGTCGCTGTCCGGGATGCAGTGGAACACCGAGTTGAACAGCACCGCCACCGGCTGGGAGAAGTCGATCAGCCGCTGGGTGTCGGGGTGGGACAGTATGCCCTCGGTGTCGCGGAAGTCCGCCTGGATGACGGCGGTGCGCTCGTTCTGCTCCAGCAGGGCCCGGCCGTGCACCAGGACCATCGGGTCGATGTCGACGTACACCACCCGCGAGGCGGGGTCGACCGCCTGGGCCACGTGGTGCACGTTGTTCTGGGTGGGCAGCCCGGATCCGTGGTCGAGGAACTGCCGCATGCCGTATTCCTCGGCCAGCGTCCTGACCACGCGCTGGAGGAAGCGCCGGTTGTTGAGCGCCAGCGCCCGCGTGCTCGGCACCACCTTGTCCAGTTCCTCGCAGGCGGCCCGGTCGGCGGCGTAGTTGTCCTTGCCGCCGAGGTAGTGGTCGTACATGCGCGCAGCCGTCGGCACCGTGGCATCGATCCTGGTGGACAACTGCTGCTTCCCGGACTCCATCGTCTCCCCAACTCCCGTCACGCACCCGCGCCTTCGCCCTTGAGGCAGTCCATCCTAGGGACACGCCGCCTCGCCGGACCACCGGTTGACGGTACGTCAGGCAGCGTCAGTCCCGCCGCAGTCCCGCGACGAGGACCCCGACCAGCCGGCGCGCGTCGTAGCGGGGATCGCTCTCCGCGCCGATGCAGAGGTTGCCGACGCCACGCATGAACGCGAAGGCGTCCATGCCGGGGCTGATCTCGCCGGCGTCGGCGGCGGCGTCGAGCAGCCGGGCGCACACGGGCACGAGGCGGTCGAGGAAGTAGGCGTGCAGCGCCTCGAATCCTGCGTCGTCGGACTGCAGTACGGCGGCCAGGCCGTGCTTGGTGACCAGGAACTCGACGAAGCGGTCGATCCACTCCCGCAACGCGTCGTACGGGGTCGCGCAGCTCGCCAGCAGAGCGGGGCCGGCCTCGGCGCAGGCCTCGACCTGGTGCCGGTAGACGGCGATGATGAGGTCCGCCCGCGTCGGGAAGTGCCGGTAGATCGTGCCCAGTCCGACGCCGGCCTCGGCCGCGATGTCCCGCACCGGCGCCTCCACTCCCGAGGCGACGAAGACCGCGGCGGCGGCGTCCAGCAGCGTCTCCTTGTTGCGCCGGGCGTCCGCCCGCCTGGCCGGGGCCGCGCGGCCCGCGCCCTCCTCGCCGTCGTTCACGGCGCACTCCTTCCACAGTCGGCCTTGCCAACCGGAACAACGTTCCGTATCTTCATTTCCGGAACAACGTTCCGCTTTCTCATGATGCCAGAGCGGGAACCCAGGGCCAAGCCGTGCCCGCACCCCGCCCCTTCCCGGAGGAACACAGCCATGCAGTACCGCACCCTGGGCCGCACCGGCGTTCAGGTCAGCTCCCTCGCGCTCGGCGCGATGAACTTCGGCAGGATCGGACGGACCACCCAGGACGAGGTCACCGCCCTCGTCGACACCGCCCTCGAGGCCGGGATCAACCTCATCGACACCGCCGACAAGTACGGCGACGGCGAATCGGAGGAGATGACCGGCAAGGCGATCGCCGGACGCCGCGACGACGTCGTGCTGGCCACGAAGGCCGGACTGCCCATGGGCGACCGGCGCAACAGCCGGGGAGGTTCGCGCCGTTGGCTGGTCACCGCGGTGGAGGACAGCCTGCGCCGGCTCGGCGTCGACCACATCGACCTGTACCAGATCCACCGGTGGGACCCGAGCACCGGAGACGAGGAGACCCTGTCGGCGCTGACCGACCTGCAACGCGCGGGCAAGATCCGCTACTTCGGCTCCTCGACCTTCCCGGCCCACCGCATCGTGCAGGCCCAGTGGGCGGCCCGCGAGCACCGCCTGGGCCGGTACGTCACCGAGCAGCCCGGCTATTCCGTCCTGCAGCGCGGGGCCGAGACCCATGTACTGCCGGTGACCGAGGAGTACGGCCTCGGCGTGCTGGTGTGGAGCCCGCTGGCCTCCGGCTGGCTGTCGGGCGCGATCCGCGAGGGCCGGGAGATCACCACCAATCGCTCGACGTTCATGCCGCAGCGGTTCGACACCGCCCTCCCCGCCGGCCGGGCCCGGCTCGACGCCGTCGAGCGGCTGGCCCGGATCGCCGACGAGGCCGGCCTGACCATGATCCAGCTCGCGCTCGGATTCGTGACCGCCCACCCGGCGGTGACCAGCGCGCTCATCGGGCCGCGCACGCAGGACCACCTGCGCGCGCAGCTCGCCGCCGCCGACACCGTGCTGTCCGCCGACGTCCTCGACGCGATCGACGCCGTGGTCGCCCCCGGCGTCGACCTCGCCCCGCACGAGAAGAACGACACCCCGCCCTCCCTCCTCGACCCGGCACTGCGCCGACGCTGACCGCCCCGCCACCCGCCCGCACACCCGCGCACCCGCACACCCGCGCACCCGCGCACCCGCGCACCCGGAAACGCCACGCGCGCACGACGGCCGTCCGTTCCTACACTGACGGCAGAACCGGGCGGGAGCCCCGGCGACGAGGAGGTGCGGCGGGTGACGTCGACGAGGCGGAAGCGGCCCGCGGGTCTCTTCGTCGGCCTGTGCACCCTGGACGTCATCCAGCTCGTCGACCGTCCTCCCGGCCCGGACGAGAAGGTGACCGCGCGGGAACAGGTCGTCGCCGCGGGAGGCCCGGCGGCGAACGCGGCGGCGGTCTTCAGCCACCTGGGCGGTACGGCCACGCTGGTCACCGCGATCGGCCGGCACTCCCTGGGCGTGGCCGCCGCGGCGGACCTCGCCCGGCTGGGCGTGCGCGTGACGGACCTGGCGGCCGACTCGCCCGTACCGCCGGCCGTGTCCTCGATCCTGGTGACCGCGTCCAGCGGGGAGCGCGCCGTCGCCTCGACCAACGCGGCGCGGCACCGGCTGCTCCCGCCCGACGGCCTCGACGAGCTGGTGGCCGGCTGCGACATCGTCGAGGCCGACGGCCACCATCCGCGGCTGGCGCTGGCGGCCGCCCGCGCCGCACGTGCCGCCGGCCGCCCGGTCCTCTACGACGGCGGAAGCTGGAAGGACGGCACCGACCGCCTGCTGCCCCTGACCGACGTCGCCGTCTGTTCGGCCGACTTCCACCCGCCCGGCACCGGCTCGCCCACCCAGGTGCTGGAGTACCTGCGGGCCCAGGGCGTCACCTGGTCGGCGGTCAGCCGCGGCGGGCGGTCCATCGTGTGGGCGGGACCCGAGGGAGGCGGCACCGTCGACGTGCCCGCCGTCCGCGTGGCGGACACCCTCGGCGCGGGGGACGTCCTGCACGGGGCCCTCGCCCACCACCTCGCCGTCCACGGCCCCCTGACGACGCGGGCCTTCGTCACGGCCCTGCGCGAAGCCGCCGCGCTCGCCTCGCAGGCGTGCGTGACCTTCGGCACCCGCGCCTGGATGCTCGGGCGGTGACCGGGAACCCGTCGAGGTGCGTCCCCGGGTGACCGCCGTCGGAGTGGACCGCGGACGTGCCCGACCCCGCCCGTGAGGAGGCCGGCCCATGGCGAAGGACCAGGACAGCTCGCCGAGGAAGGACCCGGAGAAGGCATCGAGGAAGCGATCGGACACGGGAGCGGAGAGGGGATCGGAGACGGAACCGCGCAAGGGCGACAAGGTCGCCTGGCGCACGCACGGCACCGAGACCACCGGCACCGTCGAGCGGAAGATCGCCGAGCGGACAAAGGCGGCCGGACGCACGGTCGACGCCTCGCCCGACGACCCCCAGTACCAGGTCCGCAGCGACAGGTCCGGCCGGTCGGCGGTGCACAGGCCGTCCGCCCTGAAGCGGAGGAAGCGGGCGTAGGCGCAGGCAGCGGGCCCGGACGCGGTGGACCTCCGCCGCCCTGCCGGCCCGGAACGGACACCGCCCCATGCAGACGTTTCTGCCCCACCCCGATTTCCGGCTGTCGGCGCTGGAACTCGACCGGCGCCGGCTGGGCAAGCAGCGCGTCGAGGCGCTGCAGGTGCTGCGCGGCCTGACCGTCCCCGGGTACGGATGGCGTCACCACCCCGCCGTGCGCATGTGGGCCGGCTACGAGGAGGCGCTCGTGCGCTACGGGCTGGAGGTCTGCCGGGTGTGGCGCGAACTGGGCCACCAGGACAGCTGCGCCGCCACCCTGGTGGCCGACTTCGCCGCCTTCCGCCCCGGCACTCCGCCGCGTGGCCAGGCGGAACTGGCGGCGGCCGGCGAGCTGCCGCCGTGGCTCGGCGACGAGGCGTTCCACCTCAGCCACCGGTCCGCCCTCGTCCGCAAGGACCCGGACGTCTACACCGCCAGGTTTCCCGGAGTGCCGGACGACCTGCCCTATGTCTGGCCGGACTCCGACCGGCGGCACGCGGACGGAGCCGGCCGCTGAGCGGGTCCGCGCGCGGCCACCGGCGGACCTCAGACGTCCTCGACCGCCGCCGTCACCGGCGTACCGGTCTCGACCGTGCGGCTGACCGTGCACAGCCGGTCGTGCGAGGTCCTGACCGCGCGGGGCAGGATCGCGCGGGCGCGGTCGGCGCCCGCGCCGTCCTCGAAGGCGACGGAGAAGGTGACCGTGAGGTCGGTCAGCCGGTTGCCGAGTTCGTCGTCGGTCTTCTGGCCGGTCACGGCGACGGAGAACCGGGTGGGTTCCGCGTGCCGGGTGGTGGCGAGGTCGACGTCGACCGCCGTGCACCCGCCCAGCGCGGCGAGCAGCAGTTCGACCGGGGTGAACTCCTCCGCGCCGTCGGGACCGGCACCGGTGCCGAAGCCGATCGTGCCGCCGCGGGCGTTGGTGGCGGTGAAGCGGCCGGGGCCGGTTCGCTCGACGGTGACGGAGCGCAGACTGTCGTCGGTCATGACCGCGACCCTAACGCGGACCTGCCGAGGACGTCCCGAGAAAACGTCCCGAGGGCTTCCCGGCGTCGCCCTCGGCCGTGCGGCGGCCCGGTGTCAGCGCCGGCGGCGCGGCACGGACCATCCGCTGCCGATGCCCGCCAGGTGCAGGGCCAGCGCGGTGAGGCCGAGCAGCATCACGTTGGTCGAGGTGAAGGTGTCGTTGGTCGCGATGTCGGCCGCGTTGATGAGAAAGGCGATGAAGAACAGGACCGCGGAGAAGATCGCCAGCACGGGGAGCCGTCCCTTCGGATCGTCGATTCCGTCACGGTGCGTGCGGTCCTGATGCCCCCGACGCGCCGGGGCACACGCCGCAACCGGAGGCCGGTCCGCGGCGGAATCACTGTCGGATGCCGGTCGGCCGGCGCGGACGAGGAGGACTGAGGAGTCGTGGACATGTGGAGGGTACGGCCGGACGGCGGCCGGCCGGAGGGGCGTGGCTGCGCCCACCTGGGCGGGTCCGCTCCCGTCGCGCTGCCGGAGCGCCCGCCGGGCTGCGCGCGGTGCGCGGCCCGCGGGCGGACCTGGCTGCACCTTCGGATGTGCCTGACCTGCGGGCACGTGGGCTGCTGCGACAGTTCCGCCGGAGCCCACGCGACCGCGCACTACGAGGAGACCGGGCACCCGGTGGCGTGCTCCGCCGAGCCCGGGGAGGTGTGGGCCTGGTGCTACGCGGACGAGGTCTATCTGGAGCCGGCGCCGGGCGCCCGCCCGGACCCGGCGCCCGGCGGCGGAAACGACACGCGCCGTACCCCCCGTACGGCCCGAACGGCCCGTTCGGGCCGTACGGGGGGTGATGCCGGGTATACGTACGCCCGCCCGCCGCGGACCCGGTCCGTGGCCGGCCCCGGAGCGGAGGAGGAGAGGAGCACGTGAGATGACCCTGCGGTCGGTGGAGACACCGGGCACGCCGTCGCCGAAGCCGGCGTCGCCCACGGCTGCGACGGCGACGGCTGCGACGGCGACGGCTGCGACTGGTGCGACTGCTGACGCGAGCGACGGCACGACGGACCGCGCACGCGTCCGCAAGCAGCGGCTGCGAAGACGGCTCGAACGCCTCATCGGCATCGCGGCGACGGAAGGCAACGACCTCACGCCGCTGCGCAACGGGGACGCCATCTTCCCGGCCATGCTGGAGGCGATCCGTTCGGCGCGGCACACGGTCGACATGATGACCTTCGTCTACTGGCGCGGCGAGATCGCCCACGAGTTCGCGGACGCCCTCGCCGAACGCGCCCGGGCCGGGCTGCGGGTGCGCCTCCTCCTCGACGGGTTCGGCGCCCAGAAGATCGAGCAGGACCTCCTGGACGCCATGGACGCCGCGGGCGTGCAGGTCGCGTGGTTCCGCAAGCCGGTGCGCCTGTCCCCGCTGAAGCAGAACCACCGCTGTCACCGCAAGGCCCTGGTCGTCGACGAGAGCACCGCCTTCACCGGAGGGGTCGGCATCGCCGAGGAGTGGTGCGGCGACGCGCGTCATCCCGGCGAGTGGCGGGACACCCACGTCCGGGTCAGGGGGCCGGCCGTCGACGGCATAGCCGCCGCCTTCGCGCAGAACTGGGCCGAGTGCCATGACACGCTCCACGACGAACGCGACCGCTTCATCGAGCACGAGCAGGTGGGCGGCGCGACCGTCCAGGTGGTGCGGGGCTCGGCCGCCTTCGGCTGGCAGGACATGCAGACGCTGATCCGGGTGGTGCTGGCGTCCGTGGAGGAACGTTTCCGGCTGTCCACCGCCTACTTCGCCCCCGACGACTACTTCGTCGGCCTCCTGGCGGACACCGCACGGCGCGGGGTGCGGGTGCAGATCCTGCTGCCCGGCCCGCACACCGACCAGCGGGCCTGCCGGCTGGCCGGACAGCAGCACTACGAGACGCTGCTGGCGGCGGGCGTCGAGATCCGCGAGTACCAGCCGACCATGCTCCACACGAAGATCATGACGGTGGACGGCGTCGCGTCGCTGATCGGATCCACCAACTTCAACCGGCGTTCGCTGGAGCACGACGAGGAGGTCATGCTCGCGGTCCTGGACGAGGAGTTCACCGCGGCCCTGGACCGCGACTTCGACGCGGACCGCGACCGCAGCGCCCCGGTGGACCTCGACCGGTGGCGGCGCCGGTCGCTCCTGCAGCGGGCCCGGGAGACCGCCGTCACCCCGATCAGACGGTTCCTGTAGACCGGCCCGGCCCCGGTTCCCCGACACCACTCGATAAGGTGTCATTAAAGAATCACCAAAGAAACACCCAAGTCTCGAACAGGGGGGCAGCCGTGGGCGCCGCGCGCATGAGCAGTACGCCGTTGCCGGGCATCGGGGTCCGTTACGACCTGACCACGCGGGAGCAGCAGCGCCTGTCCGTGGTCGCGCACCGGGACGGCGCGCGGACCCTCAGCGCGTACCGCGAGGACGATCCCGACGCCTGCGCGCTGTCCGTACGGCTGTCGGCCGGGGAGGCGGAGGCGCTGGTCGGCGCGCTGATGCCCGCGCACCACAGGGCGGGGCTGCTGTCGACGACCGAGCTGGGGCTGGTGGCCGAGCGGATCGAACTGGCCGCCACCTCGCACTGGAACGGGCGGCTGCTCGGCGACACCCGCATGCGGACGCAGACCGGGGTGTCGATCGTGGCCGTGCTGCGCCTGGCCGAGGCGGTGCCCTCACCGGGACCGGACTTCCGGCTGGCCGGCGGCGACACCCTCATCGTCATCGGCACCCGTGAGGGCGTGGAGGCTGCCGCCGCGATCCTCGGTCGGGAGTGATCCGGCATGCACTCCTCCGCCGTCTTCCTCATCGAATTCGGGGCGATCATCCTCGCCCTGGGGCTGCTGGGCCGGCTCGCCGGACGGTTCCGGTTCTCCCCCATCCCGCTGTACCTGCTCGCCGGGCTCGCCTTCGGGCAGGGCGGCCTGCTGCCGCTGGACAGCAGTGGGGAGTTCGTGGCGATCGGCGCCGAGATCGGCGTCATCCTTCTGCTGCTCATGCTGGGCCTGGAGTACACCGCCAGTGACCTGGTGTCCAACCTCAGGACGCAGTACCCGGCGGGGCTGGTCGACGCCGCGCTGAACGCCGTGCCCGGCGCCGTGGCGGCGCTGCTGCTGGGCTGGGGTCCGGTGGCCGCGGTGGTGCTGGCCGGGGTGACGTGGGTGTCGTCGTCCGGGGTTATCGCCAAGGTGCTCGGCGATCTCGGGCGGCTGGGCAACCGGGAGACCCCGGTGATCCTCAGCATCCTGGTCCTGGAAGACCTCTCGATGGCCGTGTACCTGCCGATCATCACCGCCCTGCTGGCCGGGACGGGGCTGGCGTCCGGCAGTGTCACGCTGGCGGTCGCCCTCGGTGCGGCCGGACTGGTGCTGGTGGCGGCGGTGCGGTTCGGCCGGCACATCTCACGGTTCGTCTCCAGCGACGATCCGGAGAAGCTGCTGCTGGTGGTGCTGGGGCTGACCCTGCTGATCGCCGGGCTCGCGCAGGAGCTGCAGGTCTCCGCCGCCGTCGGCGCCTTCCTGGTGGGCATCGCGCTGTCCGGCGAGGTCGCCGAGGGCGCGCACAACCTGCTGGCCCCGCTGCGGGACCTGTTCGCCGCCGTGTTCTTCGTCTTCTTCGGCCTGCACACGGACCCCTCCAGCATTCCGCCGGTACTGCTGCCCGCCCTCGCGCTGGCCGTCGTCACCGCGCTGACGAAGATCGCCACCGGTTACCTGGCGGCGAGGCGGGCCGGCGTCTCGGCCAGGGGGCGCTGGCGGGCGGGCGGCGCCCTCGTCGCGCGCGGCGAGTTCTCCATCGTCATCGCCGGACTCGCCGTCACCGCCGGGGTGGAGCCCTCCCTGGGCCCGCTCGCCACGGCGTACGTGCTCATCCTGGTCGTCGTGGGCCCGCTCACCGCCCGCTGGACCGAGCCGGTGGCGCTCCGTCTGACCTCCCGCCTGAGCGGCCCCGCCCCGGCGGCCGAACCCCGGCCCGCGACCGTGCCCGTGCTCGCGGAGCCGAACGAGAGCGACTGAGGCGGGCTCCGGCGAGCTGCGTCATGTCAGACGGTCCATCGAACCGGGCCGAGCCGGGGAGGGCACATCACGCAAATTGATCACGACTCGATACGCGCCCTCGCGGTGGGGCCGGAGGGCGAGGTGGCGGGCGTGGCACGGATGTCATGGTTGTCCGCGGTCAGGCAGCGGCCGGTGGGAAGGTCGTAGCGCCAGCCGTGCATGGTGCAGGTGAGCACGTCGTCCTCGATGCGTCCGAACCGGCTGAGGTCGGCCTGCTGGTGCGGGCAGCGGCGCTGTACTCGCCAGCCGTCGAGCTCGATGTCCTCGTTGTCCTCCTGGGCGGCGGCGTAGTAGTTCTCCACGAAGTCGATGCGCTCGTCGGACAGGCACTTGAAGAACGTGTACACGAACTCGTTGTAGGGACCGATCCGGCTCGCGCGGAACCGCAACGAGAGCAGGATGCTGTTGGACCAGTCGACCTCGCGTCGCGCGATGTTGGTGGCCACCAGGTCGCCGGTGGTGGACAACGTATAGCGGCAGGATTCTCCGTCCCACAGGCGGACCTGCCGCGCGGGGAAGTCGATCACGATCGGGATGTCGTCGACATCCAGCCGCAACGGGCCGCCGACGCCGGCGCAGATGCGGTCCGCACGGGCCAGCAGCGGTTCCCACCACTGTTTCAGCGCCGCGACGAGTCGTTCCCGGGGCAGAGCCGGGGCACGCGACGCGCGTTCGGCCGCGAGGCAGGGCTGCCGCCTGCGGGCGTACTCCCGCAGGTACTCGCGCTTGTTGCCGAAGATGTAGTCGATCTGCTCTGCGGTGTGGCCGTGGATCACCTTGCAGTCGCTCCCGCTCACTTCGGCGACGCTGTCCGGCAGCATCAGGTGCGCCGACAGCCCGGGCCGTTCCTCGGCGAGTTGCTCAAGGAACTCCCGCTGGTCGGTGAAGATGCTCTCCCCGTCGAGTCCGGTGCCGTTGAAGTCGAACAGGCCGTCGTCGAGAAAGCACGGCGGCCCGGAGTTGGGGAACACATGCTTCGCCTGCACCGCGTCGATGTAGCGCACCGCCCGGTCGAACTGCCCCTGGCGTTTGCGGGCGGCGAACTCCCGCTTCGCCTTCTGCGGCATCTGGTACACCATGGGGTACCAGATCGCGCCGGAGACCTGCAGGAAGTACGCGTCGACCTCGCCGAACGCGCGGATCGCCGGAATGTCGAGCGGGTGAGCGTCGTTCTGGTTCAGCAGTACCGTCTCGCCGTCGTCCAGTGACAGCGCAGAGTCCCCGATGGGGCCGTCGCCGGGTCCGGTCAGAGCGGTGATCATGATCCGCAGCCCGTCCCGCTCGACAGGCGAGCCGCTGCGCGTGCGCAGAAAGTTCGTGAACCCCAGTCCACGCAGCTCGCGCTCCAGCTCATCGGTGGCGAACGCGGGCAGCAGCACGGTGACGTCCTTGCGCACGTTCTTGCTCAGGTTCTCCGCGTCGAAGTGGTCCCTGTGCAGGTGCGACACGTAAAGGTAGTCGGCTGCGCCCCCGTAGTACGCCCAGTCCAGATCACTGTTGTCCGGAAACGGGAACCACGACCCGAAGAAGGCCGGGTTGACCCAGGGATCGCACAGCACCGACCCCGCCGCTGTCTCGATGAACAGTCCCGCATGTCCTAGCCCAGTCACACGCATGTCCGTCAGCACCCCAATGTCTCAGCAGTCCACTCGCCCCGGTGTCACGGGAGGTGGGTCGACGGCTACAACGTTGGTGGGAGTTCCGTGAGAGCGCACCCGCTGCGCGCGGCTGCCTCACCGGCGGCAGACACGGATCCGCAGGTCAGAACGATTGTGGGCCGGCGCAGGTTCTCCTTGCTGCCATCCCCCGGACAGTCGAACCACCGCCGGATCGGCCCGCCGGACAGGCGCAGCAGGAGGCGGAGCGTCGGCTCGGTGAGATGTACCCGCGTCCGCGAGCCGGCGGCTCGGGTACGACGAGCAGCTCCACGTCGTCCCCGTCCTCGCCGGGTGAGCCAGAGGCGGTCGCGGGCCCAGTCCACGAGGTCGCCGGCGTAGCCGGTCCTCGGGGGTTCTCGCCGTAGGCGACCGCGAGGTAGCGTCCGCCGCACCACTCCGGTCCGCGCCGGTCGCCGTCCGCCTCCGCGAGGCGGCGCAGCGCTTCGTCCACGTCCATGCCGCGCGGTCTGCCGGCACGGCGCACCCGGCCCGGCGGCGGGATTCCCCGTGGGACACCCCGCAGCGGCGTCGCCGCCGGCTCGGGGATCGAGGGCAACGCCGCTGGGGTGCCGGGTCTTCGCCATTACCTGCCCCGGCGTCCAGGCGTCTGCCCGGGCACCGTGCCGTCATGCTCGGCCGAACGGAGGAACACCGGCCACGGTGAAGTCAGGGCCGGGCCGACAGGGATCAGCGCCGGGCCCGGGGACACAGGCCGTCGGCGTCGGGGTCGGGGACACAGGCCGTCGGCGCCGCCCCGGGGCGGTTTCAGGCGGCCGGCGGGTGGTCGGCCGCGCCGTGGGGCGTGTCGCGCAGGGGGATCCGTACCGTGACGCGCTTGCCCACCGGCTCGCGTGTCACCTCGTAGGACTCCACCAGGGCCAGCACGATCTCCAGGCCGTGCCGGCCGAGGCGCTCCGGGTCCGGGGCCTGCGGCGCCGGCAGCCGCTGGTCGGAGTCCCAGACCGCGAGCTCGACCGTGTCCCCGGCGATCCGCAGGTCCAGCAGCACGGGGCCGGGCGCGTACTTGCGGGCGTTGGTGACCAGCTCGCTCACCACCAGCCGGGTCACGTCCACCGCGCGCACGGACACCGGCACCCCGTGCCGGGACCGCGCTCTGCCGAGGAACGCGCCCGCCACGCGGCGGGCCTCGGCGATGGAACCGTCGTCCCCGTCGAAGCCCGCCATCGCCTGGATCCGCTCAGCACCCTGAGCGGTGCCGTCCTCGTCCGGGGACGTCGGCTCCGTAAAGCCCGCCTTCACCACGCTCACGCCGTCCCTTCTACCCCCGTCGGCCCAAGCATGCGTTCCCGACCCGATCGGCTCACGGATCGAGACGCATCTCACCCGCGCGGGTGCGCTCAGCCGTGGCTGCGGGGCAGGCGCACCACCTGGACGAAGAAGTCGTCGATCTGGCGGACCGCCGCGATGAACTGGTCGAGGTCCACCGGCTTGGTGACGTAGGCGTTGGCGTGCAGCTTGTAGCTGCGCAGGATGTCCTCCTCCGCGGCGGAGGTGGTGAGCACCACCACGGGGATGTGGGAGAGGTCCGGGTCGGACTTGATGTTCTCCAGCACCTGCCGGCCGTCGTACTTGGGCAGGTTCAGGTCCAGCAGGATGAGGTCCGGTGTCGGCGCGTCCGCGTGCTCGCCGCGCCGGTAGAGGAAGTCGAGCGCCTCTTCGCCGTCGCGGACCACGTGCAGCGTATTGCCGATCTTGTTGTCCTCGAAGGCCTCCCGCGTCATCAGCTCGTCACCGGGGTCGTCCTCCACCAGGAGGACGTCGATCGGGGTGGCGCCGGGCTCGGTCATGTCAGGGCCTTTTCGTCGGTGTCGTGAGGCACGTGGTCGCCGGCCTCGGCGGTGAGCGGCAGGGTGAAGCGGAAGCGGGTGCCGTCGGTGTGGCCGGGGTCGATCCATATCCGGCCGCCGTGGTACTCGACGATCTTCTTGCACAGGGCGAGTCCTATGCCCGTGCCCCCGTAGGCGTCCCGGCTGTGCAGCCGCTGGAAGATCACGAAGACCTTCTCGGCGAACTCCTGCGGGACGCCGATGCCGTTGTCGGTGACGCTCAGCAGCCAGCTGCCTGGGCTCTCGGCGCTCTCCTCGCAGGTGATGCGGATGTCCGGGGGGCGGTCGGGGTGGCTGAACTTGACGGCGTTGCCGATCAGGTTCTGCCACAGCATGGCCAGCAGCATCGGGTCCCCGATCACCCGGGGGAGCTTCTCCGGGCGTTCGACGCGCGCCCGCGCCTCGGTGACGGCGGTGTCCAGGTTGGCCAGCGCCTTGTCCAGCGCCTGGTCGAGCTCGACCGGCAGGTGGGCGTCGTTGACCCGGCCGACCCGGGAGAAGGTGAGCAGGTCGTTGATGAGCACCTGCATGCGTTTGGCGCCGTCGACGGCGAAGGCGATGTACTGCAGGCCGCGCTCGTCCAGCTGGTCGCCGTACCGCTTCTCCAGCAGTTGGCAGAAGGAGGCCACCT
Organism: Streptomyces sp. H51; assembly: GCF_035656535.1. Taxonomy (NCBI): domain Bacteria; kingdom Bacillati; phylum Actinomycetota; class Actinomycetes; order Kitasatosporales; family Streptomycetaceae; genus Streptomyces; species Streptomyces sp. H51. Next base: position 74,856 of record NZ_JAYMHD010000081.1, read on the forward strand.
TGCGCAGCGGCTCCTGGAGGTCGTGCGAGGCGACGTAGGCGAACTGCTCCAGTTCCGCGTTGGAGCGGCGCAGCTCCACGGCCTGGACGTCGAGGTCGGCGGCCTGCCGGGTGAGGAGGTCCTGCTGGGTGCGGGAGGCGTCGAGTTCGGCGACGATCCGCTGCCGCATGTCCTCCACGGCCGCGGCGACGGCGGTGACGTCCTTCGGCCCCCCGCCCGTGATGACGTGGCTGAACTCGCCGCGTGCGACCCGGCGGGAGGAGTCGCGCAGCGCCTCCAGCGGGCGGGCGACCAGCAGCCGGATGAGCACCGTCAGCACCGCGCCGGTGAGCAGGAACAGGACCACCAGCGCGGTGAGGACCACCGCGCGGACGGTCCGCTGGTGTGCCAGCCGTTCCTTCTCGTCGTGCACGGCCCGGGTGAGGTCGGCGGTCTGCGCGGCCCACTGGGCGCGCACCTTGTCGAAGGCCTTCCGGCCCCGTTCCGCGGTCGCCCTGTCGATCGTCCCCGGCTGTCCCTCGGTGACGTCGGCGATCAGCGGCTCGGCGTAGGTGCGGCGCCAGGTGTCCGCGTTCCGCTCCACCGACCGCAGGTCCTTCAGGAGGGCGGGCCGGTCACCGACGAGCGCCCGCAGGCGGGCGGCCGAGCGGGCCTCGTCCCGCCTGCCCCGGGAGTACGGTTCGAGGAACTGCCGGTCGGCTGCGATGGCGTAGCCGCGCACGCCGGTCTCCTGGTCGACCAGGGCCGCCTGCAGCCGGTACGCCTCGGTCTGGGCCGGCAGGACGCGGTCGGTCAGCCGGTCGGTGATGTCCGCGGTCTGCCCGAGCAGCCGCGCGCCGACGACGGTGCCGACCACCACCAGCACCATCATCAGGGCCACCACCAGCTGGAACCAGCCCAGCACCGTCAGCCGGGGGCCGCCCGGCGGCCCGCTCGTCCTGTCGCTCACACGCACACTCCGACCCGTTCGTCCGGCTCGTTCAGTTCCAGCTCAGATGCAGGACGGCGACGTCGTCGTCGAGACCGCCCTGTTGTTCCGCCAGCTCCTCCGCGCGCTGGATCAGCCCGTCGACGAAGTCCTCCGGCGCCAGCCCGGCCGTCTCCCTGGCCAGCCGCAGCAGCCCCTGCTCGCCGAGGCGCTCCGGCCCGCGTCCGACGTACCCCTCGAACAGGCCGTCGGTGAACAGCACCACCGCCGCTCCGGGCGGCACGTGGAGCCGCTCGACCGGCCACCGGGCCCGGCCGGGTACCACGCCGAGGGCCGGCCCGGCCGGCACCTCCACCCATTCCACGCGCGTGTCCGGCGTGCGCAGCAGCATCCCCGGGTGCCCGGCGCGGGTGATACGGGCCCGGCGTTCGCCCGGCGCCGCGGTGAGGGTGGCCAGCGTGGCGAACACCTCGGTGCGGGCCCGTTCGGCGACGAGGATCTCCTCGAGCCGCGCGACCTGCTCGGCGCCGGTGACACCGCTGAGCACGAGGGTGCGCCAGGCGATGCGCAGGGCCACGCCCAGGGCGGCCTCGTCCGGTCCGTGTCCGGACACGTCGCCGATCAGTGCGTGCACGGTGCCTTCCGTGCTCTGCACTATGTCGAAGAAGTCGCCGCCCAGCAGTGCCTGGGAACGGCCGGGGCGGTAGCGCGCCACGACCTCGACGCCGTCGCCGCGCAGCAGCGGGCGCGGCAGCAGGCCGCGTTCCAGGCGGGCGTTCTCCCGGGCCTGGAGCTGGCTGGCGCGCAGTGCCACGGCCGCCCGTTCGGCCTGCTTGCGCTGGATGGCGTAGCGCACGGCCCGGCCGAAGAGGTCCGGCTCGACCCGCCCCTTGACCAGGTAGTCCTGGGCGCCGGCCGCCACCGCGGCCAGGCCGGTCTCCTCCTCGGCCAGTCCGGTGAGGACCACCACGGCCACCTGGTCGGCGTGCGCCCGGATCTGCGAGACCGCCTCCAGCCCGTGGGCGTCGGGGAGGTTGAGGTCCAGCAGCACGCAGTCCGGGTTCTCCCGCAGCAGGGCGTCGCGGGCGTCGGTCATCGAACGGACCCACCGCAGCCGTATCCGCAGGGCGCTGTCGGCGACCAGTTCCTCCACCAGCAGCGCGTCGCCGGGGTCGTCCTCGACCAGCAGCACCACCGGCTCCCGCCACTGCCACGGCACCCCGACGTCGACGCGGACGGCAGAGGCCGACCCGGCAGCCCTCGGCCGCGACGTCACCATTGTCCTGCCTTCCCCGCCTCGTGTCCGCCCCGACCGTTGTCGGCCGACAACAGTCGGGAGCATACTCGCGTCCCGATCTCCGTGCCGCACCGTCCGGGCACCTCCGTACCTCCCGACCTGTGCTTCCGCTCCCCTTCCCGGCCGTTCCCGGTAGGCCGGGGCGCCGGGCGCGGCGGGCCCCCCGGGCGCGGCCGGAGGGGGAAACGTACCGAACCCGGGCGGAGGGGGAAACGTACCGAACCCGGGCGGAGGCCGGGGCACGACCGAGCCCCGCCAGGGGCGTCGGCTCCCGGCGGGGCGCGGAAAGGCACGGGGACGCGGTCCGCGGCATGCGGCCGCGGCCCGGTGGACCGGATTCTCACCCCGTGGTGAGCAGTCCCTCGCGCAGACGGGTCAGCAGTCGGCTGAGCAGGCGGGAGACGTGCATCTGCGACACGCCCAGACGCTCCCCGATCTCCGCCTGGGTGCGCTCCTCCACGAAGCGCATGTGGATGATCAGCCGGTCGCGTTCGTCGAGCCGGGAGATCAGCGGCGCCAGGGCGTGGAAGTCCTCCACGAGTTCCAGCGCGGCGTCCTCGCAGCCGATGAAGTCCGCCAGGACGCTCTCGCCGTCCTCGCTGGTGGAGATGGCCGCGTCCAGGGAGGAGGAGTTGTAGCCGTTGGAGGCCAGACGCGCCTCGATGACCTCCTCCTCGGTCAGGGACATCAGCTGGGCGAGTTCGGCGACCGTCGGCGTGCGGCCGAGCCGGCTGCTCAGTTCCTCCGTCGCCTGCGCCAGCTGCACCCGGGCCTCCTGCAGCCGGCGCGGCACGTGGACGGCCCAGGAGGTGTCGCGGAAGAACCGCTTGATCTCGCCGACGATGTAGGGGATGGAGAAGGAGGTGAACTCCACCTCACGGGAGACCTCGAACCGGTCGATGGCCTTGATCAGCCCGATGACACCGACCTGCACGATGTCCTCCATCTCCTCCGGCCCGCGGCTGCGGAACCGTGCGGCGGCGTAGCGCACCAGGGAGATGTTCATCTCGATCAGGGTGTTGCGCGCGTACTGGTACTCCTCGGTGCCCTCCTCCAGCACCGCCAGCCGCGCCAGGAAGTGACGGGTCAGCTCGCGGGCGTCCTTGGGAGCGATCCGGGAGGGGTCGGCGACCTCCGACAGTTGCCCCGCACCGGCTTCGGTCGTCAACGCCGCCGTCATGTTGGTTCCCTCTCCCTCGGTCTCGAACGGCCGGTCGGCCGCCCGGGCAGGCAGGTACCCCCGAATTCCCGTTTCATCCTCCCCTTTCGCCCGGCTGTTCGTCACCGTGCTCGGCGGGCGCCGTCGGCGGCCCGGCCCGCCAGGCTTCTCAGCAGGCGGCTGCGGCCGTGGCCGGGGACGGTCCACAGCGGGTGTCCGCGCACGCCCCAGGACCGCAGGAGGGCGTTGGCGGCCAGGAATCCGGTGGTGGCGGCCCGCTCCATCAGCGCCACGGGCAGGTCGGTGCGCACCAGGTCGCCGGCGAGCACCAGACCGGTCTGCGGGGTGTGCACTCCGGGCCGGTCGTCGTGGCCGCCGACCGGGAACAGGGGGCAGTCCCGGCGCCACTCGTGCCGTTCGTCGAGGATCCGCGCGGCCCGCGTCTCCGGGTAGACGCGGCCGAGCTGGTCGATCAGCCGCTTGGTCTCCACCTCGCGGTCGGCGTCCTCGGGCAGCGCGTATCCGTGCAGTTCCACCACGGATCCGCCGGTGCGCCCGGCCCAGCGGGCGGCCTGCGACTCCCAGCGATCGAGGACGCTGACGTTGTCGAGGGAGCCGTAACCGGCGGTGCCCAGGAAGCCGGGCCGGTCCCGGGCGACGGGGCGGTCCAGCCACAGGCGGGAGACCAGGAAGGGCGGTGCGGTGCGCAGCCGGGCGACGCGTTCGCGCCAGGCGGCGTCGCCCAGTCCCGGGGACCGGCCGACCAGGGAGCGCAGTCCGGGGGTGTCCAGGGCCAGTACGACGCTGTCGTGCCGTGTCTCCTCGCCGCCCGCGGTGACCGTGAAGGCCCCGTCCGCGGCCGGGGACACGTGCTCGACGGGCGTGGAGGTGCGCAGGGTGGCACCGTGCTGCCGCAGGTGGCCGCCGAGCGGGTCCCACAGGGCCGCCGGGAACGGGTCGCGGGGCACGTCGAACAGCAGGCCTTCGGCGGAGCCGAGGAAGTAGATGTGGAACATCAGGACCATCTCGGCGGCCGACAGGTGCCGGGGGTCGGCGAAGAAGCTGCGGGAGAAGACCTCGAAGGCCAGGTGGCGCGCGGCCCGCGGGAAGCCCAGCGCCTCGAGGAAGTCGTGGGCGCTGACGCCGTCGAGCCGGTCGTAGACGTCGGGCACGCGGACGTCGAGGAGCCCCAGGGCGGTGGCCGGGTTCATCCGCACCAGGTCCCGCGCGCGGAAGGAGGGGCTGAGCGCGACGAAGCCGAGCGCGCTCAGCGGCGGGGTGCGCGGGATCCTGCGGAAGCTGTCGTGCAGTCCGTCCGCGTGGAGCAGCGGGTAGTCGGGCAGGCCGGTGAGGCGTTCCAGGCCGGGGTCGGTGCGGCGCAGCAGGGCGCGCAGGTTGTAGTACTGGCGGAAGAAGGCGTGGAAGCCCCGGCTCATGGTCGTGGGCGAGCCGTCGTAGAGGTCCACCGGCCAGCCGCCCACCCGGCCGCCCAGGTAGGGCTCGCGCTCGTACAGGGTGACGTCGACGCCGCGTTCGGCGAGGGCGGTCGCGGCGGCCAGGCCCGCGATGCCGGCGCCGACGACGGCGGTGCTGCGCGTCCCGCTCACCCGGGGCGCTCCGGGCGGCGCGGGCAGGCGGACGGCGCGCCGGTCCCGGCCGGGACGGGCGGCGGGCGCGGTCACGCGGGTCATCGCGGCCCCCCGGCGGTGGTGGAGTGGGCGCGGCGGCCGACGACCGTGTGGGCGATGCCGGTCTGCCATCCGGGCAGCGGCAGGACCCGCACCCGGTCGAACCCGGCGGCGCGGACGCGGCCCGCGAACCGGTCGGCGGTGTCGAAGCCGACGACGCTGCGCCACAGGTGGCGGTACAGGTCGCCGTCGCCGAGCGCGGTGGCGACGGGCAGTACCAGCCCCCGGCACACGGCGGTCCACACCGCGCGGTGGGCGGGACGGCCGCTGAGGGTGTACTCGTGCACGGCGAGCCGGCCGTGCGGGGCGAGCAGCCGGTGGACGGCGGCCAGTACGGCGTCGGGGTCCGTCACGTTGCGGAAGAGGTAGCCGGCGAACACCGCGTCGAAGGGCCCTTCGACCCCCGCCTCGGCGAGGGCCTCCACCGGGGCGCACACGAAGCGGACGCCCTTCGGCCAGGGCTTGGCCGTCGCGCGGCACAGCATGCAGGCGGAGGCATCCACGGCGGTGATCTCGGCGTCGGGCAGCGCGGCGCACAGGGCGGCGGTGGACGCGCCCGTGCCGCAGCCGAGGTCGAGCACGCGCAGTCCCGTGCCGGGACCCGGCAGGCCGAGCCGGCGCGCCGAGCGGCGCAGGTGGGCGTGGTAGCCGGGGTTGGCGGCGACGAGTGTGTCGTAGCCGTGTGCCGCGCGGTCGAACGCGGCGGCCAGGTCCGCGTCGTGCAGCAAGGTCATGCCGTCTCCTGGAGCGGGTGGTCAGGTGGTCAGGTGGTCGGGTGGTCGGGTGTGGGCGTGTAGCCGGCGAGGCGTGCGGGGCGCACGCCGGTCGGGGCGCGGGGTATTCGGGGGGTGTTCGGGACGCGGGGTGTTCGGGACGCGGACGTTCGGGGACGCGGATGTTCGGGGCGCGGACCTTCGGGGACGCGGACGTTCGGGACGCGGGTGTTCGGGGCGCGGACCTTCGGGGACGCGGACGTTCGGGACGCGGGTGTTCGGGGACGCGGGTGTTCGGGGACGCGGATGTTCGGGGCGCGGGTGTTCGGTGGGGTGCACGCCGGTCAGGGTCCGGGGAAGGGGCGGCGGGGCAGCCGGGGGACCTCCACGGCGGCGCGGAGCATGGGCAGGACGGGGGTGCGCAGGCCGATGCCGACCTCCTCGTGCAGGCGGGTACCGCCGTCGAGGAAGCGCAGCAGCCGGGCCATGGGCACCCGGGAGAACAGGCCGGCGAAGAAGGCCGCGCCGTCCACCAGGCCGCCGTCCAGGGCGTGCAGCAGTACGGCGTCCATGGCGCGGGAGCGCGCCGAGTGGGGCTGCGGCGGCACCGGGCGGCGCCCCTGGCTCAGGGCGGCCGCGACGGCGGCGGTCTGCCGCTGCACTCCGGCGAAGGTGTAGCCGGTCGACGGCCGGGTCGCTCCCCCGGCCGCGCCGATGCGGAAGACCGACGGCGCCGTCTGCCGGGGGAAGGGGCCGTCGGTCATCGGGATGACGCCGGTCTCGGTGCCGACCACCTCGAAGTCCTCCAGGCCGAGCACGGTGCCGGTGTAGTGGCGCAGCGCCGCCTCGTAGGCGTCGGCGGACAGCACCGCCGGGGAGAACTCGGTGTACTCCACGAGGGCCTGCCCGGAGCCGGTGGGCAGGACGTAACCGAAGGACAGGCCCTTGGCGGGCTGGGCGGTGCGGAAGTCCATGAGCTCCACGCGGGCCGGGTCGAACGCGGGGCGGCCGGTCCGCACGAACCAGCCGTGGAAGTGCTGCAGCAGCGTGGTGCGGGCGGCGGGCAGGCTGCCCGGCGGACGGGAGTCGAACACCCAGCGGGCCCGCACGGACAGGGCCCGGCCGTCGGCCGTCCGGGCGTGGACCTGAGCGCCGTCGGGGACGCCCTCGACGCTCTCGACCGTCGCCTCGAGCCGCTGCACCCGTCCGCTCTGCGCGAGGTCGTGGCCGACCAGGTACTCGAAGTCGTCCGAGCGGAGCATCTTGTACGTCAGCGGGGCGATGTCGTCCTCGACGGGCTCTCCGGTGGGCCGGTGGACGCGCAGGCGCCGCCAGGACGCGGTGACGGCGGCGTCGTAGCGGCCGCGGCCCGCCTCCCAGAAGCACCAGGTGCGTGGCGGCGGGCGCAGCGGGCCGGGCGGGGCGTCGACCAGGACGGCGGACAGCCGCCGCATCCCGGGGCCGGGGCAGGACAGGCGGTGGGCCAGGGACAGCCCGGCGGCTCCCGCTCCGATGATGGCGACGTCCGCCTCGAGCACGTGCTGCACACTCCTCCCGCACCGGTCCCGCCTGTCCGGAACATTCCCGCCGGGGTACCCGTTCGGATGCGGTACGTCACCCCGCGGTCGCGTCCCGCGTGAGCCTACCGAGCCGTACCGGCTCCGGCGCGGTGCGCGCATCGTTCGTGCACCGGTGTCACGCCGCGTACTCGTCCTCGTCGTCGGCGAGACGGCTCGCGAGGCGGTGCAGCCCGCGGCGGGCGTGGCTCTTGACGGTGCCCAGGGGCCACCCGGTGAGTTCGGCGATCTGGGTCTGGGTGAGGTCGTCGTAGAAGGCGAGGTTGAGCACGCGCCGCTGTGGTGCGGGCAGCCGCTCCAGTTCCCGGGCGATCAGGACCCGGTCGAGCGCCGCCTCCGGCCGGGCCCCCTGGTCGGGGATCGTCAGCAGCAGCCTGGCGCCCGCCGCCGCGACGAGCTCGGTCCGCCGGGTGCGGGCCGACAGGGCGTCGGCGATCTTCCGGCGGGCGATGCCGACGAGCCAGGCCGGCAGGGTCCCGCGCCCCGGGACGAACCCGGCCCGGCCCCGCCACGCGGCCAGGAACACCAACTGGGTGACGTCCTCCGCCTCCCTCGCGTCGCCCAGCGAGCGCTTGGCGAGGGTGTGCACCAGCGGGCCCCAGCGGCGGTGGACGACCTCGAGACACGCCTCGTCCCCGGCGAGGAAACCGTCGACGAGTTCGGTCTCGTCGAGGTCCGCGAGGGTTTGCTGTGCGGTCGTCATGGCTACTCCTCTGCTGAGCCTGATCACCACTGAGAGCGACTACGACCACTCCACCGTGCGGATTCGATGCACCCCGGCACAACTCGCATCGTCTTTGCATCGAAAATTCGGCAGCAGCCGGCGCGAGAGCCGTCATCCGGCAGGGATCGCCGCATCCGTCGCCCCGGCCCGCGCGGAACCGATGACGACGATGACGACGACGCCAGCTCTGATCGCGAGGATCTCGATGAGGGGAACCGGCATGAGCCCCACCGCGGCGAAGGATCACCGTGCGGACCGACGTCCGCCGGACCGCCCCCGCGCCGACCGGCCGTACGGCGCCCCGCACGGCGCGGCGACCGCCGCGCACCCGGCGGGCGCGGACGACCCGTACGCCGCGGACGCCGGCATGACCGGCGCGGACGGTCCGCAGGCGGTGGACGGCGACGTGCCGGGCGCGGACGATCCGCACGGCGTGGTGACCGGGGCCCGTCCGCACGCGGTGGACGGCGACGTGCCCGGCGCGGACGATCCGCACGGCGTGGACGCCGACGTGACCGGGGCGGTGCGCGGGGTCCTGGCCGGCCTGCTCGCCGAGCGGGTGGCCGCGGCCGAGGCGGTCGACCCGCTGTTCGCACGGGACCTGGCCGCGCGGGTCGCGCGGTTCACGGAGGACGGCGGCAAGTTCACCCGCTCCCGCCTCGTGTGGTGGGCGCAGCGCGCCTGTGCCGGCAGCGCGCCCCCGGCGCCGCACGCCGCCCTGCGGATCGGGGCCGCCCTGGAACTCATCCAGACCTGCGCCCTGGTCCACGACGACGTGATGGACGCCGCGCCGCTGCGCCGCGGCCGTCCCGCGCTGCACGCCGACGTCGCCGCCCAGTACGCCCGCGCCGCCGGGCCGGGCAGCTCCCGCCTCGGCCAGGCGGCCGCCATCCTGGCCGGCGACCTGGCCCTGGCCTGGGCGGACGACGTGGTCGCGGACACCGAGCTGACGCCGGACACCGCCCGCCGGGTGCGGGAGCTGTGGAGCACCATGCGGATGGAGATGGTCGCGGGGCAGTACCTCGACGCCCACGGCGAGGCCACCTCGGCGCGGTCCCTCGCCCGCGCGATCCGCGCCGCCTGCCTCAAGAGCGCGCTGTACTCCGTGGAGCGTCCGCTGGCGCTGGGCGCCGCCCTGGCCGGCGCGGACCCGCTCACCACCCGGGCGCTGTGCTCGGCCGGCCGCTGCGTCGGTCTCGCCTTCCAGCTGCGCGACGACGTCCTCGACGTCTTCGGCGACCCCCGCCGCACCGGCAAGCCCGCCGGGGGCGATCTGCGTACCGGCAAGCCGACCTACCTCGCCGCCGTCGCCCGGGCGCGGGCCGAGGCGGCGGGCGACCGGGACGCCCTGACGGTGCTGCGGGACACGCTCGGCCGCGCCGACGCCTCCGACGCCGAACTGGACGCCGTACGCGAGGTGTTCACGGCCACCGGGGCACGGCACACGGTGGAGGTCAAGATCGGGCGGCTGGTGGCGCAGGGGCTGCGCCACCTGGACGCCGCCCCGCTGGAACCGCACGCCGGACAGCGGCTGACCGCGTTGCTGCGCTCCGCCGCCGCGCCGCCACCGACCGGGTCCCCGGACGCCGGGGATGCCGGGGACGCCGCGGGCGCCACGGACCCCGCGGCGGACAGCGCGGTCCCCGTCTCCCTGCTGCTGGCCGCCGCGGACCAGGGGGCGCGCCGATGACCCGCACCGTTCCCGGGCGCACCGACCACGTCGTGGTCGTCGGCGCCGGTCTGTCCGGGCTGGCGGCCGCCCTGCACCTGCTCGGCGCCGGACGCCGGGTCACCCTGGTCGAGCGCGACGAGTCGCCCGGCGGGCGTGCCGGGCGCCTGGTGCGAGGCGGCTACCGCATCGACACCGGGCCCACCGTCCTGACGATGCCGCACCTCGCCGACGAGGCCTTCGCCGCCGTCGGCGACAGCCTGCACGCCCGGGTGGAACTCCTGCCGCTGCACCCGGCCTACCGGGCGCGCTTCGCCGACGGCAGCACCCTGGACGTGCACACCGGCGCCGAGGCGATGGAGGCGGAGGTGGCACGCTTCGCCGGACCACGCGAGGCAGCCGGCTACCGCAGGCTGCGCGCCTGGCTGGAGAAGCTCTACCGGGCGCAGATGCGCCGCTTCATCGACGTCAACTTCGACTCCCCGCTGCAACTGCTCGGCCCGGACCTCGCCCGGTTGGCCGCGCTCGGCGGGTTCGGCCGGCTGGACGCGCGCATCGGCCGCTTCGTGCACGACGAACGGCTGCGGCGGGTCTTCTCCTTCCAGTCCCTCTACGCGGGCGTGTCACCGGCCCGCGCCCTGGCCGCCTACGCCGTGATCGCCTACATGGACACCGTGGCCGGCGTGTACTTCCCGCGCGGCGGCATGCACGCGCTCCCCCGGGCCATGGCGGACGCCGCCGCCGACGCGGGGGCGGAGCTGCGCTTCGGGGAGGCGGTCACCCGGCTGGAGCGTTCCGGGGACCGGGTGACGGCCGTCGTCACCGACCGGGACCGGATCCCCTGCGACGCGGTGGTCCTCACGCCCGACCTGCCCGTCGCCTACCGCCTGCTCGGCCACGCGCCGAAGCGCCCGGTGCCGCTGCGGTTCTCCCCGTCCTGCGTGATCCTGCACGCCGGGACGGACCGCACCTGGCCCTGGCTGGCCCACCACACCATCTCCTTCGGCGCGGCCTGGCGGCGGACGTTCACCGAACTCACCGAGACCGGCCGCCTGATGAGCGACCCGTCCCTGCTCATCACCCGCCCCACCACCACCGACCCCGGCCTCGCCCCGCCCGGACGGCACCTGCACTACATCCTGGCCCCCGCCCCCAACACCGCCCTCGGCCCCAGCGCGGCGGACTGGGGCGACCTGGCCCCGGGCTACCGCAACAGCCTGCTCACCGAGCTGGAGCGGCGCGGCCTCGACGGCATCGCCTCCGCCGTAGAGGAACAGTGCCTGGTCACACCGGCCGACTGGCAGGCGCAGGGACACGCCGCCGGCTCGCCCTTCTCCGCCGCCCACACCTTCGCCCAGACCGGTCCGTTCCGGCCGCGCAACCTGCCGCGCGGTACGGCCAACGCGGTCCTGGCCGGCTGCGGCACCACCCCCGGCGTCGGCGTGCCGACCGTGCTGCTGTCCGGGAAGCTGGCCGCGGCGCGGATCACCGGCGCCGGCCGCTCCCCGCGCGCCGGCGCGCGACCACGGCCGGTCGTGCGGGAGTCCCGGGAAGGGAGGCCGGCGTGACCGACCGCGAACTCGACGCAGCCGGCATCGCCGATCCCGCGCTGCGGCAGGCGTACACGCACTGCCGGCGGCTCAACGCCCGGCACGGAAAGACGTACTTCCTCGCCACCCGGCTGCTGCCGGTGGAGCGCAGGCCCGCGGTGCACGCCCTGTACGGTTTCGCCCGCTGGGCCGACGACATCGTCGACGCCCTCGGCACCGGCGGCCCGGCGGCCTCCGCGGACGACCGCCCGGCGCGGCTGGCCCGGCTGCAGCGCGAGCTGGAGACGGGACTGCGCGCCGGGGACAGCGACGAGCCCGTGGTCCGGGCCCTGGCCGACACGGCGGGCCGGTACGCCATCGACCACCGGCACTTCGCCGACTTCATGACCGCGATGCGCGCCGACCTGGACGTCACCGGCTACGCCACCTACCGCGACCTGCGCGGCTACACCTACGGGTCGGCGGAGGTGATCGGCCTGCAGATGCTGCCGGTGCTCGGCACGGTCGTCCCGCGCGAGGAGGCGGAGCCGCACGCGGCGGCCCTGGGCGTGGCGTTCCAGCTGACGAACTTCCTGCGGGACGTCGGCGAGGACCTCGACCGCGGCCGCGTCTACCTGCCCGCCGACCTGCTGGCGGCCCACGGTGTGGACCGCGACCTGCTGCGCTGGAGCCGTGACACCGGACGCCCCGACCGCCGGATCACCGCCGCGCTGCGGGAGTTCGAGCGGCTGACGCGCGAGGTGTACCGGGATGCGGCGCCCGGACTGGCCATGCTCGAACCGGTCTCCCGCCCGTGCATCCGTACGGCGTTCGTGCTGTACGGGGGGATCCTGGACGCGGTCGCCGAGGACGGCTACCGCTCGGTGCAGCGCCGGGCCGTGGTCCCGCGGCGGCGGCGCGCCGTGGTGGCCGCCGACGGTCTGGCCCGGGTCGTCGCGGCCAGGCTGCGCGCCCGCCGGACCGGCAACCGGAACGTCGCCACGTCCGCCACGGAGGCCACGCCGACCACGCGGACCGAAGGGACCACGCACACCGCAAAGACCCCGCAGACCACGCCGGCCGGGACGGGGACCGGGGCCGCGTCCGAACCGATGCAGGAAAGGGTCGCCTGATGCCCCGCCGACCGCAGGACCGTGGCCGCTATCCGCTGTCGCTCCGCCGGCACCCGGTGCGCTGGCATCAGCAGCGGCCGACCTGGCGCCAGGCGCGCCCCGCGGTGATCGCCGAAGCGCTGAAGCGGGCCCAGGCGCGCCCCTCCGGCAACTGGTTCGTGGTGGGCGCGTCGCGTGAGGTGCGCGGCGACCGGCCCCTGTCCGGCACGGTGGCCGGGCAGGAGGTCGTGGTGTGGCGCACCGCCGACGGGCGGCTGGCGGCGGGTCCCGGCGTCTGCCCGCACCTGGGCGCGCCGCTCGCGGACAGCCCGGTGCGCTGCGGGACGCTCGTGTGCCACTGGCACGGGCTGGCCCTGGACGGGGCGCCGTTCGCCGGGTGGGAGCCGCTGCCCGTGCACGACGACGGCGTCCTGGTCTGGGTGCGCCTGGACCCGGTGGGCGGCGAGGCGCCGCTGGACGCCCCCGTCGTCCCGTCCCGCCCGGAGCCGGCCCGCTCCCTCGCGGCCGTCTACACCGGGGTGGGGGTGTGCGAGCCCGAGGACGTCGTCGCCAACCGGCTCGACCCGTGGCACGGGGCCTGGTTCCATCCGTACTCCTTCGTCGACCTCACGGTCGTCGGCACGCCGGGCGGCGACGGGACGGACGGGGGCGGGGCGGACGCCGACGACGGCTTCACCGTGGACGTCTCCTTCAAGGTCGCGGGACGGCTCGTCGTGCCGGTGCGGGCGGTCTTCACCACACCCGGACCGCGCACGGTCGTCATGCGCATCACCGAGGGCGAGGGGCGGGGTTCGGTCGTCGAGACGCACGCCACCCCGCTGGGTCCGGACGAGCGGGGCCGTCCCCGCACCGCCGTCGTGGAGGCCGTCGTCGCCTCGTCCGAACGGCCCGGATTCGCCGCGGCCCGCATGATGGCCCCGGTGCTGTGCCGGTTCATGGAGGCGGCGGCCGGACGGCTGTGGCGCGACGACCTGGCCTACGCGGAACGCCGCTGGCAGCTGCGCTCCACCGGGCGCTTCCCGGGCTGAGCGAACGGGACGCCGGCCGTCCCGTTTCCGCGCACTTCGGCGCGGGGCCCCGCGGGGGCCCCGCGCCCCGGCGTGCCGACCGGGCCCGGACCTGCTGCACTCGGTCCATGGGCCCTGACCGGACCGGCGCCCCGCCGGAGACCCCGCCGCCGGAAGCTCCGCCGCCCCGGCCCGAGCTGATCACCTTCGGGCACGGCACCGCGGACCGGGCGTCGCTGACGGACCTGCTGCGGGGCGCCGGCGTCACCGCCGTCGTCGACGTCCGGACCGCGCCCGGCAGCCGCCGCCACCCGGACATGTCCCGGCAGCGGCTGGAGCGGTGGCTGCCCGAGGCGGGCGTCGCCTACCGCTGGGAGCCGCGCCTGGGCGGCTTCCGCAGACCGCCGCCGGACTCGCCCGACACGGTCTGGCGCAACGTCTCCTTCCGGGGCTACGCCGCGCACACCCGCAGCCCGGAGTTCGTCGCCGCCATGGACGACCTGCTGCGGCAGGCACGCGCGGAGCGCACCGCGGTGATGTGCGGCGAGGCGGTGTGGTGGCGGTGCCACCGGCGCCTGATCGCCGACTTCGCCGTCCTGGCCCGCGGCGCGCTCGTCCGCCACCTCATGCACGACGGACGCCTCACGGCTCACCGCCCGACGCCGGGCGCCCGCCTGCGCCCCGACGGCCTCCTCGTGTACGACGACGAGACCGCCACCGCGCCCCCGAGCTGACGGCCGCCCCGGTCCCGCCGCCGCGCCCGACCTCGCCCGGGCTGCGGTGTGGTGGCCGACGATCACTCTGCCGGCAGGTTCTTCCGGAGGACCGTGGAGCTGTGCCGGACCCTCATGCCCACGCTCAGGTACAGGCCGAGTGCGCCGGTTTCCGAGTGCGTCCAGAGGGTGCACGCCTGCCGTCCCCGCCGGTGGAAGCCGCGGAACACGGTGCGGAGCAGGAGTCGGGCGATGCCCCGGTCGCGGTGGTCGCGGCGGACCGCGACCTGCTCGACGCAGCCCTCGCCGGTGTCCGGGAGGTCCAGCGAGAGCGCGACGCCGACCAGTTGGCCATCGGCGAACGCCAGCGCCGACATCGCGGGGGCGAAGGCCGGGCGTTCGACGGTGTGCCGGGCCCACTCCCGGTAGGACCTGCGCCGCTGCTGCCATTCGTCGAAGGCGTCCTCGACGACTCGGTGTGCGTCGTGCTCGTCGCCGGGGCGGAAGGGCCGGACCGTGATGCCGGCCGGAGGCTCGGGCACGGTCGGTTCCTGCGGCATGGGGAACTCCAGCAGCCATTCGGTCACCATCGGCTCGTATCCGCGCGAGCGCAGCAGTGCGACAGCCTGTCCGTCGACGTCCGGAACGGTCTGGACGATGCGCGCGCCACCCGTCCGCCGGGCACGGGCCTCGGCCCAGCCCAGCAGCGCGCCGCCCAGGCCACGGCCGCGGTGCCCGGGGTGGACGTCCACCTCCGAGCGCCGGTTCACCCAGGCCCGAGCGACCAGCCGCCCCGTCCGGTCGTGGATCAGCCGGGTGTCCAGCTCCGGGTCCAGACCCGGTCCGGCCAAGTCGGCGACACGGCCGAGATCGGTGTGCGCCTGCCCGTAGAGCTCCCGCTCGCAGGCCGTGACCAGGCGATGGATGTCGCCGAGGTCGTCTGCGGTGGCCGGGCGCGCCCGGTACCCCGGCGGCAGCTCCGGCACGAAATCCGACATCCGTGGACGCTCCTCCCCAGGGGCAGGACCGGAGCGGTCCCGCCTCGCGGCCCAGGGCCGGCGTAGGGAAAGAGGCCCGTAGTGGGGATGCCGGCCCGGGCGGCGGTCTCCCTCGGGTGATCCGCGCCGGAGACCGGTCGCTGCATCCGTCGGCGGTGCCCGCGCCGAAGCAGGGGTGCGACGACCGGTGCCGGGACCGCCGGTCGCTCTGACGTGAGCGGAGGCGGCTGTGATCGACGTCGGGGGCTGTCACCCGGGCGGGACGCGGTGGACGTGAGCCGGCAGGACGCCGACGGCTTCCCCGCGGCCGGTGTGACCACCGGCTTCCTCGCCCGGCGCCTGGGCGTGTCGCCCACCACCCTGCGGTCCTGGGACCGCCGCTACGGCCTCGGCCCGGCGGCCCGCGCCGACGGACGCCACCGGCGGTGGTCGCCCGACGACATCGCCATGGTCTTCGAGATGTGCCGGCTCACGGCCGCGGGCATCCCCCCGGCGGAGGCGGCACGGGCCGCGAAGGAACGCGCCGGCGCCGTCGACACGGGCACCGTCGGCACAGGTACCGTCGGCACAGGCACCGTCGACACGGGCACCGTCGACACAGGCACCGTCGATACAGGCACCGTCGGCACAGGCGCCGGCGGCCGGGTGCCGGCGTCGGTCTCCGGTCTCGTCCGCGGCGCCGTCCCCGTGCCGCCGGACGTCCGCCCGGCGGCACGCGCCTCGCGCTCCCCCAGCGGCCTGCCCCTGGGGGACGTGCGGCAGGAGTGCCGGGGCCTGGCGCGCGCGGCCGTACGGCTGGACGCGGCGGGCGTGCAGGAGCAGCTGACGTCGGCGGTGCGCACCTACGGCCTGGTCGTGGCCTGGGAGGAGATCCTCGCGCCGGTACTGCGGGCCGTGGGCCGCAAGTGGCGGTCCGCCGGAGACCGGTACCTGGAGGTCGAGCACCTGCTGTCCTGGCACGTCTCCGCCACGCTCCGCCACGCCTACGTGCACGCGGCGGCGGCGCCCCGCAGGCCCGGGACCCCTCCGGTGCTGCTGGCCTGTCTGCCCGACGAGCAGCACACCCTGCCCCTGGAGGCGCTGGGCGCGGCACTGGCGGAGCGGGGCGTGCCCACCATCGTGCTCGGCGGCGCGGTGCCCGCCGAGGCGCTCACCGACGCGATGCGGCGGGTCGGTCCCGGCGCCGCGGTGCTCTGGTCGCAGTCCCGCTCCACGGCGGACCTCCCGCTGGCACGTCGGCTCGCCGTCACCCGCTGGGGTGTGCGCGGCGCCCGGACGCACAGCGCGGTGCTGCTGAGCGGCCCCGGCTGGGGCCGCCCCCAGGGGTCCGGCCTGCTCCGTCCCCGGGGGCTGCACGAGGCCCTGCGGATGCTCGGGACAGGCGATTCCTGAAGGCGCCCCGAGCATCGGAAAACGAGTTCGAGTACCCCCGAAAAGGTCGGCCATTCCACCGGGTTCGGAAGTTCTTCGGGCGGGCCGAAGTGCTCGCATCGGCCTTTGGTTGTCGCACGACAACTGGGTTAACCTTCACCGGATTTTCTCATCCGGCCGATCCACGGACTGCGGAAATGCGGACGGTGAGCGGGGCCGAAAGGGGACCCGGCACGGTTCCGAGCCCTCGGGGTGAGGGCTCTTGGGGAAGCGGGAAGCGGAACGAGGGCGCGCATGACCAGCAAGACGATCGAGGCCGTGGACCGGGCCCCGGGCGAGCAGGAGCTGCGGCAGCTGCTGGCCGGACTGACCGCGGTACGTGACGGTGACTTCGGCACCCGGCTGCCGTCCGACGGCGAGGGCCTGCTCGGCGACATCGCGACGGTGTTCAACGGCATGGTGGACCAGCTGTCGGTCTTCACCTCGGAGGTGACGCGCGTCGCGCGCGAGGTGGGCACCGAGGGCACGCTGGGCGGCCAGGCGGAGGTGCCGGGCGTCTCGGGCACCTGGGCCGACCTGACCGACTCGGTCAACGCCATGGCGGGCAACCTGACCACCCAGGTCCGCGACATCGCCCAGGTGGCGACCGCGGTGGCCAAGGGCGACCTGTCGCAGAAGATCGACGTCCCCGCGCGCGGCGAGATCCTCCAGCTGAAGGAGACCGTCAACACGATGGTCGACCAGCTGTCGTCGTTCGCCGCCGAGGTCACCCGCGTCGCCCGCGAGGTCGGCAGCGAGGGCCGGCTCGGCGGACAGGCGCAGGTGCCCGGCGTCGGCGGCGTGTGGCGCGACCTGACCGACTCGGTCAACTTCATGGCGGGCAACCTCACCGCGCAGGTCCGCAACGTCGCGCAGGTGACCACCGCGGTGGCGCAGGGCGACCTCTCGCAGAAGATCACCGTCGACGCCCGCGGCGAGATCCTGGAACTGAAGAACACCATCAACACGATGGTCGACCAGCTCTCCGCCTTCGCCGACGAGGTCACCCGCGTCGCCCGCGAGGTAGGCACCGAGGGACGCCTGGGCGGACAGGCGGACGTCAAGGGCGTCAAGGGCACCTGGCGCGACCTCACCGACTCCGTGAACTTCATGGCGGGCAACCTCACCGCGCAGGTCCGCAACGTCGCCCAGGTCGCCACCGCGGTCGCCCAGGGCGACCTCTCGCAGAAGATCACCGTCGACGCCCGCGGCGAGATCCTGGAACTGAAGAACACCATCAACACGATGGTCGACCAGCTCTCCGCCTTCGCCGACGAGGTCACCCGCGTCGCCCGCGAGGTCGGCACCGAGGGCAACCTCGGCGGACAGGCCATCGTGCGGGGCGTGTCGGGCACCTGGAAGGACCTCACCGACAACGTCAACGTGATGGCGTCGAACCTGACCGGTCAGGTCCGCTCCATCGCGCAGGTCGCCACGGCCGTGGCGCGCGGCGACCTGTCGCAGAAGATCACGGTCGAGGCCAAGGGCGAGGTCGCGGCGCTGGCCGACGTCATCAACACGATGGTCGACACGCTGTCCGCGTTCGCCGACGAGGTCACCCGCGTCGCCCGCGAGGTCGGCACCGAAGGCCGCCTGGGCGGACAGGCGCACGTGCCGAACGTGGCGGGCACCTGGAAGGACCTGACCGACAACGTCAACTCCATGGCCAACAACCTCACCGGCCAGGTGCGCAACATCGCGCTGGTGACGACCGCGGTGGCGGGCGGCGACCTGTCGAAGAAGATCGACGTGGACGCCCGCGGCGAGATCCTGGAGCTGAAGACCACCATCAACACGATGGTCGACCAGTTGTCGTCGTTCGCCGCCGAGGTCACCCGCGTCGCCCGCGAGGTCGGCAGCGAGGGCCGGCTCGGCGGACAGGCCGAGGTGGAGGGCGTCGAGGGCACCTGGAAACGGCTGACGGAGAACGTCAACGAACTCGCCGGGAACCTCACCCGGCAGGTCCGCGCCATCGCCGAGGTCGCGAGCGCCGTCGCCGAGGGCGACCTGACCCGCTCGATCACCGTGGAGGCGTCCGGCGAGGTCGCCGAGTTGAAGGACAACATCAACTCCATGGTGGAGTCCCTGCGCGAGACCACGCGGGCCAACCAGGAGCAGGACTGGCTCAAGACCAATCTCGCCCGCATCTCCAGCCTGATGCAGGGTCACCGCGACCTGCCCGTCGTCGCCGAGCTGATCATGGACGAGCTGACGCCGCTGGTGTCGGCGCAGTACGGCGCGTTCTACCTGGCGGAGGACACCGCACGCGGTCCCGAACTGCGGCTGGTGGGCTCCTACGGCTACCCCGACGACGCCGGCCGGCCCGAGCGCATCCCCGTCGGCCGCTCCCTGGTCGGGCAGGCCGCCCGCAACCGGCGCCCGATCAGCGTGGAGGAGTTGCCGCCGGGCTACGTGACGATCTCCTCCGGGCTCGGGCAGACCGTGCCCAGCGCCCTGATCCTGCTGCCCATCGTGGTCGAGGAGCAGGTCCTCGGCGTCATCGAGCTGGCCTCGGTCGGCCGCTTCACGCAGATCCACCAGGACTTCCTGGCCCAGCTGATGCCGACCATCGGCGTCAACCTCAACACCATCGTGGCCAACGCCCGTACCGACGAGCTGCTGGACGAGTCGCAGCGGCTGACCGCCGAACTCCAGTCGCGGTCGGAGGAGTTGCAGGTGCAGCAGGACGAACTGCAGCGCTCCAACGCCGAACTGGAGGAGAAGGCCTCACTGCTGGCCTCGCAGAACCGCGACATCGAGGCGAAGAACCTGGAGATCGAGCAGGCCCGGCAGGAGCTGGAGACCCGCGCCCAGGAGCTGGCGCTGGCCTCGAAGTACAAGTCGGAGTTCCTGGCGAACATGAGCCACGAACTGCGCACCCCGCTCAACAGCCTGCTGATCCTGGCCCAGTTGCTGGCGCAGAACCCCTCGCGCAACCTCACCCCGAAGCAGGTCGAGTACGCGGGCATCATCCACTCGGCGGGCTCGGACCTGCTGCAGCTGATCAACGACATCCTCGACCTGTCGAAGGTCGAGGCGGGCAAGATGGACGTCGCCCCCGAACGCGTACCGCTGCGCAAGCTGCTGGAGTACGTCGAGGCGACGTTCCGGCCGATGACGACGCAGAAGAGCCTGGACTTCACGGTGGCCACCGCCCCGGGCACGCCCGCCGACCTGCTCACCGACGACTCCCGGCTGAGGCAGATCCTGCGCAACCTGCTGTCGAACGCGGTGAAGTTCACCGAGCAGGGCGGGGTGGAGCTGCGCATCGAGCCCGCCGCCGACCGGGAGGTCCCGCGGGGTGTCCACCGCGGCGGTCCGGTGGTGGCCTTCCGGGTCAAGGACACCGGCATCGGCATTCCGCGGCAGCACCTGGAGACGATCTTCGGGGCGTTCCAGCAGGCGGACGGCACCACCAGCCGCAAGTACGGCGGCACCGGCCTCGGCCTGTCCATCACCCGGGAGATCGCCCACCTGCTCGGCGGCGCCGTCACGGTCGACAGCGCGCCCGGCCGGGGCTCCACGTTCACGCTCTACCTGCCGGTCGCGCGCGCCGACTTCGAGGACCTCCTGGACGGCGGCGGCCGGCCCGCGGAGATCGCGCCCGCCTCGGCCGCCGCGGAGGCGTCGGCGCAGGCCCCGGCGCAGGCCGCCGGCCACGGCGGGACGCAGGAACAGCGCAGGCGGCGGCTGCTGGTCGTGGAGGAGCGCCCGCGCGGACTGCTCACCCTCGTCGCCGAGCGCGCGGTCGCCGACGTCGCGCCGGACCCCGACGACCCGCTGGGCGCGATCGACATCATCACGGCCGTCGGCGCCCAGGAGGCGGCGGCGACGCTGGCCGCCGAACCCTGCCACTGCGTGGTCCTGGAACTGGGCATGCCGGACGACGAGGGCGCCCGGCTGCTGGAGGCCATGCGGGGCGACTCCGCGCTGTCCAGCGTGCCGGTGCTGGTGCACACCGGTCACCGGGTGGACCTGGCGCACGAGCAGATGCTGCGCTCCCGCGCCGACGGCCGCCCGCTGGACTTCCTCTCCAGCCTGGACGAGCTGCGCGAGCGCGTCACGCTGCACCTGTCCGCCGAGGAGCCGGGCGACGTGCTGTCGCTGGTGCGCGCCGAGGAGCCGCAGCGCCCGGCCGCGCAGGTCGTGGACGACGCCTTC
Organism: Streptomyces sp. H51; assembly: GCF_035656535.1. Lineage (NCBI taxonomy): Bacteria > Bacillati > Actinomycetota > Actinomycetes > Kitasatosporales > Streptomycetaceae > Streptomyces > Streptomyces sp. H51. Next base: position 95,562 of record NZ_JAYMHD010000081.1, read on the forward strand.
CTCGGCCGTACGGTGCTCGTGGTCGACGACGACGCGCGCAACCTGTTCGCGCTCAGCGGGGTGCTGGAGCTGCACGGCTTCCAGGTCCTGCACGCCGACAACGGCCGCAAGGGGATCGAGATGCTGCTCGCCCATCCGGACGTGTCGCTGGTCCTGATGGACGTGATGATGCCGGAGATGGACGGCTACACCGCCACCGCGGAGATCCGCGCGATGCCGCAGTACGCCGAGCTGCCCATCATCGCCGTCACCGCCAAGGCCATGCCGGGGGACCAGGAGAAGAGCCTGGCGTCGGGCGCGAACGACTACGTCACCAAGCCCGTCGACACCGACGACCTCATCGGCCGCGTCCGGCGCTGGCTGTCGGCGTGAGACCGGGTCACGCCGCCGTGCGCACCAGCCGATCAGGTGGCGTCCCCGGACGCCGGAGCCGAGGAACAGGTCAACCGTGAGCGAACTCCAGCAGCCGTCCGAGCCGGAGGGTACCGGCGTCTCCCCGGGTGACGGGTCCGGCGACGACGCGGCGGGTCCCGGCCTGCTCGCCGCGGTGCCCACCGCCCGCGAGGGCGGCGCCCCGGCCGCCGTCGTCGGCGCCGACCCGGACGCGGCGGGCCGGGCCACGCCGGTGGGCCGGCTCGCGGCGACCGTGCAGCGGCTGCGCCGTGAGGTGCGGGAGGCGCAGGCGGAGGCGGAGGGGCGCGCCCTGATCGAACTGGCCAAGGGCATCCTCGTCGAGCGGCTGGGGTGCGGGCCGGCGCAGGCGGCGCGGCAACTGGCCGAACTGACCGAGCAGGCGGGCGTCACGCCGCTGGAGTTCGCGGTGGAGGTCATCAACCAGGCCTCGCGGGACCGGCTGTCCGAGGTGACGACCGCGTTCCTCGCGGCCACGTCGGAAGGTGCCGGGGACGACGTGCCGGGCGGCGGGTCCTCCGCCGTGCGGCTGCGGGCCGCGGAGAGCGGTGCGCTGGCCGCCGACGACGCCCAGGCGGTGGCCGACTCGCTGCTGGAGCACGCCCTGACACCGCTCGGGGCGGTGGCGGTGGCGATCTGGGCGCTGGGCGCCGACGGTTCCCTCACCCTCGCGGGCAGCGCCGGGTTCTCCGCCGCGGAGGCGGGACGCTGGCGGTACGTGCCGCCGGGCGTGGCGACCGTGGCCCGGCGCGGGCTGGGCGAGCGGTCCGGCCGGTGGATCGGCTGCCTGGCCGAGACCGGCCTGCCGTCGGTCGGCCAGCACCATCACCCCGACGGCGGCCGGGTCGCCGTACCGGCGAGCAACGGCGGCCGGATCCACGGTGTGCTGGAGATCGTCTGGCCCGCGCCGCTGGAGCCGCAGCCGCCGCAGATCGTCCGGCAGGTCGAGGCGCTGGCCGAGCTGTGCGCGCACACGCTGGAGAACCACGCCCTGCACCGCCCGGACGACGATCCGACGCCGCGCCCGCTGCCCGACGTCGCCGAGCTGACGGCCCTGGCCGACGGGCTGCACGACCCGGCCCTGGTGCTGGTGCCGTACCTGGACCCCGCCGGGGAGCTGGTCGACTTCCGCATCCACCACGTCAACAGCCGCTTCCTCGACCCGGCCGGCCGGCCGCGCGGTGTGGTCAACGGCGCCCTGCTGCTGGAGGCGTACCCGATGGCCGCCGGCGACAGCGAGCTGTTCGAGCAGGTCGAACGGGTCTACGCCACGGGCGAGCCGTTCCGTGCGCACCGCATGCGGCTCACCGCCCTGGTGGACGACGTCCCGCTGGCGGCGGTCGCCGACATCAACATCAGCCGTCACGGCGGCAGTGTCCTGCTGATCTGGCGCATAGAGGACGAGACGGCGCGTCTGGCGAGCCTGCTGCAGCACGCCCAGCGCCTCGGCCGCATCGGCGGCTTCGAGGAGAACCTGCTCACCGGTGAGATCACCTGGAACGGGCAGCTGTACAGCCTCTACGGCAGGCCCGCCACCAGCGGCCCGGTACCGCTGGAGGATCTGCCCGCCCACGCCCACCCGGACGACGCCGTGGCCATCGGCAGGTTCCTGCGGACCCTGGTGCACCACCGCCGGCCGGCGTCCACGGCGTTCCGGCTGCAGCGGCCCGACGGGGTGACCCGGCACATCCGGGTGGTGGCCGAGCCGGTCCTGGACTCCGACGGCCGGCTGTTCGTCGTACGGGGCGCCTACCAGGACATCTCCGCCCACCACTGGACGGAGGTCGCACTGGCCGCCACCCGCGACCAGCTCGCGCACACCGAGCAGCAGGCGAGCGAACGCAACCGGCTCGCCCTGCAGTTGCAGCACGCCATCATGCCGCCGGCGCAGGCCCCGCTGGAGGCTCCCGGCCTGCGCGTGGCCGTGCGCTACCGGCCCGCCGAGACGCAGCAACTGGTCGGCGGCGACTGGTACGACGCGGTCGTGCTGCCGTCCGGGCTGGTGCTGCTGTGCGTGGGGGACGTCGCCGGGCACGGCATCGAGGCGGCCACCAGCATGGTCGTCCTGCGCAACGCCCTGCGCGGGCTGGCCGTGACGGGCGCCGGGCCGGGCCAGCTGCTGTCCTGGCTCAACATGGTGGCCCACCACCTGACCGGCGCCGTCACGGCGACGGCGGTGTGCGGACTGTACGACCCCGAGCGGCGCACCCTGCGCTGGGCCAGGGCGGGTCATCTGCCGCCCGTCCTGGTGCGCGGCTCCGACGCGGCGGCGCTGCCCCTGCTCAAGGGCCTGCTGCTCGGCGCCCTGCCGGAGGCGACGTACGAGGAGCACGAGGTGCAGCTGGCCGTCGACGACACGCTGCTGATGTACACGGACGGCCTGATCGAGCGCCGTGACCGGTCCGTGGAGGAGTCGCTGGCCCAGCTCCTCACGGCCGCGCGCACGGTCCCGCCCACCCTGGACCAGCAACTGGACCGGCTGCTGACCCACAGCAGGTCCGACACCGACGACGACACCTGCATCGTGGGGGTGCGGGTGGCGTAGACGGCGCCGGCCCGGCGCGCGGGCCGGCGGTGGGCGTCACCTGACCGGGCTCCGTCGGGCTCGTCCGATCCGTGCACGAGCGCCACGTCACAGGTCTGCCGCCGCGGCGGCGGGGCACCAGAACTCCTGTCTCACCCCACGGAGAAGGAGATGTGAACATGGCGAAGGACCACACCCCCCAGTACACGGTGCCGGGCATCGAGCGCGAGGCGGCCGGTCGGCTCATCGACGTCCTTCGCCTGCGGCTGCACGCCCTGAACGACCTCCACCTCACGCTGAAGCACGTGCACTGGAACGTGGTGGGGCCGCACTTCATCGCCGTGCACCAGATGGTCGACCCGCAGGTCGACCGGGTGCGCGACATGGCCGACGACGTCGCCGAGCGCATCGCCGCCCTGGGCGGGGTCGCCCAGGGCACGCCCGGGTCCCTGGTCGAGGAGCGCACCTGGGACGACTACTCCATCGGCCGCGAGGAGGCCATCGCGCACCTCGGCGCGCTGGACGTCGTGTACACGGGCCTGATCGAGGACGTGCGTTCCGCGATCAAGGTCGTCGGGGAGATCGACCCGGCGACGGAGGACCTGCTCATCGAGCAGTTGCGGGACCTGGAGCAGTTCCAGTGGTTCGTCCGGGCGCACCTGGAGAACGCCGGCGGTTCGCTGACGACGGCTCGGGCGGACACCGAGGCGGAGGCCGCCAGGGCCGCCAAGTCCTGACATCGTCCGGTAATGCGCGGCGTCTTCGAATTCCCGGCGGTAAGCGAAACAAACAGCCGGAATTCGAGGCGTGAACCGGATTTCCCCGGGCACCAGAAGTCTCGGAGGTTGATAATCATGGTTCCCCTGCTTCTCGTTCTTCTGCTGGCCCTGATTCTTTTCGGCGCGGGATTCGCGCTCAAGGCCCTGTGGTGGATCGCCGTCGTGGTGCTCGTGGTGTGGCTGCTGGGCTTCGTGCTGCGGAGCGCGGAGACAGGCGGCCGACGGAGTCGCTGGTACCGCTGGTAGAATAGAGCCCGACACCTGAGCGGGTCCCGTCGGCACAAGGCCGACGGGACCCGCTCGCTATTTCCCGAAAAGGCCGCGCTCCGGCCCTTATCCGGCCGTGCTCTTTCGCGGGAGAATTCGCCGGTGGGCCTGGCCGGCCGTGTCCGGCGGTGCCGGCCGTGGGCGGCCGCATCCGCCCGCCCGGGCACCGCGGAACAATGGAGTCGGGCGGCCGGTCCGGCGCCGCGTCGCCGTCGTCGCCGTCGTCGCCGTCGTCGTCTTCGTCGTCTTCGTCGTCTTCGTCGTCTTCGTCGAGCAGGCAGGAGGACCCGGCCTTGAGGAAGCGCATCGGATCCACCGCGGCAGGTCTGCGGGAGCAGCTGGGCAACGGTCTGTTCGCCCGCGTGGCCGGCCCGGACGGCCCCCGCAACCGCGACCGTATCCACCTCACTCCCGGCCCGCGCTGGTTCGGGCCCGAGCGCCCCGTCCGCCGGGTGCACGGCGACGCCTCGATGTTCATCGGCGGGCTGTCCGCACTGCTGCTGCAGTCCCTGCACCCGCTCGCCATGGCGGCCGTGGCCGCCCACTCGGGTTACCGCGGCGACCCCTGGGGCCGGCTGCAGCGGACGAGCACCTTCCTGGCGGTGACCACCTACGGGACCGCGGCACACGCGCGGGAGGCGTGCGAGCAGGTCCGGGCGGTGCATGAGCGGGTGCGCGGCGTGACCCCGGAGGGCGAGGCGTACCACGCCGCCGATCCCCGTCTGCTGGCCTGGGTGCACGCCGCCGAGGTCGACAGCTTCCTGCGCGCGCACCAGCGCTACGGCGCGCGGCCGCTGTCCGCGTCCGGCTGCGACGGCTACGTCGCCGACACGGCCCGGGTCGCGGCCGCGCTGGGGGTGACCGACCCGCCCACGACCCGGGCCGAGCTCGCGCGGGTGCTCGACGGCTACCGTCCCCAGCTGCGGGCCTCCGCGCAGGCGCGTCAGGCCGCCCGCTTCCTGCTCCTGGACCCGCCGGTCCCGCTCGCCGCGAGGCTGCCGTACGGCGTCCTGGCGGCGAACGCCGTGTCGCTGCTGCCGTCCTGGGCCGCCCGGGAGCTGCGCCTGCCCAGGCTGCCGGTGGTCGACGAGTGGTGCGTGCGCCCGCTCGGCACCGCCGTCACCTCGGCGGTGCGGTGGGCGATGGCGCCCTCGCGGCCCGCGACCGCCCCGGCCACCGGCTGACCGGGGGCGCGGCGGTCGGACGGCGGGGGAAGGTGATTCGTCCGCACCGCCCGGGGCACTCGGCCGCGACGACATGCCCGAGGAGAGACCAGGGAGGCACCCGTGGCGGTGCGGCATCGACTGATCAAGGAAAGTCCGGCCACGGTGTGGTCCGTTCTCGCCGACCCCGAGCGGTATGCCGAATGGGTGGTGGGCACCAGCGCGTCCCGCCCGCTGCGGGGGCGCTGGCCGGAGGTGGGCTCGGCGCTCGGGTACGAGGTGAACCTGGGCCCGGTGGTGCTGCGGAACGAGACCGTGGTCCGCGGCTGCCAGGAGGGATCCGCGGTCGAGCTGGAGGCCCATGCGGGGTTCCTGGGCACCGCGCGGATCGCCATCGAGCTGCGTCCGTGGGGCGAGGAATGCCTCGTCGTCGTGGACGAGCACCCGCTGCGGGGAGCCGGCGGCGTGCTGCACAACTGGGCCTTCGAGGCGTTCATCCAGGTGCGCCATCGCGCCATGCTGGCCCGCCTCGCCAAGGTGTGCGAGGCCGAGCGCGCCGTCGTGCCCGGCCGGCCCGGCCCGGTGGTGACCGCAGCGGTGCGGACGGCCGGGGCGGACGGCCATGCCTGATGCCGTGGTGATCGGGGCCGGCCCCAACGGGCTGGTGGCGGCGAACCTGCTGGCGGACGCCGGCTGGAGCGTCGAGGTGCTGGAGGAGCAGCCGGAGCCCGGCGGTGCGGTCCGGCACGACACGGGCGTCGACCCGGATTTCGTCAACGACCTGTTCAGCTCCTTCTATCCGCTGGCCGCCGCCTCTCCGATCCTCGCCGGGCTGCGGCTGCAGGACCACGGCCTGCGCTGGACCCACGCGCCCAGCGTGCTGGCCCACCCCTTCGACGACGGCAGCTGCGCCGTCCTCGAGCGCCGGGTGGACGCCACGGCACGCTCACTGGAGGCGTTCGCGCCCGGGGACGGCGAGGCCTGGCGCAATCTGCACGAGGTGTGGGAGCGGGTGCGTCCGGATCTGCTGGACGCGCTGTTCACGCCGTTCCCGCCGGTGCGGGCGGCGGGCCGGCTGGCGCTGCGGCTGCGGGCCGCGGGCGGCCTGCGGATGGCGCGCACCCTGGCGCTGCCGGTGCGGCGGATGGGCGAGGAGGAGTTCCGCGGCGAAGGAGGCCGGCTGCTGCTGGCCGGCAACGCGCTGCACGCCGACCTGGCGCCGGAGTCCACCGGCAGCGGGGGGTTCGGCTGGCTGATGTCGATGCTGGGCCAGACGTACGGCTTCCCGGTGCCGGTCGGCGGTTCCGGGGCGCTGACCGGCGCGCTGGTACGACGGCTGGCGGCGCGCGGCGGGAGCGTGCGGTGCGGGCAGCGGGTGGAGAGCGTCGTGGTGCGTGGCGGACGGGCCGTCGGCGTGCGCACGGCCGGCGGGGACACCCTCGCCGCCGGCCGTGCCGTCCTCGCCGACGTGCCGGTGCCCGCCCTGTACGGCGAACTCGTCGGCGCCGACCACCTGCCCGCCCAGCTCCTGGACGACCTGCGGCGCTTCCAGTGGGACTTCTCGACGTTCAAGGTGGACTGGGCGCTCGACGGTCCCGTCCCCTGGCGGGCGGAGCAGGCGCGGCGGGCCGGCACCGTCCACCTGGCGGGCGGGATCGACGAGCTGACCCGGTTCGCCGCGCAGATCGCCCGGCACCGGGTACCGGACCGCCCCTTCCTGCTGTTCGGCCAGATGACCACCGCGGACGCCGCGCGCTCGCCCCGTGGCACGGAGTCGGCCTGGGCCTACACCCACGTACCGCGCGACATCCGGGCCGACGCCGGGCAGGAGGGCGTCACGGGCTGCTGGGACGCCCGCGAGCGGGAGGTCATGGCCGACCGCGTCGAACGCCAGGTGGAGCGCTTCGCCCCGGGCTTCCGCGGCCTGGTCCGCGCCCGGCGCGTCCTGGCCCCCACGACCCTGCAGTCCCTGGACGCCAACCTGGACGGCGGCGCCATCAACGGCGGCACCACCGCCGTCCACCAGCAGCTCGTCTTCCGTCCGGTGCCCGGCAGCGGGCGTCCCGAGACCCCGGTGAAGGGTCTGTACCTGGCCTCCGCCGGCGCCCACCCCGGCGGCGGCGTGCACGGAGCCTGCGGCGCCAACGCCGCGCGCGCCGCGCTGCGCGCCTCCGGCCGCCTCGGCCTGGCCACCGCGCAGCGCCTGCTCACCCACCGCGACCGGACGGGCCGCAGGCGGCCGTCCCCGCGCTGACGCCGGCCGGCCTGCCGGCGGCCCACGGCGTGGACGGAGAACAGACAGACACGAGAGAACGGCACGAACCATGCACATCCCCCAGGACGGCCCCGACGCGGCGCACCGGCGTCCCGAGAACGTCGACGACGCGACGGTGGAGGCACTCGGAGCCCTGTCGAAGGCGCTGGAGACCACGGAACGGGCCAGGGGCCGCCTGTACGACTTCCACCAGCTGACCGGCACCGCGGACCTGCAACTGGACCGCGCGGTCGCCCTGCTGCGCGAGGCCGGTCACCCGGAATGGGCGGAGAAGGTCCGCACCGAGGTCATCGGGCGCAACGTCATCCCCGGCCACTGGACCTTCCAGATCGTCGAGGCGTACGACAGGACCTACTACGAGGCCTTCCGCGACCTCAACCGCGCCGTCGTCGAGGACCTCGCCGCAGGCCGCGGCCACCTGTACGAGGCGGAGATGAAGGAGGCGCGCCGCACCGCCGGCGACCCGCACCACACCGCCCGGCCCGGCGCCACGCCCGGGACGTGAACCGCACGGAGAGGCCCTGAGCCATGCACGACAGCCCGCTGAGGGACCGCACCGCCGTGGTGACCGGAGCGGCACGGGGCCTGGGGGCGGCCCTGGCCGGGGAACTGGCCCGCCGGGGCGCCCGCCTGGCACTGCTCGGGCACGAGGGAGCGCGCCTGGAAGAGCTGGCCGCCTCGCTGCCGACGGCGGCCATGGCGCTGGAGGTCGACGTCACGGACGCGGCGGCCCTCCGCGAGGCGGCCGGACGGGTCCGCGCGGAGCTCGGCCGCCCGTCGGTCGTGGTGGCCAACGCGGGGATCGCCGAGGGCGGCCCCTTCGCGACGGCCGACCTCGCCCGGTGGCGGCGCGTGATCGACGTCAACCTGACGGGCAGCGCGTTCACCGCGCACGTCTTCCTGCCCGACCTGACCCACACCCGCGGCTACTACCTGCAGATCGCCTCGCTGGCCTCGATCGGCGCGGCCCCGCGGATGAGCGCCTACTGCGCCTCCAAGGCGGGCGTCGAGGCCTTCGCCCACGCGCTGCGCGCCGAGACCGCCCCGGACGGGATGGCCGTGGGCACGGCCTACCTCAACTGGATCGACACGGACATGGTCCGCGACGCGGAGCGGAACCCGGTGCTGCGCGAGCTGCGCGCCCAGATGCCGCCGCCGGCCCGCCGTGTCAGCCCGGCCCCGGCCGCCGCCGCCCGGCTGGCCCGGGCCGTCGAACGCCGCAGCACCGCCGTGTACGTCCCCGCCTGGCTGCGCCTGGCGCAGGGTGCGCGCACCGCCCTGCCGCCGCTCGTGCTGCGCCGGTCGCGCCTCGCGTCGCGCCGCCGGGCCGGGGACGCCTTCCCCGCGACCGGCCTCCTCGGCGCCGGAGGCGCGGCCGACCGCGCGGCGGGCCCCGGCTGACGGCTCGCCCGCCCCGCAGGCCGGCCGGGCGGTGCCCCCTCTCCCCCGCCCCGCCCCGCCGCCCCCAGCCGGCCGCCGCGCTGCCGGGCCGCCGCCTGTTCACCGAAGTCGCTTCGTACGCGGGCCAGTAGAGTGAGCGGTCCATGCCATTCGAGGCCGCGCGGACCCGCCCCGGGCCGGTGAAGGAGATGCGGTGACCCTGCGCGAGAACGATCCGCGGTCCGTCGGCGGGTACCGGATCGAGGCGCGGATCGGAACCGGCGGCATGGGCGTCGTCTACCTGGGCCGGTCGGTGTCGGGACGGGCCGTCGCCGTCAAGGTCGTCCACGCCAGGTACGCGGACAACGCCGAGTTCCGGGCCAGGTTCCGGCAGGAGATCGCGGCGGCGCGGCGGGTCAGCGGCGCGTTCACCGCGCCCGTCGTCGACGCCGACGCGGACGCGGAACGGCCGTGGATGGCGACGGCGTTCGTCCCCGGGGTCACCCTCGCCGACCGTGTCACCGACTCCGGCCCCCTGGACTGGCCGTCGCTGCGCCGCCTGGGCACCGAACTCGCCGAGGCGCTGCGGGAGATCCACCGCGCGGAGGTCGTGCACCGGGACCTCAAGCCGGGCAACGTGCTCCTGCTGGAGGGCGGCAGCGAGGACGGGGCGGTGCGGGTCATCGACTTCGGCATCTCGCGTGCCGCCAGCAGCGACGTGCGCACCCAGACCGGGATCGTGATGGGCTCGCCGCCGTTCATGGCGCCGGAGCAGTTCAGCCGCCCGCGCGAGGTCGGCCCGGCCGTGGACGTCTTCGCGCTGGGCGCGGTGCTGGTGTACGCGGCCACCGGGCGCAGCCCGTTCGAGGCGGAGAACGCCTATCTCGCCGCGTACAACACGGTGCACAGCGAGCCCCGGCTGGACGGACTGCCGGTGCCGTTGCGGCCGTTGGTGTCCGCCTGTCTGGCGAAGGAACCGGAGCGGCGGCCCACGTCGGGCGAGGCCCTCGAGATGCTGACCGCGCTGCCGCCGCGGCTGCCGGGCCGGGAAGACGGCGCCGGAGGGCCCGGGCCGGTCCGGGACCCCGCCCGCGAACGCGGTGCACGGCCCTCCCCCGGACCGGTGACCACGCCGACGGTGCCGCCGGCGTCCCCCGCACCGCCCTCCCCCGAGTCCGGGCCGCCGGGACGGCGACGGCACCGCGGGAAACTGTGGGCCGCACTCGCGGCGGCGGCCGTCCTGGCGGCGGCCGCCGCGATGGCGGTCCGCAGCGACCACGCGCCCACGAGCGCGGCCGGAACGGGCGGTACGGCCGACGCGCGGGCGGCGTCCCGTGACGTTCCGTCCGGCTGGAAGCCGTGGCGGTACGACCCGCGGGCCGACGCCGACGAGAACTCCGGCATCGGCCCCGCGTGCACGCCCGGCACGCTCGGCGTCTTCTGTTCCTCCCCGCGGGTCGCGCTGATGCGTCTCGACCCCGCCACGGGCCGCGTGGACTGGACGAAACCCATGGTCGGCGCCCAGCCCCACACCTTCTCGCTGAGCCGCCCCGTCGTCCACGACGGCGTGGTGTACGCGGCCGCCGCCGACCGCTCCGAGGGCATCGACGCCTTCGGCGCCGGCACCGGCGAGCGGCTGTGGCATCTGGACGGCCCGGTCGGCACGTACGCGTACCTCAGTGGTGTCCTGCTCGTGCGGCTGGATCAGCCCGGGCCCTCCGACACCGCACGCTATGCCGCCTACGAGCCGCGCACCGGCGAGGAGTTGTGGCGGCGGAAACTGACCTCCGGCTCGGCGAACCCGTTCCACGCCGGGTCGCGCGGGATCCTCTACGCCGACCTGCGCGGCGGCTCGGGCGGGATCGCCCGTCTCGACGCGCGCACCGGCCGGACGCTGCGCACGCTGAAGGCCCCGCAGGGCGACCTGTGGCTCGCCACGGTCCACGACGACACGGCGTACTACGCCCGTTGGGAGGGCGGCACCGGGTCCTCCGCGGCCTTGTACGCGCAGGACCTCGGCGACGGCGCCATCCGCCGGATCGACTTCCCGTGGAGCGTGACGCCGGAGGCCCCGCCGCTGGTGCACGGCGACGTCATGTACGTCTTCGACTACGACAACGAGACGCTGCTCGCCCTGGACCTGAAGCGCGGCAAGCCGCTGTGGACCAGTTCGCGCAGCCTGCGGGTGTTCAGCGAACCGGCCGTGCACGGGGACCGGTTGTACGTCCTGCTGCCGGACACCAGCGTGCTCGCCCTTGATCCGCGGACCGGCGAGGAGATCGGACGCACGGCTCCCGCCTTCGACACCGAGGGCCGTTCCTTCGAGGAGCTGACGCCGAGCGAGTTGCCGCCGCTGAGGGTGGGCGGGGTGCTGTACGCGGTCACCGAGCCGGGCGTCTTCTCGGTCGCCGACGTCCGCTGAACGGCCGGCCGCGCCCGCTTCTTCCCCCGGTCCCGGCGTGCGTCGACGCCGCCGCTGACCGTGGTCGGCGTCGGCGGTGTCATGAGCGGCCGACTCGCTGCCGCACCCCTCTGGCCCGCGGCCGCTACCCGCCGGTATACAAGGCCGGTCGAACAGGCGACGGCCAGGCGGGCCTCGACCTGCCCGCCGGTTCTCATCAGGAGGCTCTTCTTGAAGCGTGACACTCCATCAGCCGCACCCACGTCGGGCCGCCGTCGTACCAGGGTCGCCGCGGCGGCGGCGAGCGGCTGCGCCCTCGTCCTGGTGCTCACCGCGCCGGCGGCGGCGCACGGCCCCGGAACGGGCCGCGGCACGCACTACGTGTCCCTCGGCGACTCCTACACCTCCGGGCCGCTCATACCTCGGCAGGTGGACGCCGACTGCGCCCGCTCCGACCACAACTACCCCTCGCTGGTGGCGGCGCAGCGGTCCGTGGCCGGCTTCGAGGACGTCAGCTGTGCGGGGGCGACCACCGAGGAGATGTGGAAACCGCAGGGCGGCAACGGGCCCCAGCTCGACGCCGTGCGGCGGGACACCGACCTGGTGACGGTCCAGATCGGCGGCAACGACGTCGGGTTCGGCTCCATCATCGCCACCTGCGCCGGGCTGAGCACCTCCGACCTCACCGGCGACCCGTGCCGGCGCCACTACACCTCCTCCGGCACCGACCAATTGGCGCTGGCCGTGCTGGAGACGGCGCCGAAGGTGGCCCGGGTGCTCAGGGCCGTGCACGACCGGGCCCCGCACGCGCGCGTGCTCGTCGTCGGATACCCCGACCTGCTGCCCGACGACGGCAGCGGCTGCTTCCCCACCGTGCCGTTCGCGGCGAAGGACTTCGGCTACCTGAAGGACACCGAGAAGCGCCTCAACCTGATGCTGCGCCTGGTGGCCGGGCTCAACCGCGCCGACTACGTCGACACGTACGGGCCCACGGTCGGCCATGACATGTGCAAGTCCCCCGCGGACCGCTGGATCGAGCCCCTGCGGCCCACCTCACCGGCGGCCCCGGCCCACCCCAACGCCAAGGGCGAGGAGGCCATGGCACAGGCGGTGCTGCAACGGCTGGCCGACGGACACGGGGGTCACGGGGGCCGCGGGGGCCACGGGCACTGACGCGCCCGCGCGGGCCGGCGGCCGGGGGGCGGCCCGGGTCACCGGACCGCGACGTGCCGCCCGTGCACCTCGTGGCGGGCGGCGCCGAGGACCACGGCCGCCGCCCCGGTGCCCAGGACGGCGCCGGCGATGACGTCACCCGGATAGTGGACACCGGTGTGGACGCGGGAGTAGCCGACCGCGCAGGCCAGCAGGCCGAACGGCACGGCGACGGCCGGGAACGCGGGCCCCACGGCCGCCGCGAAGGCGACGGCGGAGGCCGTGTGGCCCGACGGGAAGGACGCGGACGCCGGCATCGGCACGTGCCGCCCCGGGAACGGCGAGTCCTCGGCGCGGTGCGGTCGGCGCCTGCGTACCAGCCGCTTGCCGAGCAGGTTGGCCGTCGCCGAGGCGACGCCGACGGCCGCGAGCCCGAGCACGGCGGCACGGCGCGGCCGACCGGGGAACAGCGCCATCGTCGCGGCGGCTACGAAGGAGATCTTGGAGTGGTCCGCCGCCGCGGACAGCCGCCGCAGGGCGGAGTCGAGGGTGGGCGTCTCGGTGACCGTCACGGCCTCGTACAGCGCCTGGTCCAGGGCGCCCAGGTCGCGCAGCAGACGGTGCCGTGCCCGGTGGACCTGCGGGCGGCTGTCAGTCATCGGTCTGTTCCTGTTTCTTCCGGAGGGGCAGGGGGGTACGGCCGAGCGCGAGACGGACGACGCGGCGCCAGTCCACCGACGGTGCGACGTAGGGCGCACCGGGACGGTGCCGGGGCACCCGTATCCGCAGCACACCGGGCCGGACCGTGCACACCACGGGCGGCGGCAGGGTGAGCGCCTCGCCGTCGACGGCCACCGGAATCAGCTCGGCCTCGGCCTCGACGACCACACGGCGCGCCGTCAGCGAGGTCACGCTGCTGGCCCGCTCACCGCGCAGGGCCAGTTCGGCGGCCTGCGCCGCGCTCTCGACGCAGACCGCGATCACACCGAGCCGGCCTCCGTCCAGCCGCGGCCTGCGCCCGCCGCCCAGCGGGTCGGCCCGCGCGTAGGGGTTGTTGCTGACCAGCAGCGTCTGCGGCACCTTCAGCCGCTCCTCGTCCGCCCGTACGTGCAGCACCGTGCCGGCCTCGCCGCCGAGCAGGTCGGGCAGTTGGCCGAGCGCGGTGGCGGCCTTGGCCTCGCGGTACTCGGGGCTCTGCACGATCTCCGCGTACGTCCCGAACGACACCGTGTTGACGAACGGCCGTCCGGCCACGTCGCCGAGGTCCACCCGCAGCTCCACCCCGTCCGTGAGGGCGTCCAGGCAGCGGGCCGGGTCCTCCCGGTCCAGGCCCAGGTCCATGGCGAAGTGGTTGCGGGTCCCGGCGGACACGACGAGGAACGGCAGGCCGTGCTCGGCGGCCACCGCCGCCACCAGGGCCTGCGTGCCGTCGCCGCCGGCCACGCCGAGCAGGTCCGCGCCCTCGGCCACCGCCTGCCGCGCCAGTGCCACCGGGTCGGGGTCGGCGTCGAGGTCGAGCAGGATCACCCGGGCGCCCAGTGCCTCCGCCCGCTCCACCAGCCGGAACCGGCCGACCTTGCCGTCACCCGACCGGGGGTTCATGATCAGCACCGGTCTGCGGGGCGGGCGGGCCGAGCGGGAGTGCATGCCGTGCGGGGTGCGCAGCCGGCGCAGCGCGCCGCGGGCGCAGGCCAGCGCCGCCACCCAGGCCAGCACCGCGCTGACGGCCACGACCCACAGCCCGGACACCGCGTACAGCACCAGCACACCCACCGGTGAGGCCAGCGCCAGCACCGCGCCGAGCAGGCGCACCGGCCCGCGGTGCGCCAGCGCCCACCACAGGCCCGCACCGGCCAGCGCCAGCCCGGCCAGGCCGAGCAGGAGGATCAGCCACTGTCCCGCCCCGGCCACCACGGCCGCGACGGCACCGGCCAGGCACAGCAGGGCGAGCCGGGCCAGCGCGCGCGCCGACGCGGCGTGCGCGCCGGAGCCGTCCGGCTCCGTCTCACTCGTCGTCCGGATCGCGTTCATGATGCGTCGGACGGGCCCCGCGCGTCCGTCGTGCCGCGTGCGCGGCGCCGCCGGTCTGTCCGCGCGCCTCGGGTTCCGCCCTGCACCTCCCCATGGTCGTCGCCGGGCACCACGATCTCACGCGGCCCGGAGCGCCGGAACCACATCCCGCGCCACGGCTCCCGGCGCGCCCTCCGCCGCCGAACGCGCGGATTCCCGGTACCGCCCGGGCCAAACGGCCGGGAGCACCGGGAATCCACCGGCCGCGGCCGGTCGACACGGGGTCGCCGGCCGCGGGGACGCCGGGCGGGTAGTACCGGCGGCGGTCCGTCAGCGGGCGGAGAGCAGTTCCAGGGTGTCGATGACGCGGTTGGAGAAGCCCCACTCGTTGTCGTACCAGGCGACGACCTTCACGTGGCGGCCGTCGACGCGGGTCAGCGCCGAGTCGAAGATCGACGAGGCCGGGTTGCCGGTGATGTCGGACGAGACCAGCGGGTCGTCGGAGTACTCGAGGATGCCGGCGAGCGGCCCCTCGGCGGCGGCGCGGTACGCGGCGAGCACCTCGTCGCGCGTGACGTCGCGGGCGACGGTCGTGTTGAGCTCGACGATCGAGCCGACCGGCACCGGCACGCGGATCGAGTCGCCGGACAGCTTGCCGTCGAGGCCGGGCAGCACCAGGCCGATCGCCTTGGCGGCGCCCGTCGTGGTCGGCACGATGTTGACGCCGGCGGCGCGGGCGCGGCGGGGGTCGCGGTGCGGGCCGTCCTGCAGGTTCTGCTCCTGCGTGTAGGCGTGGACCGTGGTCATGAAGCCGTGCTCGATGCCGGCGAGCTGGTCGAGCACCGAGGCCAGGGGCGCGAGCGCGTTGGTCGTGCAGGAGGCGTTGGAGACGATCGTGTGCAGCTCGGCGTCGTAGGCGTCGGTGTTGACGCCGAACGCGAGCGTGACGTCGGCGCCGTCGGACGGGGCGCCGACGAGCACCTTCTTCGCCCCCGCGTCGATGTGGGCCCGCGCGGCCTTGGCGGAGGTGAAGCGGCCGGTCGCCTCCAGGACGATGTCGACGCCGAGTTCGGCCCACGGCAGCTGTGCCGGCTCGCGTTCGGCGAGCACCTTGATGCGCCGGCCGTCGACCACCAGGACGTCCCCGTCGACACTCACCGGGCGGCCGAGCCGGCCGGACGTCGTGTCGAACGCGAGCAGGCGCGCGAGGGCGGCGGGCTCCGTGAGGTCGTTGACGGCGACGACCTCGAGGGCGCTGTCGCGCTCGAGCAGGGCGCGCAGCACGTTGCGTCCGATGCGGCCGAATCCGTTGATGGCGATGCGAGTCATGAATGTTGTCCCTTCGTTTCGCCCCCAGGCTCGCGCGCGGCACCCGCGCGGGACAGCGGCGTGATCGCCACGGTTCGCAAGGATCTCGCCAGCCCCGGACGAAGCCGGACCACCTCGCCCCGGGTGGAGCCGGGCTGCTCGCCCCGGGTGGGGCCCGGCTGCTCGCCCCGGGTGGGGCCCGGCTGCTCGCCCCGGGTGGGGCCGGGCTACTCGCCCTGGGTGAAGGTGCGCCGGTACTCGCTGGGGGTGGTGCCGAGGATGCGCTGGAAGTGCAGTCGCAGGTTGGCGCCGGTGCCGAGACCGACGTCGGCGGCGATCTGCTCCACGCTCCGCTCCGAGCACTCCAGCAGCTCGCGTGCCAGGTCGATACGGGCGCGCATGACCCACTGCATGGGCGTGTACCCCGTGTCCTCGGCGAACCGCCGTGAGAACGTGCGCGGCGACACCGCCGCGTGCCGGGCCAGCGACTCCAGGGTGAGCGGCTCGCCGAGCCGGTGCAGCGCCCACTCGCGGGTGGCGGCGAACCGCTCGCCCAGCGGCTCGGGCACGCTGCGCGGCACGTACTGTGCCTGGCCACCGCTGCGGTAGGGGGCGGCGACCAGGCGTCTGGCGGCGTGGTTGGAGGCGGCCACGCCGAGGTCGCGGCGCAGGATGTGCAGGCACAGGTCGATGCCCGAGGCGGCACCGGCTGACGTGAGCACGCTGCCCTCGTCGACGAACAGGACGTTCTCGTCCACGTTGACCAGGGGGTGGCGCGCCGCCAGCGCCCGCGTGTAGTGCCAGTGCGTCGTGGCGCGCCGGCCGTCGAGCAGGCCGGTGGCGGCGAGCGCGAAAGCACCGGTCGAGATGGCGGCGAGCCGTGCCCCTCGCCGGTGCGCGGCGATCAGCGCGTCGACGACGTCCCGCGGCGGATCGTCACGGTCGGGGAACCGGTATCCGGGGACGAAGACGATGTCGGCCCACTCCAGCGCGTCGAGACCGTCGGCGACGTAGTACGACAGCCCGTCCCCGCCGGTCACCGGGCCGGGCGCCGCGCCGCACACCTTCACCTCGTACGGCATGCTCCTGCGCGTCGTGAACACCTGGGCGGGAATGCCGACGTCGAGTGGTTTGGCCCCTTCGAGGACGAGGACGGCGACACGGTGGAGACGGCTGGCTGACACGCCGACCAGGGTACGAGGACCCGGCGGCCCGGCCTGTCGCCGCCGGGAACGGCGGTTCGGACGGGCCCGCGTGGTTACCCGTGGTCATGCACACACACCGTCACCCTTCAGAGGTGAGCATCATGGCAACATCTCCCAGGTCATCGATGGAGACGCATCCCGACATCGTCGACATGCGGCTCCGTCACGAGATGGCCGAGCGCACCACCAGCACGCCCCGGGGGCAGGCCGTCGAGTCGCTGGCACTTCTCACCGGCCTGTACCTCGCAGCGTCTCCCTGGATCGTCGGCTTCAACGGCATCTCGACGCTGGCCGTCACCAACCTTCTGGTCGGCATCGGCTACGCGCTGACGATGAGCGGGTTCGGCCGTGCCTACGAACGCACCCACAGCATGGCCTGGGCGGCCTGCGCCCTGGGTGTGTGGACCATCGTGGCGCCCTGGGTGGTGGCCGGCAACGCCAGCACCACCAAGACGATCGTGAGCAACGTCATCACGGGTGCGGTGGCCCTGCTGCTGGCACTGGCCGCCAGCGCGGCGGTCCGGGCCGCGGAGTCGAGCGGGACACGGCAGAGCAGGTCGAGGCGCTACGCCTCGGACATCGACTGATCAACTGCTCGGCTGATCGACTGCTCGGCCGTTCCGCCGTTCCGCCGTTCCGCCGTTCGGCTGTTCGGCCGTTCGGCCGTTCGGCCGGGTTCGACCGTTCGGCTGTCCGGCTGATCGTCCCGCCGGACCGTTCGCGCCCGGCCGCCGGACCGCGGCGGCCGGGCGCACCCGTGCACGGACACGCCATGAGCCCGGTCACGGGGCGCCGGGCGGGGTCGTGCGCGGGGATGCGGGAGCGCGAGCGGGTGCGGGCCGCGGACCTCCGTGGCCGGGCACACGGGTGGGTGCCGGTCACGGAGGCGGAGGTGTCCGGCCGTACCACGGCACGGAGGGCGGCCGCGCCGGCTCCGCGTCAGGAGAAGCGGCGCGCGGCGGGCCATGACGAGCGCGCCGACTGCGAGGGCGGCCACCACGGCCGTGCACCAGGCCAGCACTTGCGGAGGCTGTTCCACCGCGCGCCGGAGGGGTGGCAGGATCGCGTCCATGGGTGGCGACGGGCACGGGGACGACCGGCGCAGGGACGACTGGCGCGGTGACCGGATCGGCAGCGCGCTCCGCGGCACGAATCCGACGGTGCTGCGGAGGCTGGACGCCGGATTCGCGGTGATCGGGGACGTCCAGTTCCTGCCGGGCTACTCGGTGCTCCTGGTGGACGATCCCGCGGTACAACGGCTCTCGGACCTCCCCCGGCCCAGGCGGTCGGCCTTCCTCTCCGACATGGACCGGCTCGGCGAGGCGGTAGAACGTGCCTGCGCCCGCCTGGACCCCGCCTTCCGCCGCGTCAACCTGGAGATCCTGGGGAACACCGATCCGTTCCTCCACGCCCATGTGTGGCCGCGCTTCGCCTGGGAGCCGGCCGAGCTGGCGGGCAGGCCGGTATGGCTGTACCCGCCCGAGCGGTGGCGCGCGGCCCGGTACGCGCTCGGCCCCCGGCACGACGCCCTGCGTGAGGCCATCCGCGAGGAGCTGGACCGGCTCACGGCCGCCTGAGGCGGCCGGACGTGGCCGCGTACAACACCGCGGGCCGGGCCGGCGCGGCCCGCCGCTCCCGGAGCATGTGGAGGACACTGAAAGCCCGGAGGAATGGTGGCCCCATGCCGCAGGGCGGAAGGTCCCTACTGCGTGACGCGGGGCGGGCGGACAGTGGAGGCCGGCCGTGTTCCAGACCGTACGGAGCCTTTGATGAGCAAGCAGGCCCAGTCACCGCCGCCCGGCGACCGGCCGACGCCGACCGCGCCGCCGCCTCCGCCTGCCTGGCGGCACTGGCTGTGGCCGCTCGCGATCATCCTCGTCATCGGGATGTGGGTGGCGCTGCCGCAGCTCGGCTCGATCCGGTCGGAGAAGACGAACCTGACCTACACGCAGTTCGTCGACGACGTCGATCACGGCAAGGTCAAGTCCGTGACGATCGACAGCGACGGCAAGGCCAGCGGCACCCTCACCGACGGCGACGGCTTCACCACCGTCGTCCCGGTGCAGCTCGCCGGCGACCAGTTGCTGAACCGGCTGGAGAAGAAGAAGGTCGAGGTCACCGCGTCCCGGTCGTCCTCCTCGCCGTCGTTCGGCTCCCAGCTGCTGTCCTGGATGCTGCTGCTGGGCCCGTTCCTGCTGATCATCTGGTTCTGGCGGCGCCTGTCGAAGGGCGGGGCCGCGCAGATGAGCGGGGCGCTGGGCGGGGTCGGCAAGTCCAAGGCGAAGGTGTTCGACGCGGAACGGCCCAGCACCACGTTCGCGGACGTCGCGGGCTACGAGGGCGCCAAGTCCGAGATCGCCGAGGTCGTCGACTTCCTGCGGCGGCCGGAGCGCTACCGCCGGGCCGGGGCCATGGCACCGCGCGGTGTGCTGATGGTCGGCCCGCCCGGCACCGGCAAGACACTGCTGGCGCGCGCGGTCGCGGGCGAGGCGGACGTGCCGTTCCTGTCGGTGGCCGGATCGAGTTTCGTCGAGATGTACGTCGGTGTCGGCGCCGCCCGCGTGCGGGACCTGTTCGCCGAAGCCCGCAAGCGCGCCCCCGCGATCGTCTTCGTCGACGAGATCGACGCGCTCGGCGGCCGGCGCGCCGCGGCCGGCTCGGTCGTCTCCAACGACGAGCGCGAGCAGACCCTCAACCAGCTCCTGTCCGAGATGGACGGCTTCGAGGCGTCCGAGGGCATCGTCGTGCTGGCCGCGACCAACCGGCCGGAGGTCCTCGACCCCGCGCTGCTGCGGCCCGGGCGCTTCGACCGCCAGACCGTCATCCCGCTGCCCACCCTGGCCGAGCGCGCCGCGATCCTCGCCGTCCACTGCAAGGACAAGCGGCTCGGGCCGGACGCCGACCTGGACGTGGTGGCGCGCGGGACGCCCGGCTTCTCCGGTGCCGACCTCGCGAACCTCGCCAACGAGGCCGCCATCGTCGCCGTGCGCGACGGCCGGGAGATCCTCTCCGCCGGGGACTTCGACGCGGCCCGGGACCGGATCCTGCTCGGCCGCCGCGAGGGCTCGAACGTCCTGCTGCCCGCGGAGAAGGAGGCCGTCGCCGTCCACGAGGCCGGGCACGCCCTGGTCGCCGCCCTGTCCCCGAGCGCGGACCCGGTCGCCAAGGTCACCATCCTGCCCGCCGGGCAGGCGCTCGGCGTCACCGAGCAACTGCCGCTGGTGGAGCGCCACTTGTACGGGGAGGACTATCTCACGCAGACCCTCGCGGTACGGCTGGGCGGCCGCGCCGCCGAGCTGGTCGTGCTCGGCCAGGGATCCACCGGGGCCGCCAACGACCTCGCGGGAGCCACCGAGCTGGCCACCAAGATGGTGCGCGAGTTCGGGCTGTCGCCCGAGGTCGGTCCCGTGGGATACCCGCAGGGCGGCTCGGTCTTCCTCGGCGGCTCGGGCACGCCCATGAGCAGCCGCCCCTTCGCGGAGGCCACCCAGGCCGCCATCGACGGCGAGGTGGCCCGGCTGCTGCGCGAGGCCGAGCGGCGGGCCATCGGCCTGCTGACCGAACACCGCTCTCAGCTGAGGCAGTTGGCGGATGTGCTGCTGGTGGAGGAGACCGTCGACGGGTCGGCCGTCTACCGGCTGCTGGGCACCGAGCCCCCGAGTGCGCGTCCTGCCGGCGAGACCATCGCGCCCCGCCGCGTGTCCGTGACCAAGGAGGCCGCCGCGCATCGAAGCGGCCAGGAGCCGGCCGGACCCGCGCCCGCGCCGGGCCGGAACCGGTCCACCGGCCGGTCGTCCGCGTCCGACACCGCGGCGCACGCGCGGCCCGCCCCCGACCCGGGTCCGGGCCCGGGCCGCAACCGGCCCGGCACCCCTCCGAAGGCCGCGCCATGACACGCCCCGTCCAGCCCGGCCCGGCCCCGGGCAGCCCGGAGCCCCGCGGTCCCCACCTGCCCGGCCCGAGCCACCCCGGTCCAAGCCGCCCCGGCGCGGACCTCCAGGGTCCTGGCCGTCGAGGTTCCGGCCGTCGCGGTTCCGGCCGTCGCGGGAGGCCACCGGGGGCCGTACGACGTCGACGGCTGCCGGCCGTCGTGGGCGCCGCCCGGCCCGCGGCGCCGCCCCGGCACGCACCGGCCGCCGCCCGGAATCGGCCGCCGCGTCCGCCGGCCACTCGCCGCACACCACCCGGACGATGAACGCGCCGGGCGGGGAGACCGGACGGTGTCCGGAGCCGCCGGACGCCCCTGGCTCCGTGTCGGCCCGGCCGTCCGGGGCCGTGCCGGCGGCCGGACGGCCGCGGTGGCAGGTGTGGGCCTGGTGGGCCGGCCTGACGGCGTTCGTCGCCATCGCCGCCGTGGCGGCCGCCTCGCACCGGCACGAGCTGTCCGGCGCCTCCCAACTCCTGGCTCGCGTCAGCCCCGTGAAGCTGACGGTGGCCGTGGCGCTGGAGGCGGCGTCCTTCCTCGCGCTGGCGTCCCTGCAGCGGTGGCTGCTGCGCCGGGCCGTGGTGCGGCCCGGCCTGGGCACCATGACGGCCTTCGTGCTTGCGGCCAACGCGATGGCCGGTGTCATCCCGGCCGGCAGCGCCCTGTCCGTGGCGTGGGCGATCCGCCAGCTGCGCCGCCGGCAGATCGGCCTGGCGCTGGGCGTCGCCATGCTGGCCGTGTCCGGCGCCCTGTCCGCGCTGACCCTCGCGTCGCTGCTGGCCGTGGGCGCGCTGGTGGCGAACCCCGCCGGACCGGCCCCGGGACTGCGCGCCGTCATCCTCGTGTCGGCGGCGGTGCTGGCCACCGTGACCGTGTCGGCCGTCGCGCTCACCCGTTCGTCCGCCGCGCGCGGCGTGATGCGGCACGCCGGGAACCGCGTCGCCGGGAACCGGCCGGCCTTGCGCCGGCTCGGGAAACTGCTGTCCGAGGTACTGCACCAGGCCGAGAGCATCCAGCCCGGCCTGCGGCACTGGGGCCGCCCGTTCGCCCTGGCGTCGCTGAACTGGGTGTGCGACGCCGCCGCCCTGACCGCCTGCCTGTGGGCCCTGGACATCGACGTGCCGTGGCGGGGCGTCCTCGTCGCCTACGGACTGACCCAGATCTCCATCAGCCTCCGCCTGACTCCGGGCAGCGTCGGCATCGCCGAGGCCAGCCTCGGCGCGCTGCTCGTCGTCCAGGGACTGCGCGCCGACCAGGCGATCGCGGCGGCGCTGCTGTACCGCATCGTCAGCTTCTGGATGCCGCAGCCGGTCGGCTGGGCGAGCTGGCTCCGGCTGACCCTGCACTCCCCGCACGGTCCGGCCGCCCGCTGAGGCGGCGGACCGGGGATCAGCGCGGTCCGAGGCGCATCTCGCGGGGGCTCACCCCGAAGCGCCGGCGGAAGGCCGTGCTGAGCGCGCTGGCGGAGGAGAAGCCCGTGGCGTAGGCGAGTTCCGTGATCGTCATGTGCGCGCAGCTGCCGCACTGGAGCCGATCGCGGACCAGACGCAGGCGCTCCTCGCGTATCAGGTCACGCGGAGTGGTGCCCGCGCGTTGCAGGGCCAGCTGTATCTGGCGCAGGGACCAGCCGAGCGCGTGGGCCATGGAGGTACCGGTGAGCCCGGGGTCGGCGGCGTGGGCGCGGGCGTAGCGGCGCACCATCGCCTCCACCTGGGCCAGATGCCCCGGCGCCTCGGGGCGCTCGTCGCCCACCACGAGCATGCACAGCAGGTCGACGACGCGGTCGGCGACGGCGTCGAACTCCGGGTCGGTGAGTGAGTACCGCTCCTCGTACATGTCGTTCAGCACGGAATTCACCACCCGGCCCAGGCCCTTGGTCAGGTCGACACCGGCGGCCGTCGGCGACGTCCGGCTGAGCCGTCCGTCGATCTCGCGTGCGGGGATGGTGAAGATGAACGCCCGGACGGAGGCGTCCTGGAGGCACTGGAAGGGCGTCTGGAAGTTGAGCAGCGTGCCGCAGCCCGGCCCGACGACCGCCTGCTCGTCGTCGTAGCGCATGACGATCCGCCCGCTGAGCGGGACCAGGAAGCGGTAGTCCTCGTCGGGGTCCTGCCGGATCTGCTGCAGGGTGCGGTGGTACTCGATCTCGTCGGACCGGTATCTGACCAACTGGTAGGTGTCGCTGCGCTGGCGGACCGTCTCCCCGTGGAAGTCGTCGAGCCGTGCGTACCGGTAGCCCATCCGGGACTGGTACGACGCGATGTGCTCGCTCCAGAAGTCGGCCCTGTCCTGCGCACCCACGTCAACCGTGGTCTGCTCTTCCACGACGTAGCTTCCCGCGGGCAACGCACCCCTCCGTTGCGGCGTGTGGCGACGACACGCACAGGCAAAGCTCTGGCCCATGCGAATACCGAGAGTTACTTGGTGGCAGCCTAGTGCAACTACCCACCCGGAATGCACCCCCGGAAGGACATTGGCATATGCCAAAGGGAAGTCGGTCGGACCGACGCGTCCACCTGGGCCGAGCGGACCCGTCGGAGGCGTCCGTGGGGCCCGTGGGGCGGCGGGAACCTGTGTGACCGCAGGGGTACTCCCGGGCCCGGCGGGACCGATGCGTCCGGCGGCAACTTCCGTTCGCGTACCGGCAAGTACGCCCGTCCGGGGCGCCGCTAGCGTCATGCGACCTGTCAATCCATACCCATGCCCGCCACAGAGGACTCCATGACCGAACAGATACCGGAGGCGGTGTCGTGGTGCCTGGGCCTGTGCCTGTGCGCCGTCACCGTGCTGCTGGTGCGGCAGCGCGGCATCACCGCACTGCAGCGCCGACGGAACGCCGAACTGTCGGACGGCCTGCGGGCGCGCGACGAGGAACTGCGCCACCTGGTGACGGTCCGGCTGCCGGCCCTGGAGGACCTCTCCCTCCGGCCGGCCCCCGCGTCCGGCCCGCTGGACACCCGCCTGGACGGCA
Source organism: Streptomyces sp. H51 (assembly GCF_035656535.1). Classification (NCBI taxonomy): domain Bacteria; kingdom Bacillati; phylum Actinomycetota; class Actinomycetes; order Kitasatosporales; family Streptomycetaceae; genus Streptomyces; species Streptomyces sp. H51. Next base: position 119,333 of record NZ_JAYMHD010000081.1, read on the forward strand.
CGGACTTCGCGAAGTGCCTCGACGCCGTACTGGAACGCTTCTCGCAGGCCGTCGAGCACGCCCAGTCCCGCGCCGACCAGTCGGCGAAGGCCGCCCTGAAGGCGTCCATGCGCTCCATCCAGGCCCTCGCCAACGAGCAGCAGGTGTCCATCTCCGAGATGCAGGACCGCCACGACCACCCCGACGTGCTGCGCGACCTGCTCGAGATCGACCACGCCAACGCCCAGTTCGGCCGTCGCGCGCAGGCCATCGCCGTGCTCTGCGGCTCCTGGCCGGGCCGCCAGCGCGCCACCTCCGCGCTCGTCGAGGTGGTCCGCGGCGCCACCTCCCGGATCCGCGACTACCGGCGCATCCGCATCCACGGCGAGGTGGACATCGCCGTCGGGAGCCGCGCCGTGGAGCCGGTCGTGCTCGCCATCGCCGAGCTGCTCGACAACGCGGCACGCCACTCGCAGCCCAACACGAACGTCGAGGTCACCCTGCAGAGCGTGCACAACGGAGCCTGCGTCGTGATCGACGACGCGGGAGTGGGCATGGACGGCCGGGCGACCGAACTCGCCGCCGAACTGCTCTCCGGCAGACGGTCCGTGGACGTCACCCGGCTCGGCGACCCGCCCCGGTTCGGCTTCGCCGTGATCGGCGTGCTCGCCGAGCGCTACGGCTTCAGCGTCTCCGCCGACACCCTCTCCCCCTACGGCGGTGTCCGGGCCGTGGTGTTCCTGCCGTCCGCGCTGCTGACACACCCGGACACCGCCCCGCGGCCCGCGGTGACCGCCGCCGCGCCGGCCGCCCGCGCCACCGGGCCGACGGCCACCACCGGCCCGACGCCCCGCACCGAGCCCACCGCGACTGGCACCACGGCGGCCACCACCCCCGCCACAGCGGCCACCACCGCCACAGCCGTCACAGCCGCCCGGGAGGCGGTGCCCGGCGCCGCACCGGCCCCCGACATCGACCCGGCCCGGCCGACCACGTCCGGGGGCCTGCCGAAGCGTCGCCGCCGGTCCGTCCGCGCCGACGAGGCCGAGCCCGCGGCCGGGCCGGCCGAGGAGACCGGCGGCCGTTCGGCCGAGGAGCACGCCCGGCGCATGGGCGCCTTCGCCCGCGGCACCCGCTTCGGCCGGGACGCCCGGCACACCACCCAGGAACACGAAGGGAACACCCACGAATGACCGGGCCCACCAACAACGAGTTGGGCTGGATGCTGGACGACGTGCTGAAGGTGCCCGAGGCGCTCCACGCGATCCTGCTCTCCGCCGACGGCATGCTCCGCGCCTGTTCCAAGGACATCGGCCGGGACGACGCCGAACGGCTCGCCGCGGGCCTGTCCGGCGTGCAGTCCATATCCCGCAGCACCGCCGAGTTCACCGGCACCCCGCACACCCCGTGGCGGCAGACCCTCATCGAGTTCGCGCACGGCTACGTCTTCCTGGTCGCCGCCGGCGAGGGGGCCTACCTGGCGGTGTCCACCACCCAGGAGGTGGACATGGAGGCCGTCACCTACCGCATGCACAAGCTGGTCGACCGGCTCGGCAAGGAGCTGACCAGCCCCGCGCGACAGGACGCCGGCAGTCCGGCATGACCCCGCGGCCACGCCCCGACAGGCTGGTGCGGTCGTACGTCGTCACGGACGGCCGCGCCCATCCCACCCGCAACACCCTGGACCTGGTCACCCTGCTGATCGCCACCGACGATCTGCCGCTGGCCGGGCTGAACCCGGAGAAACGCCGGCTCATGGAGCTGTGCCGGCCCGGGGCGCTGTCCGTCGCCGAGGTGGCCGGCCACCTGGCACTGCCGGTCAGCGTCACCAAGGTGCTGATCGCCGACCTCATGGACAGCGGCCACATCGTCACCCGCGCGCCGGTCCCGGCCGCCCGGCCGTCCGACCTCACCATCCTCCAGGAGGTGCTCGATGCACTCCGCGCCCGCCTCTGAAGACCGCTATCTGCGGCCCGGTGTGCAGACCGCCGTCAAGGTGCTGATCGTGGGTCACTTCGCGGTCGGCAAGACCACCTACGTCGGGGCGCTCTCCGAGATCCGTCCGCTGCGCACCGAGGAGGTCATGACCGAGGCGGGCGCCCTCGTCGACGACCTGGCCGGCATGAACGACAAGACGACCACCACGGTCGCCCTGGACTTCGGCCGGCTCACCCTCAACGACCACCTGGTGCTCTACCTCTTCGGCACCCCCGGCCAGCAGCGGTTCACCCAGCTGTGGCAGGACATGACGCGCGGCGCGCTGGGCGCGCTGGTGCTCGCCGACACCCGGCGGCTGGGCCAGTCCTTCGAGGTGATGGGCGTGCTGGAGGAACTCGGCCTCCCCTACGCCGTCGCCCTCAACGAGTTCGACGACGCGCCCCGGCACGAACTGCGCGAGGTCCGCGAAGCCCTCGACCTGCTGCCCGAGACCCCCCTCGTCCGGTGCGACGCCCGCGACCCGGTCTCCTCCACCCGGGCGCTGATCTCCCTCGTCGAGTACCTCATGACCCTCCCCGCTTCCCGGCTCCGCACGAGCGGAGCCGCCGACGGCCGACTGGAGCACGTGTGAGCCCCGAACCACCCCGGCCGGCCGGCCCGCCACCGGGCTGCCCCGCCCATGAGGCCCTGCACGGGCCCGAGTTCGCCGCCGACCCGGCCGCCGTCTACCGGCGGCTGCGCCGGTACGGCCCGATCGCCCCGGTCGAACTGGCCCCCGGCGTCCAGGCGTCGCTCGTCCTCGGCTACGAGGCGGCCCTGCACGTGCTGCGCAGCCCGGAGACCTTCTCCAAGGACCCCCGCCGCTGGCAGGACCTGGCCGACGGCACGGTCCCCGCCGACAGCCCGGTCGTGCCGATGATGATGTACCGGCCGAACGCGCTGTGGGCCGACGGCGCGGAGCACCGCAGACTGCGCGGCGCGATCATGGACAGCCTGGCCCGTGTGGAGCCGAACACGCTGCGCGGATACGTCGAGACCAGCGCCGACACCCTCGTCGACCGGTTCGCGCCCGCGGGCAAGGCCGATCTCCTCGGCGAGTACTCCCAGGTCCTGCCGCTGCTGGTGTTCAACCACCTGTTCGGCTGCCCGGCCGAGTACGGGGAGCGGCTCGTGCGGGGCATGTCCGGCATCTTCGACGGGGTCGACGCGGAGCAGGCGAACGAGCTGCTCGCCACGACCCTGTTCGACCTCGTGGCGCTGAAACGCCGGCAGCCCGGGCAGGACGTGACGTCCTGGCTGCTGGCGCACCCCGCCGGACTCACCGACGAGGAGATGGTGCACACCCTCGTCCTGCTCATGGGCGCGGGCACCGAACCGCAGCAGAACCTGATCGCCAACAGCCTGCGGCTGCTGCTGTCCGACGACCGGTTCGCCGGCGACCTGTCGGGCGGCAGCCTGCCGGTGGAGGACGCCCTCGACGAGGTGCTCTGGAACGACCCGCCCATGGCCAACTACGGCGTGCACTACCCGCTGCACGACGTCGTGTACGAGGGCGTCGCGCTGCGCCCGGGCCGGCCGATCGTGATCTCGTTCGCCGCGGCGAACAACGACCCGTCGCTGGCGGCCGACCGGCGCACGGGCAACCGCGCCCACCTGGCGTGGAGCGCGGGCCCGCACACCTGCCCCGCGCAGGGTCCCGCCCGGCTGATCGCGGCGGCCGCGGTGGAGAAGCTCCTGGACCGCCTTCCCGACCTGGAACTCGCGGTGCCCGCCGAGGACCTCCTCTGGCGGCCCGGTCCGTTCCACCGGGCGCTGGCCGCGCTGCCCGTGGCGTTCCCGCCGGCCGCCGTCACCGGGCCGGGCGCGGGTGACGGTCCGCCGCCCGCACGGCGGGCCCCCGTGACGGCGGCGCCGGCCGCGGGGCCGGCCACCGCTCCGGCCGCCACCGCTCCGGCCGCCGCCGCTCCGGCCGCCGCCGCTCCGGCCGCCGCCGGGGCGGGGCGCGGCCTGGGGTCCCGGCTGCGGGGCTGGTGGCGCGGGGAGTGATCAGCGCAGGTGCACCGGGAGGGAGCGGTGTCCGTTGGAGATGAACGAGTCCACCGGCTCCAGCTCCTGCCCGGGCACCGCCGGCCGCAGCCCCGGGAAGCGGTCGAAGAGCGCCGGCAGCGCGATCCGCGCCTCCAGCCGCCCCAGCGGAGCACCCAGGCAGAAGTGCACGCCGTGGCCGAAGGACAGGTGCTCCTTGTCGACGCGGGTGACGTCGAAGCGGTCCGCGTCGTCGCCGTACCTTTCCGGGTGGCGCCCGGCAGCGGCGTACGCGGCCAGGATCGCCTCGCCCTTACCGATCACCACACCGGCGGGGCCGCCGAACTCCTCCATCACCAGGTCCTCCACGGCGTACCGCAGGGGCAGGCTGGCGACCGGCGCCTCGACGCGCAGCGTCTCCTCGATCACGTCGTCCCAGGAGGCGCCGCCGTCGCGGACGAGGGCGAGCTGGTCGGGGTGGGTGAGCAGGGCGTGCACGGCGTTGTCGAGGAGGTTGACCGTGGTCTCGTGGCCCGCGCTGACCATCAACACCAGGGTGTCGAGGAGTTCCTGCTCGCTGAGGCGGGTGCCGTCCTCGTCGTCGCGGGCCGCGATGAGGGCGGTGGTCAGGTCGTCGCCGGGCGACTCCCGCTTGAGCGCGACGAGCCTGGCGAGCGCGGCGTAGAACCGGGTGTAGATGTCGGTGACCTCCTCCGGGGTGGCGGAGGTGTGGAAGATGCCGTCCACGACGGCGCGCAGTTCCGCGCCCTGGTCCTCGGGCAGGCCGAACAGCTCGCTGATCACCTGGATCGGCAGCGGGTAGCAGAAGTCCTCCCGCAGGTCGACCACCCGCCCGTCCCGCCCGGCCCGCTCCACCCGGTCCAGCAGGTTCCGGGTGATCTCCTCGATCCGGGGCTGGAGCGCGGCGGTGCGGCGGGCGGTGAACGCCTTGGAGACCAGCGCGCGCAGGCGCTTGTGCTCACCGCCGTACGCGGTGAACATGTTCTGCACCGCCACCCAGGTGAACAGCGGCCACTCGGGGGCGATCTCGCCGTTGATCCAGCTGCTCCAGTGGCGGCGCGGGTCCTTGGAGACGCGGGGGTCGGTGAGCAGGCGCCTGAGCAGGCCGGGGTCACTGACGGCCCACGCCGCGACGCCGTCGGGGAGTTCGACCGGGGTCACCGGTCCCCGCTCGCGGATCCGGGCGGCCTCGCCGTGGATGTCCCGGCCCGTCGGGTCGATCACTATGGGGTCGGGGTGACCCATCGCAGCCTCCTGGATGTTCCTGCGCCGATACGGCCCGTAACGCTACGTCGCCGTCGTGCGGCCGGACGAGGTCCGGCCGCGCCCGCTGCGTACCGTCACAACTTCCGTGCGCGTGACCGCAAGTCGGCGGTACCGCGCCGGCCCTAGGGTCGGGACGTCGGACGGGAGGACCGGTGAGGGTGATGACAGGCAGCTGGGCTCCACGGTGGATGCCGCGGGACAGTCCCGAGGCGAAGCTGCTGGCCGCCGGCTACTGGTGGGACGCCGTCCGGGTGCCGCTCGACCTGGGGCTGCACGCGCTGCGGCACCTGGGGGACGAGACGGGAGCCGTGATCACGGACGGCTACGGCCGCATCCTGTACTGGCTGGTCCGGCCGGGCTCCGCGGCCGGCTGGAGCCTCGCCCCGGTGTCCGTCCTGACCTCGGGCTCGCACGTCGTCGTCCCGCCCCCGCACCGCACCACGGGCCCCGGCCCGCACTGGCACATAGCGCCGTCCCGCGGCTGCGAATGGACCAGCGCGGCACGCCTGCACTCGGCCCTGAGCACCTGCCTGACCACCGACGCCTGCTGCCCGTCCTGACCCCTGGACCGCGCGGGCCCACGGCTGCGCGCACTCCCCATCCAGCCGCGCCGCCGCGGCTGCCGACCCGTCGCCGGGGGCCGTTCGGGTGGTGGACCGGCCGGGCAGGTCGCGCGGCAGCGGGTTCCCGTACTGGTCGACTGCCTCCGGCACCCCCGGGTACGGCAGGCCGGCTTCCTGCCGGCCTGTGGTGACGGCGACAGCCGCCGGACCGCGCCACGCCGGTCCCGGTGGGGGCCGGACTCGGCGACGGCCGAGGGCGTGAACGCGGTCGACGACCGCGAGCCCTGCTGCGCGGCGGGCAGCTTCCGCTCCGCTCGCGTCACCGTCCGGCTCGGCCGCCCGGCGCCCTGGGGGAAGCGGCCGCACGTCCGGCACTTCACCCGGCTGACCCTCGGGTACCACGGCAGCAGGCCCGGCATCCAGCCGCGGACGGTCACCCTGCCCCTGTGGAACTGACGGGCGGGCTCAGCGCTCCTCGGGCTGCCGGGTCTCCGGCGGCTCCCCCGCGGTGAGGTGTTCCAGCACCGTCACCAACTCCCGGCAGGCCTGTGCCACCGACCTCCTGGTGTTGTGCTGCTCGGTGATCACGGTGGACAGCAGCAGGGCGGTCAGGGCCATGGAGCCGTTGTACGCCTGGAGCTTCATCAGCACCTGGGCCCGGGTCAGGTTGTCGAACGGGCCGGCCCGGTCCATCGCGGCGAGGGTGGCCAGGACGGAGGCGTACAGGGCGCACAGCATGCTGCCCATGGGCTGGAACCGCAGGGCCGTCCAGATCAGCAGCGGGTAGACGAGGAACAGCGCGCTGACACGGTTGTAGCTGAACAGGGGCACCAGAGCGCCGATCAGGACGGCTGTGCCGACGGCCTCCTTCCACCGGGACATGTCCATGGGCCATCGCGCGTTACGCAGCATCAGCAGGATCGGGGTGACGATCAGGACGCCCATGGCGTCGCCCACCCACCAGGCCAGCCACACCGTCCAGAAGCCGCCCGCGGAGATCTTGTCGGTGAGCAGCAGGAGCAGTGCGCCACTGGTGGCACTGATCGTCATCGCGGCCAGCGCCCCCAGGAACACCAGTTCGAGGCCGTCCCGCAGGTGGGCGAGGTCGGCGCTGAAGCCGACGGCGCGGAGCAGCAGGAAGGCGACGACGGGCGCGGCGGTGCTGCCGAACACCGTACCGATGGCGCTGGGCTGCAGGGAGGGGGCGACGGACGCGACGACCAGGAAGGCGCCGAAGGCGATGCCGGGCCAGCAGCGCAGGCCGAGCACCAGCAGGCAGGCCACGGCGATGCCGGTGGGGGGCCAGACGGGCGAGATGACCGCGTGCTTGGCGGCGAGGTGGCCCAGCAGCCCCAGCCGGCCGCCCAGGAAGTACGCGGCGGCCACGGCCAGCGTCTGGAGGACGTAGGCACCGGTCCGCCGGAGGTCCTGGTTGGTCACCACAGATGCCATCAGACACCGGTCTCGGCGCGGCGGCGAGGCGAGAGCCCCGGCGTCGGGCCCTACGGCTGAACGCCGGGCCGGTCGTGGCCGACCACGAGCACGGCCGCGTCGTCCTCGTGGCCCACCCGTTCGGCCACCTTCAGCACGGCGTCGGCGAGCGCGCCCGCCTCCATCCCGGCGACCGCCGCGGCGCCCGCCAGCCGCACCACCCGGTCGAGGCCCTCGTCGACGTTCAGGGTGGGCCCCTCGACCACCCCGTCGGTCAGCATGATGAAGACGCCGCCCGTGGTGAGCCGGTGCCGGGTCACCGGGTACCGCACCCCCGCCAGGACGCCCAGCGGGGGGCCGCCCCGGGTCTCGGCGATGCCGGACCTGCCGTCCGCGGTGGCCCAGATGTGCGGGATGTGACCGGCCCGCGCGCTCTCCAGGATTCCCGTCGCCGGGTCGAGCCGCATGAAGGTGCAGGTGGCGAACAGGTCCGTGCCGAGGGACAACAGCAGGTCGTTGGTGCAGGTCAGCAGTTCGCCCGGCTCGCCGGTGACGGAGGCGAGCGCCCGCAGGCCGACCCGGACCTGGCCCATGAAGGCGGTCGCCTCGATGTTGTGGCCCTGCACGTCGCCGATGGACAGCCCGAGGCGGCCGTCGGGCATGGTGAAGGCGTCGTACCAGTCGCCGCCGACGTTGAGGCCGTGGCAGGCCGGCGCGTAGCGGACGGCCAGCCGGTAACCGGGGACCTCGGGCAGGTCCGGGGGCAGCATGCCGCGCTGCAGGGCGATGGCCAGCTCGACGCGGGAGCGCTGCTGCTGCGCGAGTTCGCGCGCCTGGGCAGTCAGGGAGGACAGCCTGGCCAGCAGTTCGTCCCCGTCGTCCGTCGGGCGCGTGCGGAACATGGATCACTCCGGTGAGGGCATCGGCCCCTTCAGGGTAAAACTCCCTCATATTAACCATTTCGGGCGACAGGCCGCGGCGTCGCGCTCCCAGCCTGCGGAAGCACGGCGCCGCCGCCCGCGTCAGCCGCCCAGGGCCGCCATCACCACGTCCTCGGCCTCCTCCTGCACCTGGCGCAGGTGCTCGGGGCCGCGGAAGGACTCGGCGTAGATCTTGTACACGTCCTCGGTGCCCGAGGGACGGGCCGCGAACCAGGCGTTCTCGGTGGTGACCTTGATGCCCCCGATGGGCGCGCCGTTGCCCGGTGCCTCGGTCAGCACTCCGGTGACCGCCTCTCCGGCCAGCGTGTCCGCGCCGACCTGAGCGGGCGAGAGCTGGGCGAGCAGCGCCTTCTCCTCGCGGGTCGCCGGGGCGTCGATGCGGGCGTAGGCGGGCGCGCCGAAGCGGGCGGTGAGGGCCGCGTAGTGTTCGGAGGGTGTCGTGCCGGTGACGGCCAGGATCTCGGAGGCGAGCAGCGCGAGGATGATGCCGTCCTTGTCCGTGGTCCACACCGAGCCGTCGCGGCGCAGGAACGACGCGCCGGCCGACTCCTCGCCGCCGAAACCGAGCGAGCCGTCGACCAGCCCGTCGACGAACCACTTGAAGCCGACGGGCACCTCGACCAGCCGCCGCCCCAGGTCGGCGGCGACGCGGTCGATCATTCCCGAGGACACCAGCGTCTTGCCGATCCCGGTGTCCGCGGGCCACTGATCGCGGTGGGCGTAGAGGTAGGCGATGGCGGCGGCCAGGTAGTGGTTGGGGTTCATCAGGCCCGCGTCGGGCGTGACGATGCCGTGCCGGTCGGCGTCGGCGTCGTTGCCGGTGGCGATCTGGAAACGGTCGCGCTGTTCGATGAGGGAGGCCATCGCGTACGGCGAGGAGCAGTCCATGCGGATCTTGCCGTCCCAGTCGAGCGTCATGAACCGCCAGGTGGGGTCGGCGAGCGGGTTGACCACGGTCAGGTCGAGCCGGTGCTGCTCGGCGATGCGGCCCCAGTAGGCGACCGACGCCCCGCCCAGGGGGTCGGCGCCGACGCGCACCCCGGCGGTGCGGACCGCGTCCAGGTCCAGCACGCTCGGCAGGTCGGCGACGTAGGCGCCGAGGAAGTCGTGGCGGGCGGTGGTGGGCGCGGCGAGCGCCCGGGTGAGGGGGATGCGCCGTACGTCCTTCAGGCCGCCCGCGATGATGCTGTTGGCCCGGTCCTGGATCCAGGAGGTGGCGTCGGAGCCGGCCGGTCCGCCGCTCGGCGGGTTGTACTTGAATCCCCCGTCGGCGGGCGGGTTGTGCGAGGGGGTGACGACGACGCCGTCGGCGAGTCCGGAGGCGCGTCCGCGGTTGTGCGTGAGGATGGCGTGCGAGACCGCGGGGGTGGGGGTGTAGCCGTCGGCGCTGTCGATGAGCACCGTCACCTCGTTGGCCGCGAACACCTCCAGTGCGGTGACCCGCGCGGGTTCGGACAGGGCGTGGGTGTCGGCGCCGAGGAAGAGGGGGCCGTCGGTGCCCTGCGCGGCGCGGTACTCGCAGATGGCCTGGCTGGTCGCGGCGATGTGGTCGTCGTTGAACGCCGCCGCCAGGGACGATCCGCGGTGCCCGGACGTGCCGAACGCCACCCGCTGCGCCGGGTCGGCCGGGTCCGGGTGCAGCGCGTAGTACGCGGTGACCAGCCGGGCGACGTCGACGAGGTCCTCGGGGCCGGCCGGACTGCCCGCTCGCTCGTGCTGCATGTGCCCGCTCCTCCACATCGGTTGACCTGTGTTGCCTGCCGGCCCATCTTCCCCCGACACCCCGGCGCCGGGCGAGAGCGCACGGAGCCAGGTCCCGCTGCGCGGGGCGGCCGGCGGGCTCAGCCGGGCCGGGGCCGCAGGCGGCCGGTGAGGACGGCCGGTGTCGTCGTCCGCCCGCGGTGTCGCCGGGCGGACGACGCTCCCCTCCAGGACCTGCCCGGCGGCCGGGCCGGGGTGCGGGCGCGGCCGGGCCGGCCGCCGGGAGGGCGAGGGATCGATGTCCTCGCCGCGGCGTTCGGCGAGTCCGTCGGTGAACGTCACCGGGGTGTCGCCGGCGCCCAGGGGCAGGGTGGTCGTCGTGTGGTCGGCCGGCCCGGTGACCGGCGGCGGACCGGCCGGCAGGGGGCCGGCTCGCCGGTGCCGTCCGGGTGGAGGACGGCCGGCGGGAGGCGCGGGCCGGGGCCGGAAACCCCTCGCGCCCGCCCGGCGGCGGCGAGGGCGACCGCGGCCCGCCGGGTCCGGCAGAGCGGGCAGGCAGGTGGCGGGCCCGCGCCGGGCGTCCGCGGCGGTGATCGCGTCCGTGCGGCGCAGGACGCGGTGCGGCGGCAGGCCGGCGGCGGCGGCGGCGTGGCGCAGCGTCGAGCGGTAGGCGTTCATGTCGGCCGCGGCGTCCGGACCGTGCCCCCTCACGTCGCCGACGACGAGAACGGTGCGTCCGTGGCGCAGGCGTACGGTCTCGAACCAGTCGCCGCCCAGCGCCGTGCCGGGCCGGCGGGCGCGAGCGGGTGGCCGTCTCGGCGCCGGGGTGCGGGCGGCGCGGTCCGGCGAGCGGGCCCACCGCGAGGGGCGGGGCCTTGTCCCGCCGCGGGCGGTGTCCGGTGGCGAGCCGCACACGGTCGGCGGCGAGCTGCACACGGTCGGCGGCGAGCCGGGCGACGTAGGGCACGGCGGCGGCCTCGCCGTCGCCGAACGCCCGGCCGGCGCGGACCGCGAGGACGGCCCCGTGGGCGAGGTCCGGGGCCGGGAGCGGCACGGACAGCGCGGCCACCGGCTCGTGGCCGTCGAGGCCGAGGGAGGCGGTGATCGGGTGGCCCGCGTCCAGCGCGCGAACCAGGATGTTGCGCCGCGGCACGTGCCGCGGGCCGACCGGCAGGCTGCCGCGGGCCGCGGCGACGACGCGCCGTGCACCGCGCCGTGCACCGCGCCGTGCACCGCGCCGTGCACCGCGCCGTGCGCGCGGGTCCTCCTGCCGCGTGAGGAGATCGACGGCCGCGGCGTCGCGCGCCTCACCCGTTCCGCCGTTTCCGTCCCGGCATCGGCGGGGCCGACGGGCCGGCAGCGGCCCGGTCGGGATACGGAGTCGGGGCGGCGGCGGAGGACGGCGGCGGGGCGAGGCGGGGACGCGGTCGGGGCCGGTCGGGAGCGCGGGCCCGGCACGCACGGGGCCCGGCGAGCCGTGTGCCGCACGGATCGCCGGGCCCCGGTGAGTCGTCGTCAGCCGCCGTTGAGGCGCGCCCGCAGCAGTTCCTTGCCGAGTTCGGCACCCTTGCGGCTGTCGGCCTGGGCCTTGCGGAACAGGTCGGCGGCCTCGGTGTCCTTCGCGCGTTCGGCGTCCTGGATGTAGGTCTCCAGGCGCAGGGCGTTGTTCAGGCACGCCTCGACGTACCAGATGAGGTTGTAGTCCTTGTCCTGCGTACCGGTCACGCGGCCGGTGTCCGTGCTGCTGGTCATCCGAACCTCCTCCAGCGTTCTCGTTCCGGGGCGGTCCGGGTACCCGCTTCGCGCCGGGCAATCAGCCCAGGTCCCACAGGAACCGGTGGGTGTGGATGCCGAAGTAGGGGAACGGCTGGATCTGTTCGACGCCTTCGATCGGCCGCACCACGTCGTTGACGAAGTCGAGCAGTTCCCGCGGTCCCGGCGCGACCACCTCGGCGAACAGGTCGAAGCCGCCCGACGTCAGCACCGAGTAGACCACTTCGGCGCGCCGGGCGAGTTCGTCGGCGACCGGACGCGGGTCGCCGTCCACTCGGATGCCGAGGAGGGCCATGGCCTGCCCGCCCATGGACATCGGGTCGGTGACACCGACGACCTGGACGGCCTTGGAGTCCAGCAGCCGCTGCAGCCGCTGCCGGGCGGCCGACGCCGACAGCCCGACCCGGGGCCCGAGGTCGGCGTAGGCGATGCGGCCGTCGGTCTGCAGCTCGCGCAGGATGGCCCGGTCGATCTCGTCCACCTGCGTCCTCCCTTCCTTCCGCCTTCCGCTGTCGCCGGGTCAGCCGGCCAGTTCGGACAGGGCGGCGGCGAACAGCTCCGTGTGGGCGTCGACGTCCTGCTCGGTCGTGTCGGGGCACATGAGGGCCATGTTGTGGAACGGCGTCAGCAGGATGCCCCGGTTGGCCAGGTAGAGGTGGAGGAAGTCCTCCAGGTCGGGGTCGGCGGCCGCCGCGGACTCGGTGCCGGTGCGCGGCGCCGGGTCGGCGAAGCGGTACTCGGTACGGGCGCCGAGCCGACTCACCGACCAGGGCAGCGCGTGCGCCTCGATGCCCGCGCGCACGCCCGCCTCGAACCGCTGCGACAGCTCGTCCATGCGGGCGAACGCCTCGTCGGTGAGGACGTGTTCCAGCGTGGCGCGTACCGCGGCCATCGACAGGGCGTTGCCGGCGAGCGTGCCGCCGACGCCTCCCATGTCGACCAGGTCGAGGTCGTCGCGCTCCAGCAGGCGCTCGGCCAGCTCGGCGGACAGGCCGTAGGCGCCGGCCGGGATGCCGCCGCCGATGGCCTTGCCGATGGTGAGCAGGTCGGGCTCCAGGCCCCAGGCGGCGGTGCAGCCGCCGGGTCCGGCCGAGAAGGTGTGCGTCTCGTCGTTGATGAGCAGGGTGCCGTGCCGGCGGGTCAGCTCCCGCACTCCGGCCAGGTAGCCCGGCTCGGGCAGGACGATGCCGATGTTGGTGAGCGCGGGCTCCATCAGGACGGCGGCGACGTCGCCGTGGGCCAGCTCGCGCTCCAACTGGTCGAGGTCGTTGAACTCCGCGACCCGGCTGGTCAGCGTGACGTCGCAGGGAGCCCCGACGTTTCCGGGGCGGGCGGTTCCGTTGCCGTCCGGGCCGACCACGATCAGCGACTCGTCGACGCTGCCGTGGTAGCTGTAGCTGTTGACGAGGATCTTCGGGCGGCCGGTGACGGCGCGGGCCAGCCTGATCGCCCACCGGTTGGCGTCGGTGGCCGTCAGCGAGAAGCTCCACCGGGCCAGGCCGAAGCGGCGGGTCAGTTCCGCGCCCACGAGTTCGGCGTCCTCCGTCGGCAGCATCGCCGTGGCCCCGCCCTGGTCGGCGAACCGGTGCCGGACCGCCTCGGCCACCACGGCCGGGGAGTGACCGGCCATCGCGCCGGTGTCCCCCAGGCAGAAGTCGATGTACTCGTGCCCGTCGATGTCGGTCACCCGGGCGCCCCGCGCGGTGGCCAGGTAGCGCGGGAAGGGGCCGGCGGTCTTGTTCATCCACGTCATCGGCACCCGGCCGAACAGGTGGTCGGCACGCCCGTAGGCGTCCTTCGAGCGCGGGCAGCGGCGCACGGCCTCCGCCCTCTCGCGGGCCAGCAGGTCCTGCAGGCGGGAGCGGTCCATGGGTCACCTCGGGATGTCGCGTACCGATCGAACAGCCGGACCATACGACGGAAAACATCGCCTGGACAAGTGTCGGCAGCTGTTTCCGTTGTCGGCACGATCGATTCCTTCGTCCTGCGACCTCCGGCAGCATGTCCCGACGGGACATCTGTCCCATTGGGACATCAGGCGCCAAGGTGACCGTGGAGGCCAGGGAGGCGCACGATGGAGGCGAGGGAGGCGATGCAGCCCATGTCCGTCACGGAGGACCGCCGGCAGCGCAAGGCGCGGCAGACCCGCGACTCGCTGGCGGGGGCCGCCCTCGACCTCATCCTCGAGCGCGGGCCGGCGGCCACCACGGTGGAGGCGATCGCGGAGCGGGCGGACGTCACGCGCCGGACCTTCAGCAGGTACTTCACCGGCAAGGCGGACGCGGCCCTGGACTTCGTGCGCGGCGACGGCGACCGCATCAACGCGCTGCTGCGCGCCCGGCCCCCGGCGGAGCCGCCGCTGCTCGCCTACCGCCGGGCCGTGCGCGAGTGGCTCGCCGACCGCGACAACCCGGCCTGGCACGTGCGCCCCAGGATGCGGCGCCTGCTGGGCCTGGTGGACGAGGAGCCCGCGCTGTTCGCCGCCTACGAGCGCATCCGGGGCGACGCCCAGGAGGAGTCGATCCGCATCATCGCCGGCCGGCTCGGCGCCGACGACGTCCGGGACGTGCGCCCGGCCGTCGTGGTGGACGCCGCCGGGGTGCTCACCGCCGCCCTGCGCATCTGGGCCCGCGGAGACGGCCGTCACGACTCGGGAGCCGCAGACCTCGCCGCCCTGGTGGAGCGGGCCTACGACGCCCTGACCGGCGAGGCCGCGTCCGCGGCCGCGCACAGCACCACCGAAGAGTGAGAGCACCATGAGCACCCACACCCCCGAGCCCGTCACCGACTACGCGACCGAGTTCGCCGGGAAGACCGCCCTCGTCACCGGCGCCGCCTCCGGCATCGGCCTGGCCACCGCACGCCGGCTGGGCGCCGGCGGTGCCGGCGTGGTCGTCGCCGACTACAACGCCGAAGGGGCCGAGAAGGCGGCCGCCGCGCTGAAGGCGGAGGGCATCTCCGCCGCCGCCGTGGAGGTGGACGTCACGCGGCCCGAGTCCGTGGCCGCCGCCGTCGCCTTCGCCGTCGACACCTTCGGCGGCCTGGACCTGGCCGTGAACAACGCCGGCATCGGCGGACCCAGCGCCCCCACCGGCGAGTACGACATCGAGGCCTACGAGCGCGTCATCAACACCAACCTCAACGGCGTCTTCTACTCCCTGCGCCACGAACTGCCCGTGATGGAGGCGGCCGGAAAGGGCGGCGCCATCGTCAACGTGGCCTCCATCCTCGGCTCGGTCGCCTTCCCCGGCTCCCCCGCCTACGTCGCCGCCAAGCACGGCGTCGTGGGGCTGACCAAGACGGCGGCGGCCGAGTACGCGGCCAAGGGCATCCGCGTCAACGCGGTCGGCCCAGGCTTCATCGAGACGCCGCTGCTGCAGGGCATGGACAAGGCGGCCTACGACGGCCTGGTCGGGCTGCACCCGGCCGGCCGGCTCGGCCGTCCCGAGGAGGTCGCCGAACTGATCGTCTTCCTGCTGTCCGGCCGGGCCTCGTTCGTGACCGGCAGCTACCACCTGGTCGACGGCGCCTACACCGCGGTCTGAACCGCACCGAGGAGCAAGGTCATGAAGGCACTTCAGTACCGCACCATCGGCGCCGCCCCCGAGGTGGTCACCGTCCCGGACCCCGAACCCGGCCCCGGCCGGGTCCTGTTGAAGGTCACCGCCGCCGGCGTGTGCCACTCCGACATCGCGGTGATGAGCTGGCCCGCCGAGGGCTTTCCGTACGAACTCCCGCTCACCCTCGGCCACGAGGGCGTCGGCACGGTCGTGGCGCTGGGCGCCGGGACCTCCGGCGTGCGCGAGGGCGACGCGGTCGCGGTGTACGGGCCCTGGGGCTGCGGCACCTGCGTCAAGTGTGCGGAGGGCAAGGAGAACTACTGCCTGCGGGCCGAGAAGCTGCGCATCTTCCCGCCGGGGCTCGGCAGGCCCGGTTCCATGGCGGAGTACCTGCTCGTGGACGACCCGCGGCACCTGGTGCCGCTGGAGGAGCTCGACCCGGTCGCGGCGGTCCCGCTGACCGACGCGGGCCTGACGCCGTATCACGCCGTCAAGCGGGCGCTGCCCAAGCTGGTTCCGGGCACCACCGCGGTCGTCATCGGCGCGGGCGGGCTCGGGCACGTCGCGGTGCAGCTGCTGCGAGCGCTGACCCCGGCCCGGGTCGTCGCCCTCGACGTGAGCGAGGACAAGCTGCGGCTGGCCCGTGAGGTCGGCGCGCACGAGACGGTGCTGTCCGACGCCGCCGCGGCCGGTGCGGTCCGCGAGATCACCGGCGGGGTCGGCGCGGAGGCGGTGTTCGACTTCGTCGGCGCCGAGCCCACCGTCGCGACGGCGGCGGCCGTCGCGGCCGTCGAGGGCGACATCTCCATCGTCGGCATCGCCGGCGCGGCACTGCCCGTCGGCTTCGGGCACCTGCCGTTCGAGGTGTCGGTCAGCTCCCCGTACTGGGGCAGCCGCAGCGAGCTGATCGAGGTGCTGGCGCTGGCCCGTTCCGGAGCGGTGTCGGTGCACACGGAGACCTTCTCCCTGGACGACGCCCCGCTCGCCTACCAGCGGCTGCACGCCGGGACGATCAGCGGACGCGCGGTGATCGTCCCGAACGGCTGACGCCTGCCCGCCGTGCCGGTGCGGGCCGCCAACCGGCCGCACCGGCACGGCAGTTCAGAGGCCGGCAGGGAAACGATCAGGAATCGGCAATCCTGACGGCGAAATTCAGCTCAACCGGGCGCGAGTGATCGACGGCGGTGTGTACTGTCCTGCGAGCGTCTCCGCGAGGGGCCGCGGACCGTGACCATCCTGGAGATCCGTCGTGACCGTGACCGACCGCGTCGCCCTCGATCCGTTCGGCGCCGACATCGCCGCCGAGACCGCCCGTCTGCGCGCCCTCGGCCCGATCGTGCCCGTCGAGCTGCCCGGCTCCATCCCCGCCTGGGCGCCCACCCGCTACGACATCCTCAAGGACCTGATCCTCGACCCCCGGGTCAGCAAGGACCCGCGGCGGCACTGGAAGTTGTGGCCGGAGATCGGCGAACACCCCTCCTGGGGCTGGATCCTGGGCTGGGTGGGCGTGGTCAACATGCTGTCCACCTACGGGGCCGACCACGCCCGCCTGCGCAAGTTGGTGGCCCCGAGCTTCACGCACCGGCGCACCGAGGCCATGCGCCCACGGGTCGAGGCGATCACCGCGCACCTGCTCGACGCCATGGCGGCCTCCGGCACGGACGTGGTCGACGTCAAGGCGGCGCTGGCGCATCCCCTCCCGATGCGGATCATCTGCGAACTGTTCGGCGTGCCGGACGAACTGGTCGACGACACCGCCCGTCTGATCGCCGCCATCATGGACACCTCCGACCCGAGCCCGGAGCACGCCGCCTCGGTGCAGCGGCAGATCGGCACGGTGCTGCCCGCGCTGATCGCCCACCGCACCCGGCACCCCGGCGACGACCTCACCACCGAGCTGATCCGGGTGCGCGACGAGGACGGCGACCGGCTCAGCGACGAGGAACTGCTGTACACGCTGCTGCTGGTGATCGGCGCCGGTTTCGAGACCACCGTGAACCTCATCGGCAACGCGGTGGTCGCCCTGCTCACGCACCCGGAGCAACTGGCGGCGGTACGGGCCGGGACGATCGGCTGGGACGCGGTCGTCGACGAGACGCTGCGGGTGCACCCGTCCATCGCCGCGCTGCCGTTGCGGTTCGCCGTCAGTGACATCGCCGTCGGCGACGTCACCGTCGCGGCGGGCGACGCGATCATCACCACGTATGCCGCCGCGGGCCTCGATCCCGCCCACTACGGGCCGGCCGCGGACGACTTCGACGCGGCCCGCGGCGCCGACGACCATCTGGCGTTCGGCATCGGTGTGCACCGCTGCATCGGCGCTCCGCTCGCCCGCGTGGAGGCGCTGACCGCGCTGCCCGCCCTCTTCGACCGCTTCCCCGGCCTGCGACTGGCCGTCGAC
The DNA here is from genome assembly GCF_035656535.1 of Streptomyces sp. H51. Lineage (NCBI taxonomy): Bacteria > Bacillati > Actinomycetota > Actinomycetes > Kitasatosporales > Streptomycetaceae > Streptomyces > Streptomyces sp. H51. The sequence goes on from NZ_JAYMHD010000081.1 coordinate 136,932, forward strand.
GAGCGGCAGTTGCGGCAGGTGCCGTCCTTCATCGCGTCCGGCTGGCAGGAGATCCCGGTGCGGCTGCGCGGGTGAGACCGCGGGGGGCCGACCAGTCCCCCGTTCCGGTCGCGCCCCCGCGGTCCGTCGAACCTACGTCGCTGGTCCGCGCTTTGTGAATCGTGCCGGTGCCCGCCCCGGCGTCCCGAGGACTCACCTGTGCACAAGTGAGTCCGGATCACCCGGTTATGCCCCGTGGAGGGCGGGCGGTTCGAGTGCGCCGAGGGCCAGATGGGCGAGGACGACCTCGTAGAGGTCGCTGCCGGCGGCGAGGAGCTGGCGTTCCAGCACCGGTTCCGCGCTGCGGACGTGCTCGCGCACGGTCTGCGCGTGCACGCCGAGGGTCTGCGCGGCCCGCTCGGCGTTGCCCCCGGCGGCGATCCAGGTGCGCAGCGTGCGACGCAGGTCGCGGCTGTCCGCGGCCAGGCGTCCGAGCAGGTCGTCGGCCCAGGTGCGCAGGGCGGCACCGGTGAGGAGGTCGCCGAGCCGGACCCGCGCCGCGGCGTCGGTGCCGGCCTGCGGCGTCTCGGTGAGGCCCGCGTGCGCGTTCAGCGCCAGGTGGACCACGGCACGGACCGCGAGGTCGGAGAAGTCCGTCCGCAGCAGGGCCTCCACGCGCTCCATGCGGGCGCGGACGGTGTTCCGGCTCACGCCGAGCACCTTCGCGGCACTGACGGCGGTGAACTCCAGGCCCAGCCGCGTGGTGGCGAGGAGTTCGGCGCGGGTGTGGTGGGCCAGACCGTCCAGGGGGCGCAGCACCCCGGCGGTCCAGTGGTGCAGCGCGGCGGGGTCCATCAGCCGCTCGGGGTGGGTGCGTTCGGCGTACACGGCCTGCCGGTCGGGCCGGAAGCGGGCCACCGCCAGGGCGCTGACGGCCTGGCCGTAGGCGGCGGCGGTGCGGGCGAGGCTCTGCGGGGCGCTGCCGCCGAGGAAGGTGCCGGGCAGCCGGCCGATCAGGGCGCGCAGTTCGTCGGCGGCCGTGTCGTGCGGGGCGACGACGATGACGTGCGCGTCCATGGCGGGGCAGCGCACGACGAGCACCCGCTCGCCCGTCGCCTCGATGCACTCCTCCGCGGTCCGGTCGCGGTCGTCGACGTGCCCCTCCAGCACGTACACGCACGCGGTGTCCGCGTCGAGCAGACCGGGCCACAGGCCCGCGGCCACCCGGCGCGCCGAGACGGTGTCCTCCACCATCAGCAGTTGCAGGATCGCCAGACGCAGATCGGCGGTGGCCCGCTCCAGCCGGCGTCCGGCGGCGGACGTCGCCCGCGCCCGGAGCAGCACCTCCAGCACCTGGGCGGTGTACGTCACCATGTCGGAGGCCCGCCGGTCGAAGGGGGTCTCGCGGGAGGCCACGAGCACGCCGGCCGACGCGGGCCGGGGCCGCTCGACCCGTACCAGGCGCAGGTGGCGCCCCCGGCCGTCCCACGCGGCGGAGGCGATCCGGCCGGAGACGATGTCGGCGGTCAGGTCCTGCTCCAGCGGCGTCGGGGTGCCGGCGAGGAGGGCGCCGGAGCCGTCCTGGAGGCAGGCGGTGCCCCGCACGGCGCCGGCCAGCCAGGCGACGACCTTGCGGACGTCACGTCCGGTGGGCCGGAGGTGATCGAGCAGTTGCTGCGCCCACTCCGGGCCGTCGTCCTGCGTCACCGCCGTGGTGCGGGTCCCGTCCTCACGGCCAGCCATGTCGGGCTTCTCCTCGTCCAGCGCGTCGGCCTCGGCACATCGCTCGGGGACGTTACCCCACACGACCCGCCCGGCGCCCGGCGCCGCGAACCGCGGTCGCCCCCTGACAACGCCTCCCGGTCGGCCCCCCGACCACCCGGACGGCCCCCGACCCCGAGTCCGGTCGGCGCCCACCGGCACAAACCCCGCCGGCGCGGCCCGCCCGGTCCCAACGGCACCGTGGCACCGGCCCCGACGGACGGTCCCACGCCCCCCCCGACGGCACAGCCGGGTCCGGGCACGCCGACACTCCCCCGTCGACTCCCGATGGCACGGCCCCTGCCTTCCGGCAGTCCGGCGCCTCCGCCACCGGAACACCGCGCTCCCTTCGCCCTCACCGCAAGCCCGTCGCCCCCGCCGGCGCGGCCCCTCCGCCCCCGCGAGCGCAGCCCGTCCGGGGCCGTCCCTGTGCGGTGCTCGCGCGCGGACGGCATAAGCTCGGCAGATGGCCAAGTACTTCGACGTGCACCCCGACAATCCCCAGCCGCGCACCATCGGCCAGATCGCCGCCCTCGTCCGCGCGGACGCCCTCATCGCGTACCCCACCGACTCCTGCTACGCGCTGGGCTGCCGGCTGGGCACCCGTGACGGGGTGGACCGCATCCGTTCCATCCGTCACCTGGACCACCGGCACCACTTCACCCTCGTGTGCCAGGACTTCGCGCAGCTCGGTCAGTTCGTGCGGATCGACAACGACGTGTTCCGGGCGATCAAGGCGTCCACACCCGGCAGCTACACCTTCATCCTGCCCGCGACGAGGGAGGTGCCGCGGATCCTGCAGCACCCCAAGAAGAAGACGGTGGGTGTGCGCATCCCCGACCACGTCGTCACCCAGGCCCTGCTCGCCGAGCTGGGCGAGCCGCTGCTGTCCAGCACGCTGCTCCTGCCCGACGAGGAGGAGCCGATGACCCAGGGCTGGGAGATCAAGGACCGGCTGGACCACGTGCTGGACGCGGTGGTGGACTCCGGCGAGTGCGGCACCGAGCCGACGACGGTGATCGACTTCTCCGGCGGCGAGGCGGAGATCGTACGGCGCGGCGCGGGGGACGCGACACGGTTCGAGTGAGACCCGGGGGCGGACGAAGCGGACGTCTCGCCCCGTGGAAACATGGGCGTTCGATCATCGGCCCAGGTCGGGCCGGTGGTGCGCGTTTCCGCCGTCGACCGCAGAGAGGCAGCCCCTCATGACCTCCGTACAGGGAACAGCCGTGGACGTCCCCACCGAGGACGGCGTCGCCGACGCCTGTCTGGTCCATCCCGGCGACGGCGGCCCGCACCCCGGCGTGCTGCTGTTCATGGACGCCTTCGGCATCCGGCCGCACCTGCGGTCGATGGCCGACCGGCTCGCCGGCGCGGGCTACACGGTGCTGCTGCCGAACCTCTTCTACCGGCACGGCCGTACGCCCGTCTTCGACCTGCCCGAGTTCATCGACCCGGCCGCGCGGCCGGAGATCTGGCAGCAGATCAGCCCGGTGATGCGGTCGCTGACGCCCGCACTCGCCATGCGCGACGCCGGCGCCTACCTGCGCTGGATGGCCGACTCCCCGCTGGTCGCCGACGGCCCGGTGGCGCTGACCGGTTACTGCATGGGCGCCCGGCTGGCTCTGCGCACCGCCGGCGCGTACCCCGACCGGGTCGCGGCCGCGGCCGGCTTCCACGGCGGGCAGTTGGCCACGGACGCGCCGGACAGCCCGCACCTGGCGGCCGGGAACATCACCGCCGAGCTGTACTTCGGCCACGCCGACGACGACCCCTCGATGCCGCCCGAGCAGATGAAGATCCTCGAAGACGCGCTGACCGCGGCGGGCGTACGGCACCGGTGCGAGGTGTACCCGGGCGCCCGCCACGGTTACACCCAGGCCGACACGGCCGCGTACCAGGAGGAGGGCGCCGAGCGGCACTGGGCCGTGCTGCTCGACCTGCTGGAGCGCACCTTCTGAAGGACGGGGGTGGGTACCAGCTTCCAGAAGCCGGACGCCGACAGCGTCTTCGGCTGTCACAAGCTCCTCGACGCCCCCAACGACCAGGTGCGCGGCCCGATCTCCCGCACCCTGTGCGCGGGTTTCAACCGTTCCACGCTGCTGGCCGACCCCGACCAGCCGGACACCACCGCCGCGAACTTCTACCAGGACGCGGTGACCAACCACTACGCCCGGAACATCCACGCGCGGATGGCCGACGGCAAGGCCTACGCGTTCGCCTTCGACGACGTCGGCAACCAGGAGTCGCTGGTGCACGACGGCAGCCCCCAGCAAGCCTGTCTGACGCTCGACCCGCTGAGTTGACGGCCGCCCGGCCGACGCGAAGGACCTCACCCCGCGGCGCGGGGTGAGGTCCTTGTGCTTGTGCTTGTGGTCGTGCGGTGGATCAGCCGGTCGTCAGGGCGGTGTCGTCCACGACGAAGCTGGTCTGGAGCGAGGAGTCCTCGACGCCGCTGAACTTGACGGTGACGGTGGAGCCGGCGAAGGACGACAGGTCGAACGACTTCTGGGTGTAGCCGGAGGCGGCGTTCAGGTTCGAGTACGTCGCCAGGGTCGTCGATCCGGCGGTGACCGTCAGCTTGTCGTACTGCGTGCTGGTGGTGGTCTCAGCGGTGTCGACGTGCAGGTAGAAGGTGAGCGTCGCCTTGCAGCCGCTCGGGATGGTCACCGACTGCGACAGCGTGTCGGTGTGGGTGGAGCCGTAGCCGTCCAGCCAGGCGTAGTACGAGCCGCCGTGGGCCGACTTGCTGGTGGAGTTGGTGATGACACCGCTGGAGGCGGTCCAGGTGGTGTTGCCCGACTCGAAGCCCTGGTTGCCCAGGAGCTGGGCCGAGGTGCAGGTGCCGCCGCCGCCCGAGCTGACCGTCCAGGTGAAGGAGGCGGTGCCGGTCGCGCCGGTGGAGTCGGTCACCGTGACGGTGGTGCTGTAGGTGCCCGCCGTCGTCGGGGTGCCGGAGATCACGCCGGTGGAGCTGTTGATCGACAGGCCGGTGGGCAGGCCGCTCGCGGCGTAGCTCAGGGAGCCGCTGTTGGTGCTGCTCGCCGAGATCTGCAGGCTCACCGCGGTGCCGACGGTCGAGGACTGGCTGCCCGGGTTGGTCACCGTGACGCCGTTGCTCGGCGGGGTGATGTGGCTGCCGACGTTGATGCCGGCGAAGGCGTTGCCGACTCCGGCGTACTGCGTGGAGTTGGTGCCGTACAGCGCGGCGGCGGCGTTCAGGGCGGCGGTGCGGGCGCCCGCGTAGTTGGTGCTGGACGTCATGTACGTCGTCAGCGCCTTGTACCAGATCTGCAGGGCGGCGGCCCGGCCGATCCCGGCGACCGCGACACCGTCGGAGGTCGGGCTGTTGTACGTGACGCCGTTGATGGTCTTGCTGCCGCTGCCCTCGGACAGCAGGTAGAACATGTGGTTCGCCGGGCCCGAGGAGTAGTGCACGTCCAGGCTGCCGATGCCGGAGTACCAGCTGTCCTTGGACCCGCCGTCCTTGCTGGGCTGGTCCATGTAGCGCAGCGGGGTGCCGTTGCCGTTGATGTCGATCTTCTCGCCGATGAGGTAGTCACCGACGTCGGAGGAGTTGTTCGTGTAGAACTCCACGCCCGTGCCGAAGATGTCGGAGGTCGCCTCGTTCAGGCCGCCGGACTCTCCGCTGTAGGTGAGGTTGGCGGTGTTGGAGGTGACGCCGTGGCTCATCTCGTGGCCGGCCACGTCCAGCGAGGTCAGCGCGTGGGTGCCGCCGGAGCCGTCGCCGTAGGTCATGCAGAAGCAGCTGTCGTCCCAGAACGCGTTGACGTACGCGCTGCTGTAGTGGACGCGGGAGTAGGCGGCCACGCCGTCGTTCTTGATGCCGCTGCGGCCGAAGGTGTTCTTGTAGAAGTCCCAGGTCGACTGGGCGCCGTAGGCGGCGTCCGCGCCGGCGGTCTGGGTGTTGGAGCCGGACCCGGTGCCCCAGACGTCGTCCGCGTCGGTCATCAGGGTGCCGGTCCCCGACGTGCCGTTGTTGAGGTTGTACGTCTTGTGGCCGCCGCGCGTGGTGTCGTACAGCTGGTACGTCGAACCGGACAGCGTGGTGTTCAGCGTCACGGTGCCGCTGTACTGGGTGTTGCCGGTACCGGTCTCGATGTCCTGGTAGCGGCCGAGCTCCTTGCCGGTGGTGGCGTCGGTGACGACGTGCAGCCGGCTCGGCGTGCCGTCGTCCTGCAGGCCGCCGACCACGGTCTCCCAGGCCAGCTTCGGGGTGCCGCTTCCCGCCCAGATGACCTTGCGGACGCTGTCGGCGGCGGGCTGCTTGGCGTCCAGCGCGCGGGCCGCCTTCAGCGCCTTGGTCTCGGCCGCCGCCTTGGTCAGGGTGGCGGTGGTGGAGGCGACCTTGATGGTGCGCTTGGTGTTGAAGGTCGTGCCGACCGTGCCGGACGCCTTGGCGGCGGGCGGGGTGTGCACGACGAGGTCGCCGCCGAGGACCGGGAGGCCGGCGTAGGTGCGCTCGTAACGGGTGTGGACGGTGCCGTCGTTGTCCTTGACGACGTCCTTGACGACGAGCTTCTCCTTGGCGCCCAGGCCGAGCGTGCGGGCGGTGGCGGCCGTCTTCTTCTCCGCGCTCTTGATCAGCGCGGTGCGCTGGGCCGGGGTCAGCTTGGCCTCGAGGCCACCGGTGCGCAGGGGGCTGGGGTGGGCGGCGGCAGGCGTGGCGGTCGCCGGGACCGACTGGATGCCGACGGCGAGCATGGCTGCGGTGGAGACCAGGGCTCCTACCGCGACGCGCTTGCGGGGAATGCGTCTCACTCGTTCTCCTACTGCGACGACCGCGGGGGCGGCCGGGAACAGACCGGGCAGACGGGTGTACTGACCGGGACGAGACAGCTGTGCGGGACCGTGACGTTGCGACGGGCACGTGGGGGGTGCGCGGCAGTTGAGGATGGCAGGATTGACCAGGGCATGTCAGCCCTGCTCCGGGCATTCGAGGGTTATCCCTCTGTCCGCGCACCGGCAGGGCAGGGCAGCCCGCTGACCAGGGACGGCCCGCCCGGACTCGGCCGGCGCCCACCGTCCGGCGGGGCACGGGCGTGCCTTCCGGCAGGGCACGGGCGGGGCTCCTGGCGGGCCGCGGGCGGGGCTCCTGACGGACCGCGGGCGGGCTGCGTGGCGGGCCGCGGGCGGGGCTCCTGACGGACCGCGGGCGGGCTGCGTGGCGGGCCGCGGGCGGGGCTCCTGACGGACCGCGGGCGGGCTGCGTGGCGGGCCGCGGGCGGGCCGCCCGGTCCGGTTGTCAGTGGCGGCGCGTACGGTCCTCCCCATGAACGATCGGTGGTGGGCTGGCGTGCGTGAGCGCGTCGCGGCGGTGGGCGCGGCAGCGGCCAGGGGCGAGGTCTTCGGGGCCGTAGGACACGAGTGGGTGCTGGAGGAACCGCTCGCGCCCGCCGAACTGGCCGAGCTGGAGACGCAGACGGGCGTGCGGCTGCCCGAGGAGTACCGGGACTTCCTGCTCCACGTCGGCGCGGGCGGCGCCGGGCCCGCGTACGGCGTGTTCCCGGTGCGCCGCGTGCGGGGCCGCTGGCGCTGGGAGGGCGACGGCGCGGACCTGGCCGACCTCGGCAGGCTCGCGGAGCCGTTCCCGGAGCACGGCCCGGACCCCGAACTGCTGAAGAGCCTGCTCTCCCAGTGCCCCGAGGAGGAGGACTTCACCGACATCGAGGACTTCGACGAGGCCATGGAGGCGTGGGACGAGAGGTGGTCGGCGGTCCTGTTCGCCCCGGAGCGCACCGCCGGCGCCGTCGCGATCTGCCATCTGGGCTGCGCCCAGCGGGAGTGGCTGATAGTCAGCGGCACCCGGCGCGGCACGATCTGGTCCGACTGCCGCGTGGACGACGTCGACCTCGCCCCGCTCCTCGACGAGGACGGCACACCGCTGACGTTCGCCCGCTGGTACCTGCGCTGGCTGGAGGAGTGCGAGCGGACGGCCCTGTCCGCCCCCTCCACCGGCCCCTGACCCGCGGTCCATCTGACGGGCAGCCAATCAGCACCCCACGCAGTCGAGTTGATACCTGACCGGTCTCGATCGCCGACTGCCCTCGTTGTTACCGTGCACCGGTGTCTGACTCTTCACGCGATACCGCCGCGGGCGCCGGCTGGGGAACCGCGGAACGCGGCGATTACCGGCGGCTGATGCCGCACAAGGTCGAGAAGCTCTCCTGGCTCAGCCCGAAGACCCTGTGGGCCGCCCGCAACGGCGTACTGGCCTCCTGGTTCGGGGATCCCACCGGCCGTACCCGCGGCCGGTGGGTGGCCCAGCGCGCGGCGGCCGGCGCACCGGCCGACAAGGTGATCCGGCGTGACGGCCCGGACCGTTTCTCCTTCCTGGTCGTCGGGGACACCGGCGAGGGCGACGACTCCCAGTACGCGGTCGTGCCGGGCCTGCTGAAGGTCGGCCGGGGCACCGACTTCGCCGTCATCGCCAGCGACGTGATCTACCCGGTGGGCAGCGCGGACGACTACGACACCAAGTTCTTCCGCCCGTACCAGGACTACCGGGCGCCGATATACGCGATACCCGGCAACCACGACTGGTACGAGGACCTGGGCGCCTTCATGCGCGTCTTCTGCGACGACGCCCCTCCCCTCGCGCCCGAGCCGGCGCCGCGCCCGCTCACCCGCGCCTGGCTGCGCTCGCTCCTGTGGCACCGACCGCGCCCGACGGACGGTCAGCACCTGGGGAAAGCACGGGAGTTGCGCTCGTCGGCGGAGCAGCAGGCCGTCCAGCCGGGCCCCTACTGGGCCATCGACGCCGGACCGGTGCGGATCGTCGGCATCGACACCGGACTGCTCGGCACCCTCGACGCCGAGCAGGGCGCATGGCTGCGCGAGGTGTCCGCAGGACCCCGACCGAAGATCCTGATCACCGGCTCGCCCCTGTACGTGGACGGCGAGCACCACCCCTGCCCCATCGAGGGCGGCGGCACCGTCGACGACATCGTCCGCGCGCCCGAGCACCGCTACGTGGCCGCGATCGGCGGCGACATCCACAACTACCAGCGCTACCCGGTCCAGGTGGACGGCCGCACCGTGCAGTACGTCGTCTCGGGCGGCGGCGGCGCGTTCATGCACGCCACCCACACCATCCCCCGGGTCGGCATCGCCGGCGTCACCGAGCGGGACTTCCGCTGCTATCCGCTGCGCGGCGACTCCCTCGCCTTCTACAGCGCGCTCTACGGCCGCCGGCTGCGGCTGCGCCGCTTCTTCGCGCTCACCGAGGCCGAGGCCACGGCGGTGGTCTCGGAGCGCCTGGGCATCCCGCCGACCCGCGCGCCGGGCGGCCCGGTGCGGGTGTCGCGGCGGATGCGTCTGCTGGCGAGCCTGCTGGGCGCGGGCGGCCGTCCCGACCGCACCTCACGGTTCCGGCTCCCGGTGCGCAAGCTCTACACCCGGCTGTTCTCACCGGGCTCGGCGACGTACAGCCCGCCGTTCTTCAAGCAGTTCCTGCGCCTGGACGTCACCCCGGAGGCGATCCGGCTGCGCTGTCACGCCGCCACCGGCAACCGCGCGCAGGAGGTCGACCCGCCCGTGGAGGACGAGGTGATCATCCCGCTGGTCTGATCGCCTTGCCGCACGGTCCGCCTGCCACGTCGGTGCCGGCACCGGCGTGTCACCACAGGCCCGGCCGGGTGCCCACGACCGGCTCCGACTGCCTGCCGTCCACCCCGACGGGCACGTCGCCCGCGAGCATCACCCGGTGCGTGATCCTGGGGAACCCGAGGTGCGCGCTGTCGGCGGGCGCGAGGTGGATGGTGGCCCGGTGGTCCCAGAAGGCCACGCTGCCCGGCTCCCACCGGAAGCGCACCGCGTACTCGGGCCGGGTCGCCCGCTCCAGCAGCATGTCGAGCACGGCCCGGCTCTCCGGGCGGGACAGACCGGCGATCTGCTCGACGCAGTGGCCGTTGACGAACAGCACCCGCTCCCCCGTCTCCGGATGCACGCGCACCAGCGGGTGCAGGGAGACGACCCGGTGGTCGAGCAGCCGCCGCACGTACGCGTCGTCGCCGGGCCGGGGCTGGTAGCCGACGCCGAGGCGGTGCTCGGCCCTGAGTCCGTCGGCGAACTCCCTGACCGGCGCGGACAGTCCGGCGTAGGCGGCCGCCAGGTCCGACCAGGTGGTGTCACCGCCGTACGGAGGCACCGACTCGGCGCGCAGGATCGTCGCCGCGGGCGGGTCGACGCGGGCGCCGTGGTCGCCGGTCAGGTCGACGCCCGTGATCTCGGCCCCGATGTGCCCGGCGACCGGCCACACCGGACGGAGCGACAACGGGCCCCTGGCCGCGGGACCGGATGCGCGGCGGCCCGGTCCGCCCGTCACCGCGCCTGCTCGGCGGCGGGCGCGCGCGTCAGGTGCCCGGTGTCACCGGTGCCAGCCAGATGCCGACGATGGCGTCGGTCAGGCCGGTGGCGGCGTCGTGCCAGGTGGACCGGGGCGTCGGCCTGCCCTCGGCGAGCGCCCGTTCCCGTTCGGCGGGCATCTGCACGATCAGGAGGCGGGCCATCTCGCCGCGTTCGGCGCGGACCTCTGCGGGCAGATCGGGCAGGCACCGGTTCAGTCCGTCGATGATCTCGCGCAGGGACGGGGAGGCGAGGGATTCCTCCACGACGATGTCGCGCAGCGCCGGGTCGGTCAGCAGCTGAGCGCAGAACCGCGCGTACCAGGTGGGGCCGCCCAGCTCCCCGAGGTGTTCGGACATGGGGCGCACCAGGCAGTCCACCCAGTCGCGCACGTCGGTGGAATCGCGGATCCCGGCCAGCAGCCGGGACCGGATCTCCTCGATACGGGTGGCGTGCTTGCGGACGATCGCGCGGACGAGGTCGGCCTTGGTGCCGAAGTGGTAGCCGACGACGGTGTTGTTTCCCTGCCCGGCGGCCTCGCCGACCTGACGGTTGGACACCGCGTTCACACCACGCTCGGCGAACAGCCGCTCGGCGGCGGTCAGGATCAGCTCCCGGGTCGCGCTCGCCTGCCGCGCCCGCACCGTGCCGCCGACCATGATCACCACCGCACCGGGACTTCGCTCCGCCCGTCGGCGGCCAGTCCCTCGAGCCGCCACGGGTGCGCCGCCACCACGGCGGCCTCCCGCGCGAAAGCCTACGCAACGGCACGTCACACGGGCACCGGCCCACCCCGCACCGGCCGCGCACCGGCCCGGTGGGCGCCCGGCCGCAGGCACGCGCGGGGCACCGTCCGTGCCGTTCCCGCCCGCCTCTGTCCGCGTCCGCCGGCATCCGCCCACCAGTCCGCGCCCGGCCGCCGTCTCCGCCGTCTCCGCCGTCTCCGTCCCCTGTGGCCACCTCGTCCGCCGCGGCCGTCCACCGCGGCCGTCCGTTCCGGCCGTCGCGCGGACGGCAGGGGCAGGCGCTACAGTAAGTCAATCACCTGCCTTAAATTCCGCAGGCGACGCACGAACTCTCCACCCCCGACCCGGAGGCACCTCCATGCCCGATGCCCTCGCCGAACCCGCCGACGCCACGGCCTCGGACCCGCCGCGGCCGAACGCCGTGGTGCCCGTGCTGGCCTTCGCCGGCATCGTCGTATCGCTGATGCAGACGCTGGTCATCCCCATCGTCCCCGAACTGCCCAAGCTGCTGGACGCCCCCGCGTCGGACACCGCGTGGGCCGTGACCGCCACGCTGCTCGCCGCCGCCGTGGCCACGCCGGTGGTGGGCCGGCTCGGCGACATGTTCGGCAAGCGGCGCATGCTGCTGGTCAGCGTGATCCTGCTGGTGACCGGCTCCGTGCTGTGCGCGCTCAGCGAGTCGCTGGTGCCGATGATCGTCGGACGGGCCGTGCAGGGCCTGTCGGCCGCGGTCGTGCCGCTCGGCATCAGCATCATGCGGGACGAGCTGCCGCCCGAGCGGCTCGCCGGATCGACCGCGCTGATGAGTGCCTCCCTCGGCGTCGGCGGCGCCCTCGGCCTGCCGACGGCGGCGCTGATCGCCGACCACTTCGACTGGCACGTGCTGTTCTGGAGCTCGGCCGCCATGGGCACGGTCGCCCTGGCGCTGGTGCTGCTGTTCGTGCCCGAGTCCGCGGTGCGCAGCGGCGGCCGCTTCGACGTGGTGGGCGGCCTCGGCATGGCGACCGGGCTGGTCTGCCTGCTGCTGGCGATCTCCAAGGGCGCCGACTGGGGCTGGTCCAGCGGCCTGACCCTCGGACTGTTCGCCGTCGCCGTCCTGGTGCTGCTCGCCTGGGGCCGCTTCGAACTGCGCACCTCCGAGCCGCTGGTGGACCTGCGCGCCACCGCCCGCCGCCAGGTGCTGGTCACCAACCTGGCCTCCGTCGCGATCGGGTTCGCGATGTTCGCGATGTCGCTGGTCCTGCCGCAGTTGCTGCAGATGCCCGAGCAGACCGGCTACGGCCTCGGCAGGTCGCTGCTGACCGCCGGCCTGGTGATGGCGCCGTCCGGCCTGGTGATGATGGCGTTCGCCCCGGTGTCGGCCGCGGTCTCCCGGGCGAAGGGCCCGAAGGTGACGCTGATGATCGGCGCGCTCGTCGTGGCCGCCGGTTACGGCCTCAACATCGTCCTGATGAGCCAGGTCTGGCACCTCGTCGTGGTGTCCTGCGTCATCGGCGCCGGCATCGGTTTCACGTACGGGGCCATGCCCGCCCTGATCATGGGCGCGGTGGACCTGTCGGAGACGGCCGCCGCGAACAGCCTCAACACGTTGATGCGCTCGATCGGCACGTCGGTCGCCAGCGCGATCGCCGGTGTCGTGCTGTCCCAGATGACGATCAGCCTGGGCGGTTACGAACTGCCGTCGGAGGGCGGCTTCAAGGCGGTCATGGGCCTCGGCGCGGGCGCCGCCCTGCTCGCCTTCGCCGTGGCATCCTTCATCCCCCGCCGCCGGCCCCTGTCCCCTGCCGAGGCCGCGCCCCAGGCGGCAAAGGCGCCGGCCGCCGCCTCCTGAGGAACCGACGCGCTGCTCACGCGAGCCGTCGACCGCCGGGCCGGAGCCCGGTTCGGTCGGCGGCGGACGCGTTCAACTCGGTTTCGGCGAGGGCAAGTACGACCTCCCGGAACGCGACCGCGCCCCCTTCCCGGCCGACGGTTGCGCCGTTCAGGGGAAACCGGTGGGCGGGATGCGTGGCGGTGGGCGGGAGCGTCGAGACCTTCTGCCGTGACCCTGCCGCTGATCCCGCCCATGCTCGCCACCCCGGGCAGCCTGCCCCCCGCCGCGCAGGACGCGCGCTGGGCCTACGAGACCAAGCAGGACGGCCAGCGGGTGGTCGTCTACCTCGAAGGCGACGGCAGTGTGCTGCTGCGCGCCCGGTCCGGGGAGGACATCACCGCCGCCTATCCCGAACTCACGCCGCTGGGGCGGGCGTTGGGCACCACGTCGGCGGTACTGGACGGGGAGGTGCTCGCGCTGGACGAACAGGGGCGGGCGGACTTCCAGTTGCTGCAGTCCCGGATGGGTCTCGCGCACGCGCCGGAGCGGGCCGCGCGCCGGGCCGCGCGGGCGCCTGTCCATCTCGTGCTCTTCGACGTCATGCATCTGGCGGGCCGCCCGCTCGTCGGGCTCTCGTACACCCGGCGGCGCGGGCGGCTGGAGGGCCTCGCCCTCGACGGCCCCTTCTGGTCGACGCCTGCCGCCCTCGTCGGGCACGGCGAGCAGGCGCTGCGCGCCACCCGCGAGCACGGCCTGGAGGGCCTGGTCTGCAAACGCCTGGACTCGGTGTACGAGCCGGGTGTGCGCTCCCGCTCCTGGATCAAGATCCGCAACATGCGCAGCGAGGACGTCATCGTGGGCGGCTGGCTGCCCGGCAAGGGCCGTCTGACGGGTCTGCCCGGCGCCGTCCTGGTAGGCCAGCGCGCCGCGGGACGCCTGCGCTACGTCGGCAGTGTGGGGACCGGCTGGAGCGAGGCGGAGCGGTCACGGCTGGCGGCCCTGTTGCGCGCCGCGGTGTCGGACGTGTGCCCCTTCGATCCCGCGCCGCCGGTGGCGGGGGCGCGCTGGGTGCTGCCCCGGCTGGTCGGCGAGGTCCGCTACAGCGTGCGCACCCGGGCCGGGATGCTGCGCCAGCCGTCCTGGCTGCGGCTCAGGCCCGACCTGGCACCCGAGGAGGCGGCGGCCGACCTGCCTGACGACCTCCCCTACGGCCTCCCCGACAACCTCCCGGGCGGCATTCCGGACGGCCTGCCCGACAACCTCCCGGACGGCCTGCCCGACGACATTCCGGACGGCCTGCCCGACAACCTCCCGGACGATCCCGTCTGACACCGGCGACGCACTCGCCCGACGCCGCGCCGTGATCCAAGGCTTGGGCAGCGGTTCACCGTCGGTACGCGCGTGACCCCTTGGCCCGGACGTGAAAAGCGGGGAAGCTGAACTCCCCTTTCCCCCCACAGCCGTTGGGCTGCGCTCAAGAGGAGCACGCAGTGTCGTCAACGAAGTTCAGGACACACCGCAGGAGATGGCTGACCGGTCTGGCCGGCGCCGCCGCTCTCGTCGTCGCCTTCCCCGCCGTCGCCTTCGCCGCCCCGCCCCAGGCGCTGCCCGCCAACGCGGAGGCCGCCGAGTTCACGTACCAGCCGGCGTTCGACTACGACACCGACGGCTGCTACTCGTCCCCCGCCATCGGCCCCGACGGCACGATCAACGGCGGCCTGAAGCCGACCGGCGCCCTCAACGGCAGCTGCCGGGACGCCTCGGACCTGGACAACACCAACAGCTACTCGCGCTCCAAGTGCAACAACGGCTGGTGCGCCTACATGTACGGGCTGTACTTCGAGAAGGACCAGGCCCTGGCCGGCACCAGCATCGGCGGGCACCGCCACGACTGGGAGCACGTCGTGGTCTGGGTGCAGGACGACCAGGTCAAGTACGTCTCGACGTCGAACCACGGCTCGTTCACCGTCCACGCGGCGTCCGGCGTCCGGTTCGAGGGCACCCACGCGAAGATCGTCTATCACAAGGACGGCATCAGCACCCACTGCTTCCGGCCGGCCAATTCGGGCGACGAACCGCCGGAGAACCACAAGGGCACCTGGCAGTACCCGCCGCTCGTCGGCTGGAACGGCTACCCCGCGGGCCTGCGCGACAAGCTGAGCGCGTACGACTTCGGCAGCGCCCACTTCGGCCTGAAGGACGACAGCTTCGCCCCGCACCTGTCCAAGGCGCTCCCGTCCGGCATCGCCTTCGACCCCAACGCCTGACGCGACGCGCCCGACCCGGGGGCCGGTCCGTCGGACCGCCCCTCACTCCGGTCGCTCAGGGTTCCCGGAGCCGCTCCGGCTCCGGGAACCCTGCCGTGCGCGGCGCGGCGGAGCCCCCGCACGAGGTCCGGCCCGTCCCTCGCGCCGGGACGGACGGACCGGCTCGGGCGTGCCGCAGGCCGGCGGCGATCGCCGAGCACAGCCGCTGGGTCGCGCCGTTCGTCCCGGACCGAACCCCGGCTCCCGGACCGAGGACCGAGGACCGAGGACCCGAGCCGGAGGCAGGCTGCTTCCGCGGACCGATCCGGCGCCGTGCGCCGCCGCCTAGCCTGCTGGCCATGGACACGAGCGGGACGCACCACACGAGCGGCACCGGCGGACGGTTCGAGGAAGCGCTGGAGCGCCTGCACGCCTCGGGGCCGGAACGCCTGGGCAGGCTGACCAACCACGCCCCCATGGTCGTCGAGGCGCTCGCCGCGCGCGGGCACGCGGACGCCGTGCACCGCTGGCTGGACCTGTACACGCGCAAGCTCGAGGACTTCCCCGACCGCGTGGCACCCGTCACCGACGACGACTGGCCCTCGGCGCTGGGGGATCCGCGCCGGGCCGCGGACTGGATCGACTTCTTCGCCCGGCTGCTCGCCGAGCGCCCGTGGCGGGACGTGCTCGCCGAGTGGTGGCCGCGCCTGCTGCCCGGCATGTACGGCGGCTCGACGCATCCGGTGATCCGCGTCGGCCACGCCGTACGCGCCCTGGAGTCCGCCGAGAACACGCCCCGTCTCACCGAACTCGCCCACGGCCTGGGCTACTGGGCCGCCCGGCACCGGCCGGTGACCGGCATCGCCGCCCTGCCGGGCGCGCCGACGGCCGCTCAGGCCCTCGACGCCGTCCCCGCGATCACCGAGGAACCGCAGGGGTTCCCGGCCCGGCTGGCCGCCGTGCGCCGGCTGCCGGTCTGGGCGGACGACGTGACCGACCCCGACACCGCCCACCGGCGGCTCGCCGAACTGGTGCGGGCCGCGACGCACCGCTACGCCACGCACGGGCACGGCGACGCCATCATGCTCGTGCACGCGGCCACGGCCCCCAACGCGGTACTCAGGACGCTGGATTCGCTGCCCCGCGAGCTGTGGGCGCCGAGCCTGCGCGCGGCGTGGACGGCGTCGGCGGCGGTCACCGCGATGTACGCCCCCGCCGAACCGGTCGCCTGCCCGCCCGCGGCTCGGGCCACGGCCGAGGAGGTCCTGGAGCGGGCCCTGGCCCATGGCGACGAGCACGTCGTCAAGTTCGCCGACACGGCCCTGGACGTCGGCGACGAGCGGGCCCTCGCCGCCGCGGGCCGCGCGATCGAGCTCAACTCCCCCCTCGGCTGACCCGACTCGGCTGACGCAACTCGGCTGACCCGACTCGACTGACGCCCCTCGACCGACGCCCCCGGCCAACGGTCCTCGGCCACGGTCCTCGGCCAACGGTCCTCGACCGACGGTCCTCGACCGACGCCACTCGGCTAACGGCCCTCGGCCAGGGCGTCGCCGAGGGCCGTGCGCGCGTACAGCACGTAGTAGCCCCGGCGGCGCGCGTCGAGCAGGCCCGCCTCGCGCAGGACCGTCAGGTGCGCCGACACGGTGGACGGGGCCAGTCCGTGCCGGCGGGCGAGTTCCGTGGTCGAGGCGGGCGTGGTCAGGCCGGTGAGGACGGCGGCGCGCCGGTGGCCCAGGAGCCGGGCGAGCGCCTCCGGCGGGCGGGGCGCCGGTGCGCTGTGCAGCCGGCCCATACCGCGGGCGGGATAGACGACCGTGGGCTGCCACGGGCGGGCGAAGCCGCTCACCACGTCGGGCCAGACGAACACGCTCGGCATGAGCAGGACGCCGCGCCCGTCGGCACGCTGGGCGTCGGCGAGATCGCCGTACATGCGCAGGGTGAGGGAGTGGCCGGCCCAGTCGATGCCGGGATGCAGGCCGGTGAGCAGCGCGTCGAGGCCGCCGTCGGCCGCCCGGCGCGAGCGGTGGGCGATGTCCGCCTCCAGGACGGCCCGGTGGCGCGGCCAGTCGGGGGCGAGCAGGGCGTGCCAGGCCCGCTCGGTGAGGTCGGCCAGGCGCCGGACGGTACCTGCCGGGTCGTCGAGGGCGGCGCGGCCCGCGGCCGACTCGGCGAGCCCGGGCGTGCAGGCGAGCGATCGGGCCATCTCGGCGCGGGCGAGGCAGGGGTCGGTGGCGCGCATCCGCGCCAGCTCGTCGTCGATGGACGGGAACGGATCGTCGGGGGGCGCGCCGAGGAAGTCGGGGGTGTAGCCGCCGGGGCGCGGGACGAACAGCCACAGGGGTGACAGGTCCAGGCCGGCCAGGGTGCGGCGGGTCCGGCCGAGCCAGGCCCGGTGGTAGCCGTGCCGGGCCGGGCGGCGCAGCATGCGCAGCGCCTCGTGGGTCTGGCACAGCGGCGAGATCGCGAACCGGCAGCGCGCCAGGTCGTCGGGGCCCAGGTGCAGGGTGAGCGGCAAGACGGCCTCCCGGAGCGGGGCTTTCACTGATTCGGTCCCGGCCGAAACAGTAGAAGCCGCGCCGGGCCTCCGGAAACGCTGGCCCCGGCCCGGTCGGCGGCCACCTCGACCACCTACCCCGGAGGACACCTGGATGGGCAGCGGACGTCCGGCCGCCTGGCACAGGGGCGCCCTCGTCGCGGCGCTGATGCTGGCGGCGTTCACCTTCAACACCGTCGAGAACCTGCCCGTGGGCCTGCTGTCGCTGATCGCGGCCGACCTGCGGGTGTCGCTCGCCGCGGCGGGCCTGCTGGTCACCGGGTACGGCCTGACGGTGGCGGTGGCGTCGCTGCCCGTCGCGCACCTCACCCGCTCCGTGCCGCGCCGGTATCTGCTCGCCGGGCTGCTGGCCCTGCTGGCGGCGGCGAGCTGGGTCCCGGCGCTGGGGAGCGTCTCGTACGGCGTGCTGCTGGCGGCGCGGACGGCGACGGCGCTCGCGCAGGCGCTGTTCTGGGCGGTGACGGGCCCGGTCGCGGTGGGGCTGTTCCCGCCCGAGCGGCGGGGCCGGGTCGTCGGGCTGCTGTCGGTCGGCGGATCGCTGGCCACGGTGCTCGGCGTGCCGGCCGGGACCTGGCTGGGCGGGCACCGCGGCTGGCCGGCGCCGTTCGCCGTGCTCGGCTGTCTCGCGCTGGTCTCGCTCGCCGTCGTCGCCTTCCTGCTGCCGACCTCGCGGCCCGAGGAGAGTCACGCGGCGTACGGTGCCGCGCCCGACCTGCGCCGGTTCCTGACCGTCCTCGCCACGACCGCCCTGTCGGTGACGGGGGCGTTCACGGGCTTCACGTACGTCGTCGCCTTCCTCCGCGACGTCAGCGGGTTCGGCGTCGGCGCGGTGAGCGGGGTGCTGTTCGCCTTCGGCGTGGCCGGTCTGGCCGGGGTGAGCCTGGCCGGGCCGCTGCTGGACCGGTTCCCGCGGGCCACGCTGAGCGTGCCGGTGGCGGCGCAGGCGGCGGCGCTGCTCGGGCTGTACGCGGGCGGGAGCGGCCGGGCGGCGGCCGTGGCGCTGCTGATGCTGCTCGGCGCCTCGGTCGGGCCGGTCTTCATGGCGACGCAGAGCCAGGTGCTGCGGGTCGCGCCGGGCCGCACCGAGACGGCGCTGGCGGCCAACTCGGCCGCGTTCAACGTGGGGGTGGCGGCGGGGGCGCTGCTCGGCGGCGGCCTGCTGTCCGTGGCCGGGGTGCGGGGGACGTTCCTGGCCGGCGGGCTGCTCACGGCGGCGGCACTCCCGCTGCTGGTCCGGCCGGAGCCCCGGGCGGCGGCCTGCGCGGCCGACGGGCCGGGCCGCGGTAGCACGGCCGACAGGCGGTGATACGGCCGACAGCCCGTGCCTACGGCCGACAGCCGGCGACACGGTCGGCGGGCCGCGGTCGAGCACGGCCTACAGGCCACGACCGAGCACGGTCGGCGGGCCACGACCGAGCACGGTCGGCGGGCCGCGGCCGAGCGCGGTCGGCGGGCCGCGGCCGAGCGCGGTCGGCGGGCCGCGGTACGACGCGCGCCGCGTCCCGCCCGGGGGGAAGGTGCCCCGGGCCGGACGCGGGCGTCGGCGGTCAGCCGAACGCGGCGGCGAACATGCCGGGCTCGTAGGAGCCGCCCTTCTGGTGCACGATCACGGCGAGCCGGTTGGCCGCGTTGATCATGGCGACCAGGCAGACCAGCGCGGCGATCTGGTCGTCGTCGTAGTGCTTGCGCACCTGGGACCAGGTCTCGTCGGAGACGCCCTGGTGGGCGTCGGCGAGGCGGGTGCCCTCCTCGGCGAGCGCCAGGGCGGCCCGCTCGGCCTCGGTGAACACGGTGGCCTCGCGCCAGGCCGCGACCAGATGGAGGCGGACCGCGCTCTCGCCGGCGGCCGCGGCCTCCTTGGTGTGCAGGTCGATGCACCAGCCGCAGCCGTTGATCTGGCTGGCGCGCAGGGACACCAGTTCCTGCGTGGACCTCGGCAGCGGCGACTGGCCGATCACCAGGGAGGCGTTGGCGAAACGCTTGCCGAACTTCGCGGCGATGTCGTTGGCGAACATGTCGAAACGGGCGTCCATGACGGCGTCCTCACTCGTGGGCTGTGAACCGGACGAACACGAGATGCCGGCGCCCCGCTCGCTGTGACGAGAGCGCGCCTGTGACGTGCGCCACCACCCGCGCATGTCACGGATCCGCGGGCCGCGGCGTCCTGTGCGTGTGACACCGACGGGAACGGACAGGCAGGAGCGGCCGGTGACGAGCGAGCACAGCGAGCGGACGAGGGACACGGCCGGGCGACCCGCGCGCGGCACGGGCGGCACGGACGCCGCCACCGACGCCTTCGTCACCCACCGCAACCTGCTCTTCACCGTCGCCTACGAGATGCTCGGCTCGGCCGCCGACGCGGAGGACGTCCTCCAGGAGACCTGGCTGCGGTGGGCGGGCGTCGATCTCGCCGCGGTGCGGGATCCGCGCGCCTACCTGGTGCGGATCACCACCCGCCAGGCGCTGACCCGGCTGCGTACGCTCGGCCGCCGCAAGGAGTCCTACGTGGGCACCTGGCTGCCCGAACCGCTGCTCACCGCGCCCGACGTGGCCGAGGACGTCGAGCTGGCCGACAGCGTGTCGATGGCGATGCTGCTGGTGCTGGAGACGCTCGCGCCCACCGAGCGGGCGGTGTTCGTGCTGCGCGAGGTGTTCGACGTCGGCTACGACGAGATCGCCGAAGCCGTCGACAAGAGCCCGGCGGCCGTGCGGCAGATCGCGCACCGGGCGCGGGCGCACGTCGCCGCGCGCCGGCCGCGCGGGACGGTCTCCCCCGCGGAGACCCGCAGCGCGCTCGACGCGTTCCGACGGGCGGTGGAGACCGGCGACCTGCAGTGCCTGGTCGACATCCTCGCGCCGGACGTCGTCTTCCTGGGCGACGGCGGCGGGATCAGGCAGGCCGTGCCGCAGCCGGTCAGGGGCGCCGACAAGGTGGCCCGTCTGCTGGCGGGCGGCCTCGGCCGGATCACCGCGGCGTCGCTGCGGCCGGCACAGGTCAACGCCTGTCCGGCGCTGGTACTGCGGATGGACGGCGCGATCGACACCGTGGTGGCGGTCCGCGTCGACGACGGCCTCGTCACCGGGCTGTACGCCGTGCGCAACCCCGAGAAGCTGTCGCGGATGCAGCGGGAGACGGTGCTGCGCCGCTGAACGCCGGGCGGCCGACCGGGCGGTGGCGCGCGGCCGTTGCCGTCCGAGGGTCTATCGTGTCCGCATGTCCGTACCCGAACTGATCCGGATCGTCTCCCGTGACTCGCCGATGGCGCTCGCCCAAGTGGAGCGTGTACGAGCGGAACTGACGGTCCGTCACCCGGGCGTGCGCACCGAGGTCGTGCCGGTGCGGACGACCGGTGACAAGTGGCTCGGTGACCTGTCCCAGGTCGAGGGCAAGGGCGCCTTCACCAAGGAGGTGGACGCCGCGCTGCTCGCCGGCGAGGCCGACCTCGCGGTGCACTGCGTCAAGGACGTGCCCGCCGACCGGCCGCTGCCGGCCGGGACGACGTTCGCCGCGTTCCTCGAACGCGACGACATCCGCGACGCCCTGGTCCATCCGGACGGTCTCACCCTGGACGAGCTGCCCGAGGGGACCCGGATCGGCACCTCTTCCGTGCGCCGGGTCGCCCAACTCGCCGCCACCCACCCGCACCTGGAGTGCGTGCCCTTCCGCGGCAACGCCAACCGGCGGCTGGAGAAGCTGGCGGCCGGCGAGGCGGACGCGCTGCTGCTGGCGGTGTCCGGCCTGCGGCGCATCGGCCGGGACGACGTCATCACCGAGATCCTCTCCCCCGAGACGATGATGCCGCCGATCGGCGCGGGCATCCTCGCGCTGCAGTGCCGGGAGGGCGACGCGGACCTCATCGACGCGGTCAGCGGGCTCGGCCACACGGACACGCACCGCGAGGCCACGGCCGAGCGGATGTTCCTGCACGTGCTGCAGGGCCACTGCAACAGCCCGATCGCCGGGTACGCGCGGGTGGACCGCAGCGGTGAACTGTCCCTGAGCGCCTGTGTGTTCACCCCGGACGGCAAGACCCGGCTGAACGCCCACGAGTGGGCGGGACGGCTTGACCCGGCCACGCTGGGCACATCGGTCGCGGTCGCTCTGCTGCGCCAGGGCGCCCGCGAGATCATCGACGGCATCCCGCACTGAGGCGCGCGGGATCACCGACGGCGTCCCGCACTCCGGCGCGCGGGATCAGGCGGTGCCCTTCTCCGCCTGGTCCCGCAGGTAGTTGCTGACCTGGTGGGCCAGGCAGTCGCGGCCGGCGCCCGGGGCCGCGCCGGCGCCCTGCTCGTGCAGTCCGATGCCGCCCACCCACATCCGGCGGTCGGCCCACTCCTCGTCGACCCGCAGCTGGACCTGCACGTCGATCCGGCTCAGCGACGTCTCCGGTCCGGCCGCGTAGAGCACGGCGGTGACCCGGCGCAGCGGATAGACGTCGAAGCCCTCGACGAACTGCGAGTTGCGCCAGTCGATGAAGGCGGCCTCACCGTCCGGACCGGTCCGCACGTCGATCTGACCGTCCTCGAGGTGGATGCCGACGTTCCGGCTGCCCCGGTTCTCCACGGTGACGCGGAGGCTGAAGTACGTCAGTCCGGCGGCCGCGTCGTCACGTCCCCGCGGCGGCTCGGCGGCCTCGAGACGGTGGACGCGGACACGCAGACCGGCATGCTCGTCGTACTCCTGCCAGTCCCCGACCACGTTGGGCTCGTACACGATCCACCTCTCGACCTCAGAGAGCTGCTTCCTATCTGTGGGCTCAGTGCACTGTCAAATGAGCGGAATGCGCTGTGGGCGACCGGTTCACCCCCTTTGATCGCTGATCAAGCCGTGCGCAGGAACAATCGGCGGTGCGCCCCGGAACGCACGGGCACACGCGTGCCGCACATCACGTTCGGCCGGCTCCCTCAGCGGGCCGGCCGGGCCGGGAGCGAGGACGCCGCGACGATGCCGGGCGCGCCACCCCCGCCACCCCCGCCACCCCCGCCACCCGCCGAGCCGGACCCCGGCCGCGGGTGTCGGCCGGGGACGCCGGCCGGGGAGGCCGGCAGGCGGTGTCGGCAGGCGGTGTCGGCAGCAGCCGGGCCGCGCCTGGACCGGCCGCGGCCGGGCTCACATGACGAATTCCTGTGATTCCGGTCCGTGGCGATCGCGGGCAATTCCCGCGACGATTCAGAATCGCCCGGTCGCCTTGCGTCACCGTATTGGCCTTGTTGTTTTGGAATCCCTTCGGACGGGAATGCGCATCGCAGTGCTTCGGACCGGAGGCACGTCCGCGGGAGCCGGCAGCAGGCCCCGGATGCTCTCCGTCAGGTCCATGCCCGCCCCTCCCGTGGTGTCTGTCCACACAGCACCGGCCGAGGGAGGTGCGCCCATGCGCGTCACCACCGGAACCACGCCGCATCCGCACGACGACGCGCCCGACACGGCGCGGGCCTTCGAACGGCTCGCGCGGCTGCCGGAAGGACCGCAGCGCAAGGCGCTCAGGGACGAGCTGGTCCAGGCCTGGCTGCCCATGGCCGAACGGATCGCCGTCCGTTTCAAGGGACGCGGTGAGGCTCTCGAGGACCTGTACCAGGTCGCCGCCCTAGGCCTGGTCAAGGCCGTCGACCACTACGATCCGGCACGCGGTCACGCCTTCGAGGCGTACGCGGTGCCGACCGTCACCGGTGAGATCAAGCGCCACTTCCGTGACCACATGTGGACCCTGCACGTGCCGCGCCGGGTCCAGGACCTGCGCAACCGGGTGCGGCACGCGGTGAAGGAGCTGTCGCAGACGACCCCGGGACGCGCCCCGACCGTCGCCGAGATCGCCGTGTACACGAGCCTCGAGGAGAGCGAGGTGCGCACCGGCATGGAGGCCCTGGAGTGCTTCTCCGCACTGTCCCTGGACGCCGAGGTGCCGGGCACCGAGGGGTACGCCCTCAGCGACACCGTCGGCGGGTCCGACCCGGCCTACGACGTCGTCGTCGACCGGGTGGCCGTCGCCCCCTGCCTGCAGGCCCTCCCGGAGCGCGAGCGGACCATCCTCTACCTGCGGTTCTTCAAGGGCATGACGCAGAGCCGGATCGCGCAGCAGCTCGGCATCTCGCAGATGCACGTCTCACGTCTGCTCAGCGGCTGCTTCGCGGAGCTGCGCAGGGAACTCCTCAGCGAGACACAGGCGCAACCGCGGGCACAGACCCAGCCAGGGGCACAGACCGACAGCCAGCCCCAGACCCAGACGCAGCCCCAGACGCAGACCGGCTGAACCGGGAGCGGGCGGCAGGGCGTCCCGTCACTGCGGCGGGGCGCCGGGGATCTGCGGGGGACCGTAACGGTCCAGCGCCTCTTCCAATTCAGCGCGAATTTCCGGGGGCAGTGTTCCGTTGCGGCCCCAGATGAGAATCAATTCCGCGACATTCCGCAGTTTGATGTTCGTGTGCTGGGAGACTTCTTTCAGCACCTGCCAGCCCTCGTCCGGCGACAGACGGCCGAGGGCGACGACCATGCCGATCGCCTGGTCCACGACGGCGTGCGAGGCGATGGCCTCCTTCAGCTGGTCGACTTCCTGCTGCAGCTCGACGATCCGGTCCGAGCCCCCGTCCACGGGCATGGCCACCTCCCGCCGGCCGCTGGCCTACTGGTGTCCGGCCCTTCCATGCTCGTCACTCGCGCGGGCGCTCGCCACCGGGGAGCCGCCCGGCGAGGCCGCCGTTTCGGCCGCTTCGCCGGGGTACTCGACAGGCGCGGAGAGCCGTTCCGGTCGGACACTGGTGGCAAACCGGTGGCAGACCGGTGGCCGCCGGTGGACGAGACCTGGACGTGAGCCATGAACCACGACATCACACGCCCCGGCCCTGCGACGAGCGTGGTCTCCTCGCACTCCGTGTTCGGCGCGCCCTGCTGGGTGAGTCTGACCAGCCGCGACCTGCGCGCCACCGAGGAGTTCTACACGGCCGTGTTCGGCTGGCGGTGGCGGGCGGCCAAGCTGGGCGAGCACTTCAGGATCGCGCTGGCGGACGGCACGCCCGTCGCCGGGATCGCCGCCGTGGCCACCATGTGGCAGATGGTCGTGACATGGACGCCGTACTTCGCCGTGCCCGGCGCGGACCAGGCCGTGGCCCGGGCACAGGAGCGCGGCGGCACGACGGCGGTGGGGCCGATCTCCTTCCCGCCGGGCCGGGCGGCGCTGCTGGCCGACCGCGACGGCGCGACGTTCGGGATCTGGGAAGGGGAACTGGTCTCGGAGTGGGAGAGCTGGCGCCGCGCGGCCCCGACCTTCATCCGGCTGCACACGCGCGACGCCTTCGACGCCGCGATCTTCTACGGCGAGGTCCTCGGCTGGGCGACGGGGAAGCCCGGCTGCTGCGAGGTCGGCTACGAGGGCGGGGAGGTCGTGCTGCGCAGCCAGGGCGACGTGGTGGCGCGCATCGAGTCGGGCGCCCTGGGAGCGGCCCCCGACCCGCGGATCCGGCCCCACTGGCAGGTCCACTTCGCCGTCGTGGACGTGGAAGCCAGCGTCCGGGCCGCGGAGCGGCACGGCGGCAGCGTCCTGTCGAAGGGCAGCGAGGAGGCCGTGCTGCGCGACCGCGACGGCGCCCAGTTCACGGTGACCTCACGCCGCGAGCACTGACAGCCCGCGGGCACCGCGCGAGCGCCAGGGCCGCGAGGGGGGCCGTGAGAGCCGAGGGACCGCGGTACGGCGGGGACGGGCGAGCGCCGAAGCGGCACGCTCCCCCGCCCCCGCCCCCGCCTCACCGCGCGGCGTGGGAGGGCCGCGACAGCACGACCAGGCTGCGCGCCTCCACGGTCATCTCCGTACCCGCCTTGTGCTCCACCTCGTCGGGGGCGTCCTGCGCCTCGGCCGTGTCGAGGAGTGTCCGCCAGCGCTCGCCGTAGGCGACGTCCGGCAGCCGGAACGTCATCGGCTCCCAGTAGCCGTTGAACAGCAGCAGGAAGGAGTCGTCCACCACGCGCCGGCCGCGCGCGTCGAGTTCGGCGATGGCGTCGCCGTTGAGGAAGACCCCGACGGAGTGCGCGTCGGACCGGTGCCAGTCCTCCTCCGTCATCTCCAGCGCGTCCGGCGCCAGCCACACCAGGTCCGGCAGCGGCTGGCCGGCGCGACGGACGGTCTCCCCGCGGAAGAACCGGCGGCGGCGCAGCACGGGGTGGGCGCGGCGCAGTCCGATGACGTACCGGGTGAAGTCCACCAGGCCGCGCTGCTCCTCGGTCAGCCGCCAGTCGATCCAGGAGACCTCGTTGTCCTGGCAGTAGGCATTGTTGTTGCCGCGCTGGGTGCGGCCGAGTTCGTCGCCGTGGGACAGCATCGGGATGCCCTGCGACAGCAGCAGCGTGGTGAGGAAGTTGCGCTGCTGGCGGGCGCGCAGTTCCAGGACGGCGGGACGGTCCGTCTCGCCCTCCACGCCGCAGTTCCAGGACCGGTTGTGGCTCTCGCCGTCCTGGTTGTCCTCGCCGTTGGCCTCGTTGTGCTTGTCGTTGTACGAGACCAGGTCGCGCAGGGTGAACCCGTCGTGCGCGGTCACGAAGTTGACGCTGGCACGCGGACGGCGCCGGTTGTGCTGGTACAGGTCGGAGGAGCCGGTCAGCCGGGAGGCGAACTCGCCGAGCGTGTGCGGCTCCCCGCGCCAGAAGTCCCGTACGGCGTCACGGTACTTGCCGTTCCACTCCGACCACAGCGGCGGGAAGTTGCCCACCTGGTAGCCGCCCTCGCCCACGTCCCACGGCTCGGCGATCAGCTTGACCCGGCTGATCACCGGGTCCTGCTGGATGAGGTCGAAGAACGCCGACAGCCGGTCCACCTCGTGGAACTGCCGCGCCAGCGTCGCCGCGAGGTCGAAGCGGAAGCCGTCGACGTGCATCTCGGTGACCCAGTACCGCAGCGAGTCCATGATCAGCTGGAGCACGTAGGGGTGCCGCATCAGCAGGCTGTTGCCGGTGCCGGTGGTGTCGTAGTAGTGCTTCCAGTCGCCGTCCACCAGGCGGTAGTACGAGGCGTTGTCGATGCCGCGGAAGGACAGGGTGGGGCCGCGCTCGTTGCCCTCGGCGGTGTGGTTGTAGACGACGTCCAGGATCACTTCGAGGCCGGCCGCGTGCAGCGCCTTCACCATCGTCTTGAACTCGGTGACCTGCCGGCCGCGGCTGCCGCGGGCGGCGTAGCCGTTGTGCGGGGCGAAGAAGCCGATCGTGTTGTAGCCCCAGTAGTTGGACAGCCCACGGCCCCGCAGCACACCGTCCTGCACGTACTGGTGGACCGGCATCAGCTCCACCGCGGTCACCCCCAGCGAGGTGAGGTGCTCCAGGACCGCGGGGTGGGCCAGGCCGGCGTAGGTGCCGCGCAGACCGGCGGGCACGTCGGGGTGGGTGCAGGTGAGGCCCTTGACGTGGGCCTCGTAGATCACCGTGTCGGCGTACGGCCGGTCGGGCGGCCGGTCGTCGCCCCAGTCGAAGGCGGGGTCGGTCACCACACCGAGCATGGTGTGCCCGGCGCTGTCGGCCCGGGACCGGCCGTGCGAGGCCCGCTCGAAGAGGGAGGGGTGATCGTCCACCTGCCCGTCCACCGCGCGGGTGTACGGGTCGAGGAGCAGCTTCGCCGGATTGCAGCGGTGGCCCAGCTCCGGGTGCCAGGGGCCGTGCACCCGGTAGCCGTAGCGCTGCCCCGGTCCGACGCCGGGCAGGTAGCAGTGCCAGACGAACCCGTCGGCCTCCGCCACCGGGACGCGGCGCTCGCCGCCGTCGTCGTCGACGAGGACCAGTTCGACGTGTTCCGCGACCTCGCTGAACAGGGCGAAGTTCGTGCCCTCGCCGTCGAAGGAGGCGCCCAACGGGTAGGGGTGCCCGCTCCACACGGGCACCCCTGCCTTGCGCCGTCGCCTGGCCGTCACCGGGCGTCCTGGAGGGCGCCGGTGCCGTCGGCCGCGCCGGCGAGCGCGACGACCGGGACCTCGCGGGGGACCTGGAGCCCCTCGCGCAGGCTCGGCGCGGGCGCCGTGGGCACCAGCGGGACGCGTTCGCCGGCGCGGGCGCGCTGCGAGAACCAGATGACCTTGCTGCCGTTGTCGGTGGCGCAGCAGCCCCATCCGTCGCTCATGGCGGCGATCCACTGCAGGCAGCTCCGCAGGTCCTGGTCCGGGCGCAGCTGGGAGTCGTTGCCGCCGATGGCGGTGATGAGATGCTGGCCGTTCCACCACATCTCGATCGAGGTGTTCTTGTCCGTGGAGTGCTCGTCGATGGCCTCGAGCAGCAGCCCGGTGCCGTGACAGACGGGCTCGACGAGGTTGTCGAGGTTCCAGAACCGGAGGTGAGCGGCCAGGATGCGCCTGACCTGTCGGACCCGATCGGGGCTGACTTCCACGTCGAGGTGGTAGTAGCAGGGCACTGCGGTCTTCATCTCGTTGGCTCCTCACCGGCGAAGTCCCCGCTCCTCCCCGTCCCCGCGGGACGGGCCCCGAACGCGGAGCGTGAGCGCTGATCGCTCCTGAGTCACCTCAAGAGTGAGAGCGGTACGCCATTCGTGCAACACGAGAAGGCCGCCGAAGGTCGTTGAATCCCCAACAAGACGATGCGTCATCACCCGTGCACCATGTGTGAAGACCTCGATTGCCCGTAACGGACCGTGCGCGCCCGTGCCCGGTCACCGCCCGACGGTCGGGAGACGTGCCATCGAGTCCCGGGAGGTGAACGGCGCCATGCTGCTGCCGGCCAAGGCCGAAGTCGCCCGGCAACTGCGGCGGTACCGGGCCTGGGAACGCGCGATGCTCGCATCCCCCTCGGACCGCGCGGTGCGGGCCACCTTCGAGGACTCCGGCTACACCCTCTGCGTGCTCATGGGGAAGCGCTGCGCCCGCGAGGCCGCCGACGCGGCCGAACGCTATCTGCACAGCACCCTGATCTCCTACCTGCGGGACGAGGACGACCGGACCGGCACGGCCCCCGCCGGCCTGCGCGCCCCACCCGCGGCGGCGCGCCGTACCCCCGCGCGGAGCTAGATCCTTCCGGCGCGGCTTGTACCCCCGGCCGGGCCAACGGGTCCGGCCTCGAGCACGGCGGAGGTGACACCCATGAGCTGGTCCCAGGCCATCGGCCGCATCCCGGTACGCGACGTCCGGCCGCTCGTCGAGTGCGGCAGGCACCCGGCGAAGGCGGTCGTGGGCGAATCGTTCGACGTCACGGCGACCGTGTTCGGCGAGGGGCACACCGCGGTCGCCGCGAACGTGGTCCTGACCGGTCCGGAGGGCCGTCCGGGCCCGTGGACGCCGATGCGGGAACTGGCGCCCGGCACCGACCGCTGGGGCGCCACCGTCACACCCGACGCCACCGGCCGCTGGACCTACCACGTGGAGGCCTGGAGCGACCCGGTCACCGCCTGGCGCCACCGCGCCCGCGTCAAGGTCCCCGCCGGCATCGACACCGGGCTGGTCCTGGAGGAAGGCGGCGAGCTGTACCGGCGGGCTGCCGCCGGGGTGCCCGAGGGGGCGCGCGCCACGGTGCTGGCGGCCGCCGAGACCCTGGACGACGACTCGCTGCCCGTGGCCACCCGGCTGGCGGCGGCGTTGACGCCGGAGGTGGACGCGGTGCTGGCCCGGCATCCGCTGCGGGAGCTGGTCACCGCC
>NZ_JAYMHD010000082.1:0-14789 GCF_035656535.1 Streptomyces sp. H51
ACAGGCCGCCGCAGGCACCCCGCGCCATGCCGCCGCAGGCACAACGCACCCCCACCGAACCGCGCAAGCCACCGCAGGCGCCCCCGCCCCCCGAAGCCCGCACAGGCCGCCGCAGGCACCCCACCACGCACCCGCACCGAACCGCGACCACGCAACCCGCGCCCCGCGCACCCCCACCGGACCGCCACAGGCCGCCGCAGGCACCCCGCGCCATGCCGCCGCAGGCACAACGCACCCCCACCGAACCGCGCAAGCCACCGCAGCCGCCCCCCGCCCCCCGAAGCCCGCGCAGGCCGCCGCAGGCACCCCGCATTGTCAGTCCCCGGGTGCAGGATGGACCCATGGTCAGCTCCGCACGCCGAGCCCTGGACGGCTTCTCCCCCGCCACCCGTGGATGGTTCACGGGCGCCTTCCACGCGCCCACAACCGCCCAGGCCGGCGCGTGGCAGGCCATCCGCGAGGGCTCGGACGTGCTGGTCGTGGCCCCCACCGGCTCCGGCAAGACCCTGGCCGCCTTCCTCGCCGCACTGGACGAACTGGCCTCCGCACCCCCGCCGGCCGACCCGAAGAAGCGCTGCCGAGTCCTCTACGTCTCCCCCCTCAAGGCCCTCGCGGTCGACGTCGAGCGCAACCTCCGCAGCCCCCTGACCGGCATCCGCCAGCAGGCCGTACGCCTGGGCCTGCCCGAACCCGAGATCAAGGTCGGCATCCGCTCGGGCGACACCCCGGCGGCCGAGCGCCGCGCGCTCTCCACCCGCCCCCCGGACATCCTGATCACCACCCCCGAGTCCCTGTTCCTGATGCTGACCTCGGCCACCCGCGACGCGCTGACCGGCATCGAGACGGTGATCCTCGACGAGGTCCACGCCGTCGCGGGCACCAAGCGCGGCGCCCACCTGGCGCTCTCCCTGGAGCGCCTGGACGAGCTGCTCGGGAAGCCGGCCCGCCGCATCGGCCTGTCGGCGACGGTCCGCCCGGTCGACGAGGTCGCCCGCTTCCTCTCCCCCCGCCGCAAGGTGGAGATCGTCCAGCCGGCGTCGGGCAAGGAGTTCGACCTCTCGGTGGTCGTCCCGGTGGAGGACCTGGGCGAGCTGGGCGGCTCCCCCGTCGCCGACGGTTCGGAGGGGGGCGCGGAGCGCCCGTCGATCTGGCCGCACGTCGAGGAGCGGATCACCGACCTGGTCCAGTCCCACCGCTCCACGATCGTGTTCGCGAACTCCCGCCGCCTCGCCGAGCGCCTCTGCAACCGCCTCAACGAGATCGCCTACGAACGGGCAACCGGCGAAACCCTCGACGAACACCACGCTCCCGCCCAGCTGATGGGCGGCTCCGGGGCGGCCCAGGGCGCCCCGTCCGTCATCGCCCGCGCCCACCACGGCTCGGTCTCCAAGGAACAGCGCGCCCTCGTCGAAGAGGACCTCAAAGCAGGCCGCCTCCCCGCCGTCGTGGCCACCTCCAGCCTCGAACTGGGCATCGACATGGGCGCCGTCGACCTCGTGGTCCAGGTCGAGTCACCCCCGTCCGTGGCCTCCGGCCTCCAGCGCGTGGGCCGCGCGGGCCACCAGGTCGGCGCGGTCAGCACCGGCGTGGTCTTCCCGAAGTACCGCGGCGACCTCGTCCAGGCAGCCGTCGTCACCGAACGCATGCGCACCGGCGCCATCGAGTCCCTGAAGGTGCCGTCAAACCCCCTGGACGTGCTCGCCCAGCAGTTGGTCGCGATGACGGCGCTGGACACCTGGCAGGTGGACGACCTGCTCGCCACGGTCCGCCGCGCCGCGCCCTTCGCTTCCCTCCCCGAGTCGGCGTTCACAGGGGTCCTGGACATGCTCGCCGGCCGCTACCCCTCCGACGCCTTCGCCGAGCTGCGCCCGCGCGTGGTGTGGGACCGGGTCACCGGCACCGTCACGGGCCGCCCCGGCGCCCAGCGCCTCGCCGTGACCTCCGGGGGCACGATCCCGGACCGCGGTCTGTTCGGCGTGTTCCTCGCCGGGGCCGACCCCAAGAAGGGCGGCGGCCGGGTCGGCGAGCTGGACGAGGAGATGGTCTACGAGTCGCGGGTCGGGGACGTCTTCACGCTCGGCACCAGCTCCTGGCGCATCGAGGACATCACGCGCGACCGCGTCCTCGTCTCCCCGGCCCCCGGTGTCCCGGGCCGCCTCCCCTTCTGGAAGGGCGATCAGCTGGGCCGCCCGCTGGAACTGGGCCGCGCGGTGGGCGCGTTCCTGCGCGAGATCGGCGCGCTGTCGAAGGAGGACGCCCGGCTCCGCCTCCTCGCGGCGGGGCTGGACACCTGGGCCGCGGACAACGTCCTGTCGTACCTCGACGAACAGCGCGAGGCCTGCGGCCACGTGCCGGACGACCGCACGATCGTCGTGGAGCGGTTCCGCGACGAGCTCGGCGACTGGCGGGTCGTCGTCCACTCCCCCTTCGGCGCCCAGGTCCACGCCCCGTGGGCCCTGGCGCTCGGCGCCAAGCTCTCCGAGCGCTACGGCATGGACGCCCAGGTCATGCACGCCGACGACGGTATCGTCCTGCGCCTGCCCGACGCCGACCTGATGGGCCTGGACCTGCTGGACCAGGAACCGTCGAAGGCGGGCAGGGAGTACGACGCGGAGCAGGCCCCCGTCGGCGCCGCGGACGTCGTCTTCGACAAGGGCGAGGTCGACCAGATCGTCACCGACCAGGTCGGCGGCTCGGCCCTGTTCGCCTCCCGCTTCCGCGAGTGCGCCGCCCGCGCGCTGCTGCTGCCGCGCCGCAACCCGGGCCGCCGCACCCCGCTGTGGCAGCAGCGTCAGCGCGCCTCCCAGCTGCTGCAGGTGGCGAGCGAGTTCGGCTCGTTCCCGATCGTCCTGGAGGCGGTCCGCGAGTGCCTCCAGGACGTCTTCGACGTGCCCGGACTGGTCGAGCTGATGGGCGACCTGGAGTCGCGCAGGGTACGCCTGGTCGAGGTCACCACACCGGAGCCGTCGCCCTTCGCCCGCTCCCTCCTCTTCGGGTACGTCGCCCAGTTCCTGTACGAGGGGGACTCCCCGCTGGCCGAGCGCCGCGCGGCCGCGCTGTCCCTGGACTCGCGTCTGCTGGCCGAGCTGCTCGGTCAGGCGGAGCTGCGCGAGCTCCTGGACGCCGAGGTGCTGGCCGAACTGGAGCGGGAACTGCAGTGGCTGACCGAGGACCGACGCGTCAAGGACGCCGAAGGCGTGGCCGACCTGCTGCGGCTGCTCGGCCCGCTCACGGACGCCGAGCTGGCCGAACGCGGCGCGCAGCCGCACTGGGCCCGGGAACTCGCCGGGGCCCGGCGCGCGATCCGTGTCCGTGTCGCCGGCGCCGACCACTGGGCGGCGATCGAGGACGCGGGCCGCCTGCGCGACGCGCTCGGCACGGCGCTCCCGGTCGGCGTCCCGGAGGCCTTCACGGAACCGGTGAAGGATCCCCTCGGCGACCTTCTCGCACGCTACGCGCGCACCCACGGCCCGTTCACCTCGGTCACGGCGGCGGCCCGCTTCGGTCTCGGCGTCGCGGTCACGGAGGGCGCCCTGCAGCGCCTCGCCGCGAGCGGCCGCGTCGTGCAGGGGGAGTTCCACCCGGCCGGCATCGGCCAGGAGTGGTGCGACGCGGCGGTGCTGCGGCGGCTGCGCCGTCGTTCCCTCGCCGCCCTGCGGCACGAACTGGAGCCGGTGCCGCCCGCCGCGCTCGCCCAGTTCCTGCCTCCGTGGCAGCACATCGGCAAGGGGCACGGACTGCGCGGCGTCGACGGTCTGGTGCGCGCCGTCGAGCAGTTGCAGGGCGCCTCCGTTCCCGCTTCGGCCCTGGAGAAGCTGGTCCTGCCGTCCCGCGTCGCCGGCTACGCCCCCGCGATGCTGGACGAGCTGACGGCCTCCGGAGAGGTGGTGTGGGCCGGCGCGGGCGCCCTCCCCGGCAAGGACGGCTGGCTCTCCCTCTACATGGCGGACGCGGCCCCGCTGCTGCTGCCCCCGCCCGCCCCGCTGGAGCTGACGGCGCTCCACCAGTCCGTCCTGGACGCCCTCTCCGGCGGCTACGGCCTGTTCTTCCGCCAGATCGCCGACCAGGTCCGCGCGACGACCCACCCGGAGGCAACCGACCCCCAGCTCGCCGACGTCGTGTGGGACCTGGCCTGGTCCGGACGCCTGACGAACGACACGCTCGCGCCCCTGCGGTCCCTGCTGGGCTCGGGCCGCACCGCGGGTTCCACGGCCCACCGCGCCAAGCGCGCGGTCCCGCGCGGCCGCTACGGCTCCCTGACCGCCGCCGCCCGCACCGCCTCACGCACCGGCCCGCCCACGGTCGCCGGCCGCTGGTCCCTGCTCCCGGCACGCGAACCCGATACGACCGTGCGCGCGCACGCGCTGGCCCGCACCCTGCTGGACCGGCACGGCGTGGTCACCCGGGGCGCCGTGGCCGCGGAGGGCGTGGAGGGCGGCTTCTCGGCGACGTACCGCGTCCTGTCCGTCTTCGAGGAGAGCGGCCAGGCGCGCCGTGGTTACGTGGTGGAGGGACTCGGCGCGGCCCAGTTCGCGATGGACGGCGCGGTGGACCGACTGCGCGCGGTGTCGAACGCCCGCGACCGGGGCGAGCCCCTGCCCGACCGGCCGTCCCGGAACGGCGCGCTCACCGGCGTCGACGGCTTCAACCCGCCCGACGACCAGCCGTTCCTCCACCCCGACCCCGAATTCGACACCCTGGGTCCCGACGACTTCGCCTCCTGGAACCCCGCTCCGCACGAGTACACGTCCCCCCGCGACGCGGCGGGTCAGGGATTCCGCGGCTCCCGGCCCGCCGCCGGCCACGACCGGGCCTTCGGCCCCGGCTCCCCCCATCTCGGCCCCCAGCGCTCCGCCGACACGGGAGCCGTCGTCCTCGCCGCCGCCGATCCGGCGAACGCCTACGGGGCAGCCCTGCCCTGGCCGGAGCCCCCGACCGGCGCCGGGCACAAGCCCGGCCGCAAGGCGGGCTCTCTCGTGGTGCTGGTGGACGGTGAGCTGACGCTGTACATGGAGCGCGGCGGCAAGACCCTGCTGGCCTGGCCCGCCGGCACGGACGGCCCGGGCCCCGACGACCCCCGTCTGCCCCGGGCCTCCGCCGCCCTGGCCGCAGCGGCGCGGGCGGGCTCCCTCGGCACCGTCACGGTGGAACGGATCAACGGCGCCCAGGCCCTCACCTCCCCCATCGGCGCCCTGCTGGAAGGAGCCGGCTTCATCGCCACCCCCCGCGGCCTGCGCCTGCGCGCATAGACGCCCGCACCCGCCCCCGCCCGTCTCCACTCCCCGCACCCCGCACCCCGCTCCCCGCTCCCCGTGCAACCCTTGACCCATGCCCGAAGGAGACACGGTCTGGCAGGCGGCGAGGCGGCTGCACGGCGCCCTGGCCGGCCAGGTGCTGACCCGCAGCGACCTGCTGGTGCCCCGGTTCGCCACGGCCGACCTCACCGGCCGCACCGTCCTGGACGTCACCTCCCGCGGCAAGCACCTGCTGACCCGCGTCGAGGGCGGCCTGACGCTCCACTCGCACCTGCGGATGGACGGCGCCTGGAAGGTGTACGAGCCCGGCCGGCGCTGGACCGGCGGCCCCGCCCACCAGATCCGCGCGATCCTCGGCACCGCCGACCGCACGGCCGTCGGCTACCGTCTCCCCGTCCTGGAACTGCTGCGCACCCGCGACGAGGAGCGCGCCGTCGGCCATCTGGGACCCGACCTCCTCGGCCCGGACTGGGACCCGGACCAGGCGCTCGCCAACCTCGTCGCGGACCCCGCCCGCCCCCTGGGCGAGGCCCTGCTCGACCAGCGCAACCTCGCCGGCATCGGCAACGTGTACAAGAGCGAGCTGTGCTTCCTGCTCGGCGTGACGCCGTGGCTCCCCGTCGGCGCCCTGCCCGCCGACCGCACCGCGCAGCTGCCCGTGCTGGCGAAGAAGCTGCTGGAGGCCAACCGCGAACGCCCGGTCCGCAGCACGACCGGCCGTCGCGGCCAGGACCTGTTCGTGTACGGCCGCGCGCCCCGCCCCTGCCTGCGCTGCGGGACGCCGGTGCGCGTGGCCGACCAGGGCGACGGCTCCCGTGAACGCCCCACGTACTGGTGTCCGTTCTGCCAGTCGGGCCCCGCGCCCCGCTCCACACCGGCGCGCGGAACAGCCCTCCGCCCAACTGATTGACGACCCGTCAGAAACCCTCGTACGGTCCCCACATGCCCGTCAAGGCGTACGACCTCACCGGACGCACCGCATTCGTCACCGGGGCCGCGGGCGGCATCGGCCGTGCCTCGGCCGTACTGCTCGCCGAAGCCGGCGCCACGGTCCACTGCGCCGACCGCGACGCCGAGGGCCTGCACGAGACGGCGGCCCTGATCGAGTCGGCCGGCGGCACGGCCCGCACCCACCGCCTCGACGTCACCGACCGCGAACAGCTGCGCCGTGCCGTCGCCGCCTGCGAACGCCTGGACGTGATGGCCGCGATCGCCGGCATCATGCACACCAGCCCGGTCCTGCAGACCCGGGACGAGGACCTCGACCGGGTCCTGGGCGTCAACTTCAAGGGGGTGCTGTACGCCTGCCAGGAGGCCACGCGGCTGATGCTCGCCCGGGAAACCGCGGGCAGCATCGTCACCATGGCGTCCGGCGCCGTCGACACCGGCCGCCCCGGCCTGCTCTGCTACGGCGTCGCCAAGGCGGCCGTGGTCCAGTTGACCAGGACGCTGGCGAGCGAGGTCGGCCGGCACGGGATCCGCGTGAACGCGGTCGCGCCGGGCTGGATCCGCACACCCATGACCGACCGCCACGAGGCCGGGGAGCAGGCGAGGACCGAAGCGCTGATGGCCCGGACGTCCCCGCTGGGCCGGGTCGGCGAACCGGAGGACGTCGCCCACACCGTGCTCTACCTGGCCTCCGACGCCTCGTCGTTCACGACGGGTCAGATCCTGCGTCCGAACGGCGGGGTGGCGATGCCGTGGTAGTCGGGCGCCCCGTCCGCGCGGCCCGCTCCCGCGCCCCCTGGACAGCGCCCGTCGCCCGCGCCTTCGGCACACAGTGCACCGGCAACAGGCTCAGCCCCCATCCCCCGGCCACGACGGCCCCCTCCAGCACCCCCGCGCCGGGCGCCAGGGCTATCCGCAGCACGGCCCACCACCACAGCGCCCCGAGCCCGACCACCGCCCCCCAGCGCACCGCCGGCCGTGCCATGGACGTCACCTCCAGCCCGACGCTACGGCGCCTTCCGCACCGGCGGACAGGGCGCACCGAGGGGCACACGGGCGCACCGCCCACCGCCCGCCACCGGCCGACCCGTCGGCCCGGCCCCTCCCACCATGCACGAGGGCCCCGGCCGGCGCCTCTCCGGACAGTCCAGCCGATCTGGACGATCTGGAGAAGCCCCGGCCGGGGCCTCGCACAATCCCTGTACCGTGTCACGCACCCGCGCGGGTGAGTGTCACGCGGCGACCACGTCCACCGCCTCGGCGGGCGCCTTGATGGTCACCCGCTCCGGTGGCACACCGGTCACCGACACGGAACCCAGCATCGGACGAACCCGCGTGGGTACGGGCTCGCTGGGGGTGGCCGCAGCAGACTGGGCCAGCTCGGCGAGGGCGAGTTCGTCGCTCACTTCCCGCATGAGCTCGGACATCCGTACGTCCAGCGCGTCGCAGATGGCGGCGAGCAGCTCGGAGGAAGCCTCCTTCTGCCCCCGCTCCACCTCGGAGAGATAGCCGAGTGAGACTCGGGCGGACGAGGAGACTTCGCGCAGAGTACGGCCCTGGCGCTGGCGCTGCCGACGCAGCACGTCACCCAGCAGGCGACGGAGCAGAATCATCGGTGGCTCCCTCCTCGGACCGCGTAGCCGCATCCTTCTCGCCCCACCGTACCGCCTCGCGCCGCGGCCGTGCGGGGAGCGATGTCGTGTTCACTCAGGGCTGCAAACATCAAAACCCCCCGTTCTGTTCCGTATCCTGTGCCAGCTCATTTCCGGTCTGTTCGCCCGACAGCTGCCTCAGCAGCAGCGCGAGCACGCTGCGTACACTCTCCATACGAATTTCCGCGCGGTCGCCGTTCAACCGCAGGGCCTCTACTTTTCCGCCAGCGGCAGAACCGGAACCAGGGCCGAACGGCCCCTCCACGGCGACGAAGACCGTCCCGACCGGCCGGCCGTCCTGGGCGGCGGGGCCGGCCACGCCGGTGGTCGCCAGACCCCAGTCGGCACCGAGCGCCTTGCGGACACCGGCCGCCATCTGCGCCGCGACCTGTGGGTCGACCGCCCCGCGCCGGGCCAGCAGGGTCGCGTCCACGCCCAGCAGGTCGTGCTTCAGTTCGGTCGCGTAGGCCGTCACCGAGCCGCGGAAGACCTTGGAGGCCCCGGGGACGGCCGTGATCTCCGCCGCGACCAGGCCGCCGGTCAGCGACTCGGCGACCGCCAGGGTCTCACCCCGCACGGTCAGTAGTCGCACCAGGTCGGCGGCCTCGGAACTCACTGTTCCGTCTCCTCCGACGCGGCCCCGCGGGCGGCGATCCCCTGCCTGCGCAGCACAATGGCCTGTCTCACATAGTCCAGCCCGGTCACCACGGTCAGGACGACCGCCGCTCCCATCACCCAGAACCGCAGCGAAGCCAGCCAGCCCGTGAGCGCCAGGACGTACATCCCCACCGCGACGCCCTGGGTGAGCGTCTTCAGTTTGCCGCCGCGGCTCGCCGGGATGACGCCGTAGCGGATGACCAGGAAACGCAGCAGCGTGATCCCGAGTTCCCGGCCGAGGATGACGATCGTGACCCACCACGGCAGGTCGCCCAGCGCGGACAGACAGATCAGCGCGGCCCCCATGATCGCCTTGTCGGCGATGGGATCGGCGATCTTCCCGAAGTCGGTCACGAGGTTGTAGGTGCGCGCCAGGTGACCGTCGAACAGGTCGGTGATCATGGCGATGGCGAAGGCCGCCCAGGCCAGCGAGCGCCACGCCGGGTCGTACCCGCCGTCGGCCAGCATCAGCGCGACGAAGCCCGGCACGAGCAGCAGCCGGAGCATGGTCAGCAGGTTGGCGATGTTCCACACGCTGGCCTGGTTGACGGCCGCGGCCGCCAGCTTTCCGCCCCGCGCGGGCCGGGCGCCGCCCGCCGTCTCGGAATCGGTGGTGCCGGCGGGTCTCGAGGAAGCCGCCTTGGAGGAGCCGTTCGCCGCCGATGCCGGCACTCCGGTCATCT
The DNA here is from genome assembly GCF_035656535.1 of Streptomyces sp. H51. NCBI lineage: Bacteria > Bacillati > Actinomycetota > Actinomycetes > Kitasatosporales > Streptomycetaceae > Streptomyces > Streptomyces sp. H51. The sequence goes on from NZ_JAYMHD010000082.1 coordinate 9,196, forward strand.
GCCCGCCTCCTCACTACATCCGAGCGAGCCGGTCACCGGCTCGGCCACCAGGTCGACACCCTCCGTGCCGACCACCTTCGCCTCGACCATACGGCCGACGACGAGCCCTTCGCCGCCGGTGAGCAGCACCTGGCCGTCCGTCTCGGGCGCCTGGTGCGCCCCGCGGCCGTACACCCCTTCGTCGTCGACGGACTCCACGAGCACGTGCACGGTCTCGCCCAGGCGCTCCTCGGCGCGCTGCGAGACGAGTTCCTCGGCCAGCCGGGAGACGCGGGCCAGCCGCTCGGCGACGACGTCCGCGTCGAGCTTGCCGTCGTAGCCGGCGGCCTCGGTGCCCTCCTCGTCGGAGTAGCCGAAGACGCCGATGGCGTCCAGCCGGGCACCGTTCAGGAAGCGCTCCAGCTCGGCCAGGTCGGCCTCGGACTCGCCGGGGAAGCCGACGATGAAGTTGGAGCGCACACCGGCCTGCGGGGCCTTGCCGCGGATGGTGTCGAGCAGTTCCAGGAACCGGTCGGTGTCCCCGAACCGGCGCATCGCGCGCAGCACGCCGGGGGCGGAGTGCTGGAAGGACAGGTCGAAGTAGGGGGCGATCTTCGGCGTGGAGGTCAGCACGTCGATGAGTCCGGGGCGCATCTCGGCCGGCTGGAGGTAGCTGACCCGGATCCGCTCGATGCCGTCGACCTCGGCGAGCTCGGGCAGCAGGGACTCCAGCAGGCGGATGTCGCCCAGGTCCTTGCCGTAGGAGGTGTTGTTCTCGGAGACCAGCATGACCTCCTTCACCCCCTGCTCGGCCAGCCACCGCGTCTCGCCCAGCACGTCGCCGGGGCGGCGGGAGATGAAGGAGCCGCGGAAGGAGGGGATGGCGCAGAAGGAGCAGCGCCGGTCGCAGCCGGAGGCCAGCTTCACCGAGGCGACCGGGGAGCCGTCCAGCCGGCGGCGCAGGGGCGCGCGCGGGCCGGAGACCGGGGCGACGCCCTCCGGGAGGTCGGCCGGGCCGTGCCCGGGCAGCGCGACGCCGGCGGCGGACTGCTGCCGCTCGGCGGGGCTGATCGGCAGCAGCTTGCGCCGGTCGCGCGGGGTGTGGGGGGCGTGGATGCCGCCGTTCAGGATGGTCTGCAGGCGGTCGGAGATGTCGGCGTAGTCGTCGAAGCCAAGGACGCCGTCGGCCTCCGGGAGGGCGTCGGCGAGCTCCTTGCCGTACCGCTCGGCCATGCAGCCCACCGCCACGACGGCCTGGGTTCTCCCGTGGCCCTTGAGATCGTTGGCCTCCAGGAGGGCGTCGACGGAGTCCTTCTTGGCGGCCTCGACGAATCCGCAGGTGTTGACGACTGCGACGTCCGCTTCGGCGGCGTCCTCCACGAGGTCCCAGCCGTCCGCCTCCAAGCGGCCTGCGAGCTCCTCCGAGTCCACCTCGTTACGGGCGCAGCCAAGGGTGACGAGTGCGACGGTACGGCGTTCAGGCATGCGCTCAAGACTACTTTGTCTCACTGACGGCCCACGTCGACGGGGTTGGCCGATCTCGGCCAACCCCGTACCTGCTCCGCCGCGGACCGCTCGTCCGGCCCGTCATCCGACCTGCGGGTCGCCCTTGGTGTACGTCAGCCGCTCCACGGAGCCGGGCTGGAAGTCGTCCTCGATCTTCTTGCCGTTGACGTAGAGCTGGATCGCGCCCGCGTCGCCGAGGACCAGGTTGATCTTGTCGCTGTCCTGGAAGGTCTTCGACTCGCCCTGCTTGAGCAGTCCGTCGAACAGCAGCCGGCCGTTGTGGTCCTTGGCCGAGATCCAGCTGCGTCCGTCGGCGGCGCTGACCTGGACGGTCACCTTGTCCTGGGGCGCGGCCGCGATGGCGCTGTCGGAGGGGCCGGGCGTGGGGTCGGCGGGCTTGCCGCCCTTGGGCGTGGTGGAGGCGGACTCGGCGGCCGTGGGCGTGGAGCCCTCGGCGACCTGGGTGCCGGCGCCGCCGTCGTCACCGCCGCGGAAGGCGGTGAACCCGACGAAGCCGACCACGGCGACGATCGCGGCGACCATGGCCGCGGTCCAGTTGGGCCCGCGTCGTTCGGGGCGGATGCGTTCCGCCTCGAACAGCGGAGCCGCCGGGGTCGGGGCGGGCCGGCCGCCGTGCTCGGCGTCGTACTGCGCCAGCAGCGGCGCCGGATCGAGGTGGACGGCCTTGGCCAGGGTCCGGATGTGACCCCGCGCGTAGACGTCCCCGCCACAGGGGGCGAAGTCGTCCGCCTCGATGGCGTGCACGATGGTGATGCGGACCCGGGTGGCGTTGCTGACGTCGTCCACGGTCAGCCCGGCGTCGATGCGCGCCTGTTTCAGGGCACGGCCGACAGGGAGGCGGGCTTCTTCGCGGTCGTCTTCGAACGGACGCTCGTCTTCAGGAGAGTTGGCGAGGGACACGGGGGCGCCTTTCGAGCGTTTAAGCCACCTGTGCTGGAGGTTCAGTCTAGGGGGGTGGGAAAAGGGTGGGGCAACCGGGCGGTCGGACTTTGTAGCCCATCGGTATGGCCGGACACGCCGATGGCGGGGGCACTGCTCGTCACTTCCCCCAACTTGACGTTCCCCGCGGGGAAAGGGTTGCTCGCGGATCCCTCACGGGTGAGTCACGATCAGGCATCGCCGGCACACCGGTCGGGGCTTGTCCTCAAGCCTCCCCGCGGATCACCGCGAGCACTCCGTCCAACTCGTCGGCCTTCACAAGAACGTCACGTGCCTTGGACCCCTCGCTCGGTCCGACGATGCCCCGGGACTCCATCAGGTCCATGAGCCGGCCGGCCTTGGCGAAGCCGACGCGCAGCTTGCGCTGGAGCATCGACGTCGACCCGAACTGCGTGGAGACGACGAGTTCGGCCGCCTGGCACAGCAGGTCGAGGTCGTCCCCGATCTCCTCGTCGATCTCCTTCTTCTGCTTGGAGCCCACGGTGACGTCGTCCCTGAACACCGGCGCCATCTGCTCCTTGCAGTGCCGGACGACGGCCGCGACCTCCTCCTCGGTCACGAACGCGCCCTGCATGCGGACCGGCTTGTTCGCGCCCATCGGCAGGAACAGCCCGTCGCCCTTGCCGATGAGCTTCTCGGCGCCGGGCTGGTCGAGGATGACGCGGCTGTCGGCGAGCGAGGAGGTGGCGAAGGCCAGCCGGGAGGGCACGTTCGCCTTGATCAGACCGGTGACGACGTCGACCGACGGCCGCTGGGTGGCGAGCACCAGATGGATGCCCGCCGCGCGCGCGAGCTGCGTGATGCGCACGATGGCGTCCTCGACGTCGCGCGGGGCGACCATCATCAGGTCGGCGAGCTCGTCGACGATGACCAGCAGGTACGGGTAGGGCTGGAGCTCGCGTTCGCTGCCCTCGGGCGCCTTCACCTTGCCCGCCCGCACGGCCGCGTTGAAGTCGTCGATGTGCCGGTAGCCGTACGCCGCCAGGTCGTCGTACCTGAGGTCCATCTCGCGGACGACCCACTGCAGCGCCTCGGCGGCCCGCTTCGGGTTGGTGATGATCGGCGTGATCAGGTGCGGGATGCCCTCGTAGGCGGTCAGCTCGACGCGCTTGGGGTCGACGAGGACCATGCGGACCTCCTCCGGGGTCGCCCGCATCATGATCGAGGTGATCAGGCAGTTGATGCAGGACGACTTGCCGGAACCGGTCGCTCCGGCGACCAGCACGTGCGGCATCTTGGCGATGTTCGCCATCACGTAGCCGCCCTCGACGTCCTTGCCCAGCGCGACCAGCATCGGGTGGTCGTCCTCGGCGGCCGCCGCCAGGCGCAGCACGTCACCGAGGTTGACCATCTCGCGGTCGGTGTTCGGGATCTCGATGCCGACCGCCGACTTGCCCGGGATCGGGCTGATGATCCGCACGTCCGGGCTGGCGACGGCGTACGCGATGTTCTTGGTCAGCGCGGTGATCCGCTCCACCTTGACGGCGGGGCCGAGCTCGACCTCGTAGCGGGTGACCGTCGGGCCCCGGGTGAAGCCGGTGACGCGGGCGTCGACCTTGAACTCGGTGAAGACGGTGGTCAGCGCCTCCACTATGGCGTCGTTGGCGGCGCTGCGCGCCTTGCCCGGGCCGCCGCGCTCGAGCAGGTCCAGGGACGGCAGGGCGTAGGTGATGTCGCCGGAGAGCTGGAGCTGCTCCGCGCGCGCGGGCAGGTCCCGGGGCACCTCCGGCGGGGCCTTGGTGAGGTCGGCGACGCCCGAGTCCGGCCTCCCCGGGGATCCGGGCTTCTCCCGCTTCGGCCGCGCGGCGGGCACCGGGGCGGGCGTCGCGGTGGGGACCGGGGTGGTCTCCTCACGGTCGCCGACGCTCACGCCCTGGGTGAGGTCGGCGACGACCGGCGAGGGCGGCATGCCGTGCAGGACGGCGCCGTCGAGCGCGGCGGCGGCCGCCGCGGCGACGTCCACGGCATCCATCCGGCGCTCCATGTCCGGCTGCGGCACCGCGGAGCGCCTGGGGCGGCCACGGCGCCGCGAGAGTGCCTCCTGCTCGGCGTAGTCGGGGTCGTACGCCTCCGGGGCCGGGCCGCCCCGGCGCGGGCCGGCGGGCAGCGCCTCGCGCCACTGCTCGTCGTAGCGCAGGTCCTCGTCGGTCGGGTACTGCGGCCGGTCGTGGACGAGCCCGAGCCGCACCCCGAGCATCCGCAGCCGCTGCGGGATCGCGTTGACCGGGGTGGCCGTCACCACGAGCACCCCGAAGACCGTCAGCAGCAGGAGCAGCGGTACGGCGAGCACCTCGCCCATGGCGTACGTCAGCGGGGTCGCCGCGGACCAGCCGATGAGGCCGCCGGCGTCCCGTATGGCCTGCATGCCGTCGCTGCGGGCGGGGGCGCCGCAGGCGAGGTGGACCTCGCCGAGCACGCCGATCACGAGCGCGGACAGGCCGATCACGATGCGGCCGTTGGCCTCGGGCTTCTCGGGGTGGCGGATGAAGCGCACCGCGACGACCGCGAGCAGGATCGGCACGAGCAGGTCGAGACGGCCGAAGGAGCCGGTCACCAGGATCTCGACGAGGTCGCCGACGGGGCCCTGCAGGTCGGCCCAGGTGCCCGCGGCGACGATCAGGGCGATGCCGAGCAGCAGCAGCGCGACGCCGTCCTTGCGGTGTGCCGGGTCGAGGTTCCTGGCGCCCTGCCCTATCCCGCGGAAGACGGCGCCCACGGCATGCGCCACGCCCAGCCAGAGGGCGCGCACGATGCGGTAGAAGCCCCCGGTCGGGCTCGGCGCCGGCCTGGGCGGCGGCGCGGACTTCCTCGCGGCCCTCTTCGCGGGCGCCTTCTTGGCCGGGGCCTTCTTCGCGGCGGCCGCGGCGGCCTGCTTCGCCGGAGCCTTCACCGGAGCGGCCGCCTTCTTCGCGGGCTGCTTCTTGGCTGCGGAGGGACGTGAGGCCATGGGTGTGAGGTTACCGGTGGAGACGGCCGCGGACACGTGTGCCCACTGCTTCACCCGTTCGTGTCGCCCTTGCGGCGGACGCAAGCTGACGCGGGCTCACCCGGCCTCCCGCCGGGCCACGGCGCGCTAGGGTCTGTCGTCAAATGATCTTTGGTCGGGGATCATGGTCGGGTGATACGTCGCCATGAACTGTCGGATGCCG